>JAQVXV010000015.1 GCA_028708945.1 Bacilli bacterium
TAAACTTTACAATGAAGTTGAGACTTTAATTAAAAAAAGAATGCATAAATAACCGATTCCTAAATAATCGGTTTTATTATGTAAATCAAAAATTAATTGAAAATGATTTATAAGTATGATAGAATTATCTTATCTGTAGGAGGTATTACAATGGAGAATTATGTTCCAGATATATATCAAAAAAGCATCTATGAAATTAATTACCAAAAGCTTTTTGACATTGGTATTAAATGTCTATTATTTGATTTAGACAATACTTTAGTACCTTATAATATAAAAGAACCAAATGAAAAAATTAGTGAATTATTCAATAATTTAAAAAATATGGGATTTAGAATTATTATATTTTCTAATAGTGGTAAAAAAAGATTGAAAATTTTCAAAGACTCTTTAGAAGTGGATTGTTGTGCAAGAGCTATGAAACCTTTTCCATCTAAATTTTTAACAGTATTAGACGAATATAAGTATAATATCAATGAGGTTGCAATCATAGGAGATCAATTATTAACTGATATTAAGGGTGGAAATAGAGTAGGAATAACTACTATATTTATAAATCCAATCAGTAAAAAAGATCATGTTCCTACTAAAATAAATAGATTTATTGAAGGGAAAATTATTAAAAAACTAAGTAAAAAGGATGTTTTTTATCGAGGAAAATATTATGACTAAAAAATGTCTAGGATGTGGAGATTTAAGTTCTAATGAATTAAACCTATGTGAAAGATGTTTTCGTTTAAAAAATTATGGTGAACTTAAAAAAGTGTCAATTGAAGAAGACGTTTTTAAAAAGTTCTTAGATGAAATAAAAAAGACAAATGACTTAGTTATTATGGTGGCAGATATTTTAAGTTTGCCTGAAAACTTTAACATTATTAATGAACTTAATAATCCAGTTTTATTAGTACTTACTAAAAAAGACTTATTACCAGTAACTATGAATGAATCAAAATTACTTAATAAAATTAAAGGTGATTTTGTTGATAAAGTTATAATTAGTAATAAAAATAACTATAATTATGATTTATTAATGTCTAAAATTAAAAAATATCAAACTAGCAAAAAAGTGTATGTTATAGGTAACACTAATGCAGGTAAAAGCTCGATGATAAATAAGCTAATCTATAATTATTCATTTAAAGAAAGCAGTATTTTAACATCATATTTACCATCTACGACATTAGACACAATTGAGATAGTTTTAAATGACAATCTAATGTTAATTGACACGCCAGGATTTATTAATGAAAATGCTATCGATATTTTTTTAAACAAAGACCAATTATTAAAAACAAACCCTAGAAAAATGATTAAACCTTTAATCTATCAAGTTAAGATAGATCAGACATTTAATATTGAAAATATATTAAAAATCAAGATTAAAGGTCAAACTGATATTGTTTTTTATATTTCTAATAGTCTTAAAATTGAAAGAATATATAAAGAATTAAAAGAAAAAAGTGTTAAAACTATAAATGTATCATCTAATAATGATTTAGTTATACCAGGGTTAGGATTTATAAAATTTAAAAAATCTGCGATTGCAGAAATATATGCTGATAATGATATTTTAATATACACAAGGGATTCTTTAATTTAAAAAACCCTTTTTTTTTACAAGATTTTTGTTATAATTAGAATAGGTGATAAATATGTTAGGAAATATTATAGGTATAAACGAAAATGAAGTTCAAATAAAATTAAATATTGATTTAAAAGAATTTAATAATTTAATTAATTTGTATGTCATTATGGAAGATGAATATCGCAAAACGATTGGAGAAATTGTAAATATTAAAGATCAAATTGCGATGATTAATTTATTAGGTGAAATTAAAAACGACAAATTTGTCTTTGGGGTTATTAGTAAACCAGCTTTTAATGCAACTGTTAAGTTAGTATCTAAAGAGAAAACTCCTTTAATTATAGGAGTAGAACAATATATTGAAAATAAGCATTTATATATTGGTAAAAGTGCTATCTATGAAGATGTTGATATTCATATTGATATAAACCAATTCTTTAGTAATCACTTTGCAATTTTTGGTTCTACTGGTAGTGGTAAATCATGTAGTGTTGCAAGAATATTTCAAAATTTGTTTGCAAAAGATAGAGTAATGGCTTATAAATCCAGCATTTTTATCTTTGATGCATATGGAGAATACCAATCAGCGTTCTCACAATTACATACTAAATCTCCTGAAATAAGTATGAAAACATATACAACTAATCTTAAGACAACTGATAGTGAAATAGTTAGAATTCCTGTTTGGTTACTTGGTATAGATGATCTTGCTCTATTATTAGGAGCAGAAAGTCATAATCAAATTCCAATAATAGAAAAGATGCTTAAATTAGTAACTGTATTTGGTAGAGATGAAGAATTAGTTATCAAACATAAAAATGATATTGTTGCAAGATCAATATTAGATATTTTAGCATCTGGAAAATCACCAACGCAAATAAGAGATCAAATATTTTCAATATTATCATTTTATAAAACAAAAGAATTAAATCTAGATACTCCAGTTTATCAACCGGGATATACAAGAGCTTTAAAACAGTGTTTATTGATAGATAATAGTGGAAAAATAAGAGAAATGGAATTGGTTACTAATTTTATGGAATCATTTTTAGACGATACTTTAGAATTACAATTACCAGATGGTTCTTTTAAATATACATTAGAAGATTTAGAAAAGGCCTTAGATTTCGCCTTAATTTCAGAAGGAATATTAAATAGTGAAAAAGTATATGATGACACTAATATTCTTAAAGTTAGATTACATGGACTAGTAAATAGTGAACAAAGTATTTTCTTTGATTATCCTGAATATATAACTAAAGAAGCATATATTAAAAAATTAATGCTTCAACCTAATTTAAAGAAAGCCCAAATTATTAATTTTAATATAAATTATGTAGATGATCGATTTGCAAAAAATTTAACTAAAATATATTCAAAAATGTTATTTGATTTTACAAAAGAGTTAGAAAATAGAGCATCTTTTCCAATTCATATTGTATTAGAAGAAGCACACCGTTATGTTCAAAATGATAACGATGCTCAATTATTAGGGTATAACATATTTGATCGTATTACTAAAGAGGGACGTAAATACGGAATTATTCTCGGATTAATTACTCAAAGACCTAGCGAGTTATCCCAAACGGCTCTATCACAATGTAATAATTTCTTAATTTTTAAAATGTTACATCCTGTTGATATTGATTTTATCCGTCAAATGGTTCCTAATATAACAAGTGAAATTTTAAGAAAACTAAAAATATTGCCTCCAGGTACTTGTGTTGCTTTTGGACTAGCATTTAAAGTGCCAGTAATTATTAAACTAGAAATGCCAAATCCAGCACCTTCTAGTAGTAGTTGCGATATAAGTAATATATGGTTTGTTGCTAATAAAACAAGTATTTAACTTGTTTTATTATCTGATAATCAATAAAAAAATAAGTAATTTTATAACTACTTATTTTTAATTTTATTCAACAGTGACTGACTTTGCTAAATTTCTTGGTTTATCAATATCGCATCCTTTTAATTTAGCAGTTTCAAAGGCAATTAATTGTAATGGAATAATTGCTAAAATAGTTTGTAATAACGGGCTTGTTTGAGGAATAATTATTTTAGTATCCGCAAAATCCAATTCATTGTTTAAGTTAGAAGTAGTTAAATAAATAATGTAAGCACCTCTAGCTTTTACTTCTTTAATATTACTAATTGTTTTTGAAAAAACATTTTTATCAGTTGCAATAGCAATAATAGGGGTATTTTTTTGAATTAAAGAAATTGTCCCATGTTTTAATTCTCCAGCAGCATAAGCTTCAGAATGAATATAGGCGATTTCTTTTAATTTTAAACTACCTTCCATTGCAATCGGATAATCGATTTTTCTACCAATAAAGAAAATATCTTTTTCCTTATAAATTTTTTTAGCAATTTTACTATAATCTTCATTTAATACTTCTTTTATTAATTTTGGTAACTTATAAATTTGATTGAAAATATCTTCAATTTGATTATCATTAATTAAGTTATTAATATAACCAAGATTTAGGGCGATAAGTGAAAACATCGCTATCTGCGCTAAATAAGCTTTTGTAGTTGCTACTGCTATTTCATATCCAGCTTTTATATATAATACCTCTTTAGCTTCTCTTGCTATAGAAGATCCAACCACATTTACAATTGCTAAAGTATCGATATTATTTTCTTTAGCAATCCTTAAAGAAGATAATGTATCAGCAGTTTCACCAGATTGTGACACTAAAATAACTAAATTTTTAGAGTTGCTAAATAGAGTTTTATATCTATATTCACTAGCAATTTCAACATTAACAGGTATTTTTGCATAATCTTCAATCAATGTTTTACCAATTAATCCAGCATGATATGCACTACCACAAGCAACAATATCAATATTCTCGTATTTCTTTAAATCTGGCATCTTGTCAATTAAAGAAGATATCCCATTTTCAATATAAGGAAACATCGTATCTTTGATAACCTTATCTTCTTCATGTATCTCTTTTAACATAAAGTGACTGTAACCATCTTTTATAGATGAATTTATACTTCCTTCAAAGATAGAAACTTTCTTTTGAATTGGTTCTAATCGACTATTATAAATAAAATAATTATCTTTTTTTAATTCGATTATTTCGTCATTATCAATTAGAATATATTTATTTGTATGATTTAATATAGCAGGTACATCAGATGCTATATAATATCCATTATTGCTAAGTGCTAAAATTAAAGGACTGTCTTTTCTAATAGCATAAATAGTATCTGGTTCATCATCTGAAATAATTGAAAAGGCATAACTACCTTTAATTAAATTTACAAGTTTAGATAAAACTTTTTTTAAATCTTTCTTTTCGTTATATAATTTATCAATTAAAGCACATACTACTTCAGTATCCGTATCCGATTTAAATTTATAACCAAATTCTTTTAATAATTTTTTTAATTCCTCATAATTTTCAATAATACCATTATGCACTAAAGTAATTTTACCAACTTTATGTGGATGGGAATTTACAATACTAGGTTCACCATGCGTAGCCCACCTTGTATGTCCCATACCAATAGTTACATCCTCATTAAAATTTATTTTTTTCTCTAAGGCTTCAATTTTACCTTTTTCTTTAATAATTTTTACCGTTTTATTTTTAACATAGGCTATCCCTGCTGAATCATAACCACGATATTCTAATATTTTTAAACTGTTTATTAAATTTCTTAAAGTATTTTTATCTTTACCAATGTAGCCAACAATACCACACATAAATTCACTTCCTTTCACTATGAAAAAATGTATGATATATTTTTTGTTTTAATCTTTATTTTAATCTTTAAATATATCTTTCGACTTACATAGCCGTAACAGCATCCGCCGAATATTTCGATAACTGTTATCCTCGTCAACCTATAGGTCCAGGCGCTAAATTAATAGATACAACCTTCCGCTATTAACTTTATTACATTATATAAAAAAAAACTTCTTTTGACAATAGAGTTATGTAAACCACTAAATTTGCATTCTTTTTTAAAACATGTTAGTATATAGCCAATTAAGGGGGATATATATGAAAGAAAGAACATATGAAATGGAAAAAAAACAAAGATTAAGACATCAAAGAGATAAAGTCGCAGAAAACATCATTAGAGAAAACAATACTAAAGGATCATTATATACACCATTGTCTTTAGAAGAACTTATGAATGGTTCAAAACAAAGAGTAAAAGTTATAATGAAAGATGCTAAGAAAACAATATTAAAAACAGATTGTGATCTTCATATTCATAATGTAGAATTATTTAAACATGGTAGTTTAGGTAGTGACGCTGATATCTGGAGATTAAGTGATTTAGTAGATGAACTTTTTAGAAATTCTAAAGATCATCTTAAAACATTAAAGACAATCAAGAAATACATAAACAAAAACATAAGATCAAAAAATTATAAATATGCTGCTTTAGTAGATAGTTTATTAGATGGTGTGGCAGAATTAGATTATCAATTAAACGAATACAGAGAAGATACTTTAATGAAAGAAAACTATTATGCAGAACCATTCGCTTATGAGACTAGAGATTTAGACTTTTCAATTGAAACAGGGGTTCGTACATTAGTATTAGACAAAAAAAATAATATAAAAGCCTAAGGCTTTTTTTATTGCCATTCAAAGTTAATTATGTTATTATTTAAAAGGTGATTGAGATGTTAAGACCAAATTTAAAAGATGCAAAAATAAGAACGAAAGATCTTGTTTTAAAAGAAAATTATAAATTAGATAAAGAATATATTTCACTCGGGCAAAATATGACATATCATATTAAAACTTACGGTTGTCAGATGAATGAACACGATACAGAAAACATTAAAGCGATTTTAGAACAAATGGGATTTAAAGAAGAAAAAATAATGGAAAATGCTGATTTTATCTTACTTAATACCTGTGCTATAAGAGAAAATGCTCATAATAAAGTATTTGGAATGTTAGGCCGAATTAAACATTTAAGAGAGTCTAAACCAAATATAATTGTCGGTATGTGTGGTTGTATGCCCCAACAAGAAGTAGTAGTTGAAAGAATAATTAAAAAATACAAATGGATGGATATAATCTTTGGAACCCATAATATTTATGAATTACCTAAACTATTAAATAAAAGTTTAGCAGAAAAAAAACAAGTTCTTGAAGTAATGAGTTGTGAAGGAAACATTGTTGAAGGTATTCCTGCTAAAAGAGATAGTAACTATAAAGCTTGGGTTAATATAATGTATGGGTGTGATAAGTTCTGTACTTATTGTATAGTTCCTTATACGAGAGGAAAACAAAGAAGTAGAGCTTTAGAAGATATTGTTAAAGAAGTAATTGAACTTAAAGAAAATAACTATAAAGAAGTAACACTCCTTGGACAAAATGTAAATGCTTATGGTAAAGATTTAAACGAAGATTATAATATGGCTAATTTATTAGAAGAGGTTGCTAAAACAAATATCGAAAGAATCAGATTTGTTACTAGTCATCCTTGGGATTTTAATGATGATATGATAGAAGTTATTAAAAAGTACAAAAACGTTATGCCTTATATTCATCTACCACTTCAAAGTGGATCTAATAAAATCTTAAAATTAATGGGTAGAAGATATAGTAAAGAAGATTATTTAACACTGTTTAATAAATTAAAAGAAGCCGTTCCCAATTGTTCGATAACAACAGATATTATTGTCGGTTTTCCGGGTGAAGAAGAAGTAGATTTTGAAGATACTTTAGAATTAGTAAATAAGTGCAAATTTGATTCAGCATTCACCTTTATATTCTCAGCAAGAGAAGGGACACCAGCAGCTAAAATGGAAGATAGTATTCCTTTAGAAGAAAAAGAAAGACGATTATATTTATTGAACGATTTAATAAACAAATATTCAAAAGAAGCTAATGGTAAATACTTAAATAAAAAAGTACCGGTTTTATTAGAATCTGTCAGTGAAAAAGATAAAAACAAATTAATGGGTTATACAGATACAATGAAATTAGTAAATGTTAAAACTGATTTATCTAATTTAGGAAAAATAATCGATGTTAAAATAACTAATGTTAAAACATGGAGTATGGATGGAGAAGAATGTTAAAATATACATTCTTTTTGTCTACTTTTTAATTAAAATGCATACATTAAAGTGAGGGGTGATAATGTGGCATCATATAAGGAAATAGTGACAAAAGCTATTGTAGGAAAAGGTAAGAAGTTTTTTACAAATAACTATACCATTAAAACAGAAAATGTACCTACAACAGTATTGGGATGTTGGGTAATAAATCATAAATTTAAAGGTTATAAATCTAGTGATAAAATTGGTATAGACGGTAGTTATGATGTGAATATTTGGTATTCATATGATAATGATTCTAAGACAACTGTAATAAGTGAAAAGATCGAATATAATGATTTATTTAATGTAAAAGCAAGAGAAAATGCGGATACATCTAGTGATACTGATATCATTGTCAGAACATTAAAACAACCATCTTGTTCAAAAGTAAATATAAACGGTAGTTCGATAAATTTCGAAATTGAAAAAGAATTAGGGGTTGAAATTGTAGGAGAAACTAAAATGAAAATTGCAGTTGAAGAAGATGAAGAACCATGGGATGAAATAATTGAAGAAATGAATGAAGAAGTTGAAACGGAAATTGATGAGAGTGTAAACGAAAATTACATGAACTAAATAATGTGTCAACAAAAATGTGTTGACACATTATTTTTGATGTGATATAATTTCAATTAGGAAATGGAGGAATATTATGGCAGTTAAATTAAGACTAAAAAGAATGGGAGCTAAAAAAAGACCTTTCTTCCGTATTGTAGCAGCAGATTCAAGAAGTCCTAGAGACGGTAAATTTATTGAGATAATCGGAACATATAATCCAATTGAAGAACCTGCATCAATACAAGTTGATGAGGAAAAAGCTTTAAATTGGTTAAGTAAAGGTGCTATTCCAACTGATACAGTAAAAGATTTATTTAAGAGTCAAGGAATAATGGAAAAATTCCATAATTCAAAGAGACAAAGTAAATAATGAATCCAATTGAATTAACAGAATACATCATTAAAAACCTTGTTGAAGATCCAGAAATGGTATCAGTTAAACAATTTGATGATGAAGAAAATATTATAAATGTTCAAGTATTAGTTGATAGCAAAGAAATCGGTTCAGTAATTGGAAAAGGTGGTAAGATAGCTAATGCCATTAGAACCGTTGTCCAAGCAGCAAGTTATGCAAATGATAACAAAAAGATAATAATTAATATCGACTCTTTTTAACAAAACATTTTGTTTTGTTTTTTATTGATTAAACTTTCTTTTTCTTGAATAATATCATAAATTGTATTATAATAATTTTAGATGGTGAGGGTAGTTATGAAATATGAAAATCTAAAAGTACCAAACCATGTGGCAATTATAGTTGATGGTAATGGTAGATGGGCAACTGAAAGAGGACTATCTAGAAGCATGGGGCATAAAGCAGGGGCAGAAAATTTAGAAAAATTAGTATGCTATGTTTTATCAAAAGGAATAAAATATATTAGTCTATATGTTTTTTCCACAGATAATTTTAAAAGAAGTAAAGAAGAAGTAGATTATTTAATGAATTTATTTGTTAATAAATTTAAAAGAAGTGTTAAAAAATATAACAAAAAAAATATAAAAGTATTATTTTCTGGTAGAGAAAAACCTCTAAAGGAAGAGGTTATAAAAACCATTAAAAAAATGGAAGAAGATACTAAAAATAATAACGGTGGAGTTGTTAATTTTTGTTTAAATTATGGTGGTCATAGTGAAATAATCGATGCTTGTATAAAAATAAAGAAAGATCCTAGTATAAATATTGAAACCTTAGATGAAAAAACATTCAATAAATATTTATATCAAGACTTACCACAAGTAGATTTAATGATAAGAACAGGTGGAGAAAGACGTGTAAGTAATTTTCTGTTATGGCAAATTTCATATGCTGAATTATACTTCACAAAGACTTATTTTCCTGATTTCAATGAAGATGAATTTGATAAAGCAATCGTCGAATATTCTAGTAGAGATAGACGATTTGGAGGTATAAATTATGAAAAAAAGAATAATTAGTGCATTTATCTTAGCAATTGTATTTATTCCTATATTATTAATTGGTGGATTACTATATGATTCATTGGTTGTATTAATTACAATAATTGGATTAAAAGAATTATTAGCAGTTAAAGAGACAAAGAAGAAATTACCAGCTTTTATTAAAGTAATTTGTTATACCTTATTATTTTTATTATTAGTAACAGGTATAATAAATGATAAGACATTAACATTAAACTATACAATTTTATTAGCACTGTTTATTACACTTTTAACACCGACAATTGTTTATCATGATCGAAGCAAATACAGCGTAAATGATGCCTTTTATTTAATAGGAGCAATCTTGTTTTTAGGAATATCAATGATGATTTTTATGAATGTTAGAAGTGTTAGAATTGCTTTACCAATTTATTTATTTTTAATATCGATAGTAACTGATACTTTCGCTCTTATTACTGGCATTTTAGTTGGTAAAACAAAACTTTTGGTAGAAATTTCTCCTAAAAAAACTTGGGAGGGATTAATCGGTGGAACTATTATGGGAGTTATTATTCCAACGATGTTTTATGTAATGGTAATCGATCCTAATATATCAATATGGTTAGCTTTAACAATGAGTTTATTTTTATCGTTATTAGGACAAATAGGCGATTTAATATTCTCAGCTATCAAAAGATATTACAATGTAAAAGATTTTTCAGAATTAATCCCTGGACATGGTGGAATCTTAGATAGAATTGATAGTATTATTTTTGTAATGATGGGTTATATGATATTTATTAATTTTATTTAACAAGGAGGATAAATGGATTTATTATTATTTATTTTAATATTGGGAATAACAATATTTATACATGAATTAGGACATTTTATATTTGCTAAAAGAGCAGGTATATATATATATGAATTCTCATTAGGAATGGGTCCTAGAATATTTAAATTTAATCGTAAAAACGATGAAACCGACTATACAATTAGACTTTTTCCAATTGGTGGATTTGTTCAAATGGCTGGCGAAGAAGTAGAAATCGATGAAAAAATACCTAAAGAAAGTCGTCTTCAGTCTAAAACATGGTTACAAAAGTTTTTAACCATTATTGCTGGAGTTGTATTTAACTTTGTTTTAGGATTTGTTTTATTGTTTGTTTTTGCCCTTATTGCTGGTTCAGTTACAAACAAGACTTATATTGGAGAGATAAAAGAGGGATATCCAGCACATGAAACCAATTTAAAACCTGGTGATTTAATTACTAAGTTTAATGGTGATGAAATTAAAAATCAAGATTTATTTTTACTTGATTTTACTGTTGCTAATGGTGAAACTATCAGTTTAGAAGTAAAACATAAAGATGGAAGTTATGAAACTGTAACTATAACTCCTAAAAAAGAAACTGTCGATGGTAAGGATAAATTCGTTTATGGTTTTGGTTTAGTAGGAGATAAAAAAACAGGATTCTTAAGTACAATAGAATATAGTTTTCGTAAAGGTTTTGGATTGATTGTCCAAATGGCTTATACAATCGTTTATTTAATAACTGGTAAACTAAGTTTAAACAATTTATCAGGACCAATTGGAATATATAATGTTGTAAGTCAAACAGCTGCAACAGGATTCGTTAATCTTATATATTTAACAGCATTAATAAGCATCAATGTTGGATTTATTAATCTGTTGCCAATACCAGCCTTTGATGGTGGTAGATTATTGTTTTTAATAATAGAAAAAATTAAAGGAAAACCATTAGCCCCCAAAATTGAAAACACAATTCATTCAGTATTCTTATTTTTGCTAATGCTTTTAATGGTAGCAATTACTTATAATGATATAATTAAAATTTTTATAAAGAGGTGATTTTATGAATAAATTAAATAATCTGTTAAATTATGAAAGAATTACCTCTTTTGTGTTCGATAAAGATGATTTTGTTTCTGAGCGAATAATCACTTTTTATCAGGAATATTTATTCAGTGGTATATATAAACCAAGTGCAAAAAATATTAAATTAATTGATGAAATAATAGGTGAATATACTAAAAAATCAAAATTTTATGATTTTGTTAAGAAAAAATTAATAGCTCTAGAACTCACTAATTCAGATATTGATTATTACCATAATTTAGATGTTAATTTAAAAAAGATGTATAAAGAATTTAATAATCAAATTCAAGTTAGTAATACAAAATGGTTATAGGAGGAAAAATGCTTAAAGTAAAAAATGCTACAAAATTTTACGGTAGTTTTAAAGCCGTTGACAATTTATCTTTTGAAGTAAAGCCTGGTGAAATATTTGGGCTTTTAGGTGTTAATGGGGCGGGGAAAACTACCACTTTTAGAATGATTATGGGACTATTAGACTTTGATGCTGGTGAAATAACATTAGACGGTAATAAAATAGATTATAGCATAACTGACAAAATTGGTTTCTTAACCGAAGAAAGAAGTCTATTAACTAAAATGACAGTTAGAGAACAATGTTTATTTTATGGTGCTTTAAAAGGTATGTCAGATAAAGAAATAATGGAAAGATTAAATTATTTATTAAAAAAATTTGAGATATCTGATTATATTGATCGAAAGATAAAAGATTTGAGTAAAGGAAATCAACAAAAAATTCAGTTTATTACAGCAATAATAAATAAACCAAGGTTACTAATTTTAGATGAGCCTTTCTCTGGATTAGATCCTTTTAATGTTGAATTTTTTGAAAAAGAAATCATCGAACTTGCGAATGAAGGAAGTATGATAATATTTTCTTCACACCGAATGGAACATGTTGAACAATTTTGTAAAAAATTAGTAATTCTTTTAAAAGGTAAAGCCGTTTTATCTGGTGAACTAATGCAAATAAAAAAACAATATCATAAAAAAAATATAATTGTAAATGGTGAATTTGATTTAAATAAAGTAAAAAAAATAAAAGGTGTATTAGAAATTATTGAAAACGCTAATGAATATATAATTAAAATAGAAAATGCTAATATATCAAATGAGGTTTTTGAAGTAATAAAAAAAGGTAAAAACATTATTAAATATACTTTAGAAGAGCCTTCTTTAAATGAAATATTTATTGCTAAGGTAGGTGAAAGTTATGAGAAGTAAGTTAAATTATTTAATAAATGTCAGTTTAAAAAGAAAGATGAAAACAAAATGGTTTTTAGTTGCTAATATTATCCTTTTTATTGCTATTGCCGGTATTATAAATATTGATAATATCATTAAAGTATTCGGTGGTGATTTTGATAAAAAAACAAAAATTTATGTCATAGATGAAACTGAAAGAACTTATGAACTTTTTCACCAACAGTTAAATCAAGTAGAAATTTCTTTAAATGATGATTCAAAATTTGAAGTCATATTATATGAAAAAGATTATGAAACCGCTAAAATAGAATTAGAGGAATCTGAAGAAAATGATATTTATATTGAGTTTATTGAAGATGAAGAAAACACTTTAAAAGTAAAAATGTTAACTAAAGAATATATCGACGCAATTGACTTACAATCACTAACAACTGCTATTAACAATAGTAAAGCACTTTTAGCAATAGGGGATTATAATGTATCAGTCGAAGAGTTAGCAAAAATATATTCACCGGTTGAAATCGTAAGAGATTACTTAGATGATACAAAAACCGAAGATGATGAAATGACAGAAGCTAAAATGGTTGGTATATTTTCAGTAATTATATTGCCTGTATTTATGTTAACTATTATTTTAGTCCAAATGATTGGGGTAGAAATAAATGATGAAAAAACAACTAGAGGAATGGAAATAATCATATCTAATGTTAGTCCAGTCACCCATTTTTCATCTAAAATAATTGCTAGTAATATTTTTGTATTACTTCAAGCATTATTATTGCTAATATATTCAGGAGTAGGAATTCTAATTAGAAAACTAGTCGGTGACAATTCGATCACTACTCAAATAATGACAATATTTACTTCGTCTTTTGGTGATTTATCTACAACTAGTATTTATACCAAATTAGCGTATATACTTCCTTTAACAATTACAATGTTACTTTTAACATTTTTAGCATATTCGTTATTAGCGGGTATCTTAGCGTCAATGACAACAAATATGGAAGATTTCCAACAACTTCAAACGCCATTGATGATAATTTGTGTATCAGGCTATTATTTAGCAATGATGTCAACAATGTTTGATGGATCTGTATTTATTAAAATAGTATCAGTTATACCATTAATATCTGCAATATTAGCCCCAGCGCTACTAATCTTAGGACAGATTGGTATAATTGAAATAATAATAGCGTTAATATTATTAATACTTACAAATTATTTATTAATAAAGTATGGAATTAAAATATATAAAGTTGGAATATTAAACTATTCATCAACTGATTTATGGAAAAAAATGTTCAAAGCTTTAAAAGAATAGACTTTAAAAAGTCTTTTTTTTTTGCTATAATTATCTTAAGCAAGAGTGGTGGAATGGTAGACACGCAAGTTTGAGGGGCTTGTGGGAATTGTCCTATGCGAGTTCAAGTCTCGTCTCTTGCACCAAAAAGGTGAAAAATGAAGAAATTTAAAATGATAGATGAAAATTTTATATGTGAAAACTGTAATGCAAATGTAAATAGATTAGGGTATACCGCTAGAGATCATTGTCCTTCTTGTTTAACAAGTAAACATGTTGATATAAATCCCGGTGACCGGTTATCAGAATGTCATGGTTTATTAAAACCGATTGCTATCGATAAAAAAAAGGATAAATTTCAAATTATCTATCAATGTAAAAAATGTCATCAACTAAAAAAGAATATTGTTGCTGATGACGATAATATTGATTTAATATTAAAGATAATGAGCAATCCTGTCGATTTGAAAAAAAAATAGTATTATGATATAATCAAAAAGCGTTGGAATTAAAAAAAGATTTCAAAACATTATTCAAAGATAGTTGAATAAAATTATATAAATAGAAAAGAGTACTATAATATATAGTATGGGGTGTAAATGTGACAAGGCATGAAAATGATGAAAGTTATTTAATCATCGTAAAAGATATTATGAATAATAAAAATTTTTTGAAATTGCAAGAATTAAAGCACCATTCAACAACTAGATATAATCACTCTCTTAAGGTTTCTTACTACTCATATAGAATTGCAAAATTTTTGAAATTAAAACATGATGATGTAGCAAGAGCCGGTTTATTACATGATTTCTATCTAGAGAGTATTTATGATTGTCCTACAGTAAAAGAAAAAATAAAATTATTTACAGTTCAACATCCTTTAGATGCTGTTGAACAATCGAAACTTAATTTCAGTATAAATAAAAGTGAAGAAGACATTATCAAAGGACATATGTTTCCGCTTGATTATAAATATCCTAAAAGTCCTGAAGGATGGGTTGTTAACTTAGTAGATAAATGTGTAAGTGTTAAAGAATTTTCACAAAAATTTGGAGCTGAATTCTCATATTCACTTAATGTAATTGTTTTATTTTTATTAAATAACATAACTAGACTATAGAAATATAGTTTTTTATGTCCGCGTAGCTCAGTAGGATAGAGCGAGTGCCTCCTAAG
>JAQVXV010000016.1 GCA_028708945.1 Bacilli bacterium
AAACCTAATAAACTCCAAATATTCTTTTTATTATTAGTATTACTATATATTTTACTCATATTATCAGTATACCATACAGGTTTTTCAACAATTACTAACCCTTCTCCGTCAGGTGTATATATATAAGCTCTATCTACCCCCCTTACTTGTTGTGCTTTTGTTTGAAATAGCTTTTTAATGTGTGGTCGTTCTAACTCAAAATGTCCTTCTAAGGTTTCTTTAAATATAAAACTATCAATAAAATTAAATAAACTTCTATTAAGAAAATAAGTATTGTGGACAATAAATATTAAAGAATTATTATTCTGTCTACTTAATTTAAGTAATAATCTTAATTGCTCATTTATTTTTTTCTCAATAGGATTAAATTCGTTATCTGCTTCATCAATAAGCACTATACTATTTTCTATACCAAATAAATCTTTCATATTATTAATAGAAGTTACTTTAAAAGGTAACTTCTTCAAAAAATCCTCATTAGGACACCTAAAAACATACTTTGTAAGTTTAGATTGCTCTAAAATGCTATAACCCATACAACTTTTTCCACTACCTCGCTTACCAACTAAAATAATATTATTGTTATCACTCACATCTTCTCAACTCCTTTATTTTATAAATATTTACTGATACGATAAGTTTATAAATAGATATGGTGGTTTTTAATTTTAGAATGTTATGCACTCTGAACCGCACTTTTTTTGCACAAGATATGCACCAGATTGCACTAACTTGCACAAATATGCACCCTTAGAACAAATGAATATATGATGGTTGTATCATATGGTGTTTTTTATATACGCGTTTAAAGGCGTTTTAAAATATCACAAAATAATAACAAATTTGTTATTACTATGTGATACTAAAAGTTATTTATTAGTTTTCATTCTCTCTAATTGCTCTTCAACTTTTATAGCGTGTAGAATTCCAGGAAAAAACTTCTCAAAATAATCATTTTTATTATTAAATCTATAAATTATAGTTCCTCTTCTCCTTGCAATTCTATATTCTTTTCTATCACTACTCATTTTCCTCACTCCTCATAAAGTTTACAAGCATTCTACTTTGTAGTTTGCTTAAATTATATTTTTCCATTAAAAAGTCTCTATATTCAAATTTTAAAATAGAAATTATTTTCTTTTTATTAGTCCATAAACCCCTTGTTTGATTTTTATGTTTTATAGGTCTACAACCAATTTTAAGAAGTATACCTTGTATATTATTGTGTGTTAATCTCTCTGTAATGTAAGGTTCTTTAAGGCTAATAAGATAATTATACATATCCTTCCCAGAAAATACTAAATTTGCGTCATTAACATATTCTCTAGCCTTATCAAGAATATATTTATCTTCTACAAATTTAACTCTGAAATAACCTTTATATTTTCCATTAGGATTAAGTAGTCTACCTTTCTCCATTGCTTTTAGTTGTTTTTCATTAGCTCTATATGTTATTTGTTGTTTTGTATTTTTAATCTTTAAAGCATTTTTAGAGTTATGACTAAGCATTTAAACCACCTCTATTCTAATGTTACAACCTTTATTTTTATCATCTTTACCACCTGTTAAACCAGCTACCACGCATTTAAAGGCTTTTTTGTTATCTAAACCTTTCGCTAAGTCCTTTGCTAGTGTTTTTTTAATATAACCTATCTTCTCAACACCCCAATAAACTGCAATTGCATTTTTATCAAATTTATTGTCTTTTTCCCTTTTTAGAAGTAATCCATCTTTTTCTTTAATATCTAATTCACTAAATTTAGTAAATGTAGTCCCAGCTACTTTTGAATATATATATTTTTGTTTAAAAGATTTATTATTTTGTAAAGATAATCTAATGTTTTCTAATACATCTACTCCTTTTCTATCAGCCACAGTCTTAAATCTATCTAGTGCTTGTTTTTTATATGGGCATGCATATAAAACACTACACCACATACATAAAGGTGTTAAATTAGGCTCATAGGTTGTTGTTTTTTTAATGGTTTCTATCGCTTCAATATATGATTTAACTTCTTTTTCTATAATTTGCTCGTCAATTGGTTCAATAAAATACTTTTTAGATTCTGTTAACCAATTAATCTCCCAATATTTAATTTTATTATCAGGGTGTTTTTTATTATACATATAAGTGTATAATGCTAATTGTGGGTAATAATTTTCTTTTGGTCTAACTTTTCCAGTTTTATAGTCTAATAATACTAATTCATTATCAGTCCACATTTTATAAATTCTATCCAACTTACCAACTGTGTTAAGGTCTTCATCTATAATTTTATCTTCGCAAGTATTATCAAAATATAAATCTTTATTTTTATATTTCTCAGACCTTAATGTTTCAAGTTCTAGAAAGTGTTTAAGTTCGTCTTTATATTCATACTTATTTATATCAACAGTAATTTCTTTGTTTTTACTTATATCATTAATTAGTTCTTCAACCATATCGTGTACAGCATTACCTTTAATTAAAGCTTCAGTTTGTAGTGTTGGAAGTCTATCTAGGTATTGTAATTTAAATCTCATAGGGCATTGTTTGAAAGTAGATACTGCTGAATAGCTAAATCTAAATTTATATTCGCTCATCGTCATCTACCTCTTCTAAATCATTACAAGCCTCTCTAGCTTCTTCTTCTCTAAGCTCATAAACTTCTTGCATTCTCTTTTCATGAGTTATGAAATCAATTTCGTCTTTAGTTAATTTGTTTTTTATATTTTTCATAAAATCACATCCTTTTTTTGTATATACATTAAGATACGAAAGGTTTATAAATAGATGTTTACCCGAAACCTTTATAAAATGATTGTATCATAAGTAATATATTAAAGGATATTTTAAAGGATATTTTAAGGAGTGTGTGTTATGAGTGTTACGATAAATGCAATTACAATTCCTACTCTTATAGATTGTATAAATAATGTCGAGGTAAGCATTAAAGAGTCCGAGACTTGTGATTCTAAATGCTTAGAATTAATGCAGAAGTATAAAGATAAGTTTATAGGTGAAGTAAATGCAAAAACAAGATAAATTAATAGTATTTGTTGTAGATATTTTATTGCAAGGAGAACCTTATAAAACAAGTGTGTTTAGAACTTATGATGATGCGATAAAATGGGCAGATAATAATGATGATGAAGACACAGAATTTGTAATAAATAAATATGTAGTTAGGTGATAAAAAATGATGCCTAAAGATGGAAGATGCGAAGAACACGGACTGTATTTATATAGAACCGGTTTTGGCTGGTCGTGTAAGTTAGGTTGTTATTATTGTGACGACCCTCAAAAAATAAAAGAAGGATATATTCAACAATATAAAGAAGAACTCAAAGATAAAATAAACAAGTTAAAGAAAGAAATTAGATATCAAAAAGGAGATGATATTACAGATATGATTTTGGAGTTGTTAAAGTAGGCATAATACCAATTAGGGGGAATGAATATGGTCACAATAGATAAAATAGAATTAGGTTGGTTATTAATCACAAGCTGGAGATACTCAGCAAGCAGACATACTTATGCACCAAGTATGACTTTAGAAATATTAAAGAAGTATAAAAAATATCTTAGAGAGAATGATTTATTACAGATAAAAGAAGAGGCTAAATGGGTTATTAATATGAGAAAAGGAGATAATAATTTAATTAATGATATTGATACACCAACACTAAGAAAAGCAATAGAGTTTGCTGATAGTGAATTAAAAAAGTATAAGAGGTAAAAAAATGGATTTAAATAAAATATATCAAGGTGATTCTTTAGAAGTTTTAAAAATAAATGGGTGGATAAATGAGACAAATAAAGTTTAGATGTTGGGTTTTAGAAAAAAATGATTTTGAAGATATAAATGAAATAAAGTATGATGCTTGTGGGTATTTTCAATATTTACAAACTTATGAAGGAGACCATTATGATTTAGAGGAAATTGTATTATTACAATATACAGGACTCAAAGATAAGAATGGTAAAGAAATTTATGAAGGTGATATTATAACCTATCATAATTTTATAAAATTTACTGGGATTGTATGGTGGTGCGATAAAGATGCAACTTATTTAGTTGATTTAAGTCAAACTAAAAATAAATTTATTAATACATCTAATCACCAAATTACTTTAAGTAGTGTTTTAGGTGGAGATAATGATACAGAAGTTATAGGAAATATCTATGAAAATCCTGAAATGCTAAAAGGTGATTAAATGATTAAAAATAACTATAAAACATTTACTGCTATTGTAGCTACAAATAATATTGATTTTCATAAAGCTAAATTTAGTAAAAAATGTCTTGAACAAATATGTAGTAATAGTATAAATAAACTGCTATTAGATGATTTGCATAGTGATAGGCCACCTATTGGATATGTCGTTTCTAGCAAAATTAGAAATAATTGTGTTATAAATAAATTTAAGATATATAAGGACAAATTTAAATTATTAACTTTTAACACCCCTGTTTTATTTTATATAGTTAAAAAAAGAAAACAATATAAAAATCATCATACTGATTATGCAATTGGTGCTTTTGGTTTTTATTTATCTCCACGAGCATCAGATGAAAAATGCAGAATAATTAGTTTAAATAAGTAAAAGAGTGATTAAATGAAAGCGAGTGAGTATTTAATAAATAAAAAAATAGTAATTGGTAAAAAACCAAGTAATATTTGGAATGAATTAAAAATATTAGATAAAACATTTATTGATAAAAAAGAATTAAAAGAAAAAATACAAACTAAGATGATGGGATACGGATTAGATTTTGATAGAGCAGATATTAGACCTAAATATAAACAACATAGCAGGGAAAGATATAATGAATTGGAACAAGTTTTAAAACTTTTGGAGGAATGAATATGTTAAAAACTTATAAACAAATGAATTCAGATAATAAAGGGAAATCTAATGAAGTTTACACTATAAAAATAGAAGCAGATAAACTAATTAAATTTTTAAATAAATATAATTTTAAAAATAAAATTATTTGGTGTCCATTTGATACAGAAAAATCAAATATTGTTTTATCATTAAAAGAAAATAATTATAAAGTAATATACACACACATAAGTACAGGACAAGATTTTTTAAATTATAATCCTGACTTTAATTTTGATATAATGATATCAAATCCTCCATTTAGTAAAAGAACAAAATTTTTTAATAAAATAAATAATTATAATAAACCTTATATTATGTTACAACCAATTATGTTTTTTAATAATAATAGTATGATAAAAGAATTAATAAAAAATTCAAATAAATATAGATTTTTAATGCCTAATAATAGAATGGGCTTTATTAAAAATGGAGTTAATTATGATAAAACAACTTCATTTTATTCTTTTTGGTTATGTAAAGATTTATTTTTAGATAAAAATACATTTATAGAACTTTTGGAGGAATGAATATGATAAAAAGATTTTGTGATAAATGTGGTAAAGAAATAATAAATGAAATACCTATTCAAGTATCTATTTCAAAATATGGTGATACTAAATCTACAGATTTTGATGTTTGTATTGAATGTAATAAAAAATATACTATGCACTCAGACATAGAACACAAAAATTACATTCAAAAATTATTTGAATTTTTTAAAAAATAAAAGTGAATATAATGAAAAAAACTAATAAATTAAAATGTTATCATTGTAAAACTAAAATTGCAACTATAAATAAAGATAAATTACCTTTATGCAAAAAATGTTATAAAAAATTAATTAAAGAAATATATAATAAATAAAAAAAACTTTTGGAGGAATGAATATGATAACAAAATTACTTGTTAGGAAAGATATGTCTTTAGAAGATGTTATAGAATATGTTAAAGAGTTTTTTGATGAAATTATTAAAAGTGATAAAAAACAAGAATCTGAATTAATTATTATTGCAATAGAATATTATTATATTGGTAAGGTATTGTGTGATATAACTAGTTTATGTGTAAACAAAAAAGGAGATTTAATTAGAATTAATCAACCACTTACTGATGATGATGATGGGATGATTTATGCTAGAAAAATAATAAATGATGTAGATGAAAAAACTATGGATAGATTTTTTTGGAGTGAGGATACTGTAAGTATAAGACAATGGTATGATGACTATAAATTAAAAGATGCTATTATAGAAGATTTAGCTACAACTTATTTGACTTAGGAGGAATGAATATGCTCGCAATATATAGTTTGGAAAATGCAAATGAATTTATAGAGAAAGAAGTAAACAAAGATATAGGTGCCTTAAAAGTAGTAACTGCACTAATTTATAAAGATTGGTTGCTTGTGTTTTACGAAAATAAAAATAAAAAATTATTAGATAAGGAGAAAAAGTATGATTAGAAAAGTATTGTTAGCATATGACGTGCATTTAGATACTAAAGTCCCTAAAGAATATAATCTTTTTAAAAAGTTTGTTAAAGATTTTAAGCCTGATGAAATTATAATAGGTGGAGATTATATGGATGTGTCTGCTTTATCAGCATGGGATTATGATAAAAAAAGAAAAATGGAAGGAAGAAGATACATTAAAGAATATGAATTGGCTAATAAAGAGTTGGATTATTTGCAAAAGTACACTAAGAAAGTAGTTTATTTAGAGGGTAATCATCCTTACCATAAAGACACAGAAGTATTAACTGAGGATGGGTGGGTCAATATAAGAAATAAAAATCTGCTACAAAAAAAAGTTGCTCAGTTTGATTTGAATTTTCCACAGATAAATTATGATTACCCATTAGGTAGACAAGAAGTATATACTAGTAAAATTATAACTATTGAAAATAATTATACTAAACAAATAGTAGACCCTAGGCATAAAGTTGTTTATGATAATGAAAAAGTTAGTGCTGGAGAATTGTTAGGTCAAGAACTGGATAAAAATAAATTTATGTATGCTGGTTATTTAAATGATTTTAAAAATAAATACACATTTGATGATTTAAGATTACTTACATGGATAATTATGGATGGGTGTCTCGTATTTAGAAATAAAAATTCTCATCACATACAATTTAAGTTATCTAAAAAAAGAAAAATAGATGCTTTGGGAAACTTATTAAACAAAATGAATATAAAATACACTATTAAAAAATCTAAAAAAACAGGTGGGAATAAATTGCAACCATATGTTATTAGAATATATAGTGAGTCTAAAAAATACTTTGAATTATTAAATAATAAAAAAGAATTCCCTTTAGATTTTTCTAAATTAAATATTATGGATGCAAAAGTAGTTATAGATACAATAGAACACACCGACGGACATAGGCATCATAACCAAATAATCTGGACTACTATTAGTCAACATAATTTAGATGTAATTATGCAGATGTGTTTAGTAAACGGAATGTTGTTCAATTATAAAATAAATAAATCTAAATCTGGATTTAAAAATGGAAAGCCCCAATTTACAGCAAGAATTACTAAAGACGCAAATAAAAATAGCTTGACAAAAATTAAAACTAGTATCTCAGAGTATAATGATTTGTGTTATTGTTTAACTATGCCTAAAGGAACTTTGATTACTAGAATACATGGTAAAGTTTCATTTTCTGGTAACTGCGACCGAGTTAATAGATACATTGATAAAAATCCAGAAATGGAAGGTATAATAGAAGTGCCTATTGTACTTAATCTTAAAAAAAGAGGTATAGAATGGATTAAAATGAATAAGTATTATAAATTAGGGCACATATATTTCACACATGGGTTATATACTAATGAGTTTCATGCCAAAAAAACATTGCAAAATGTAGGTAAAAATATAGTTACAGGGCATTTACATACCTCTCAAACATATATGATGAATATGATGTTTCAAAAACCAATTATGGCATATTCAATGCCGTGTTTATGCAATAAATCCCCTGATTATTTAAAAAATAGACCTGCAAATTGGATGTCTGGATTTGGAGTGTTATATGTAGATACTAAAACAGGTTATTTTAACTTATATACAGTTAATATTATAAATAATAGATTTATTTGGAATGGAAAAGAATATAAATAGGTGGAAAAATGGAATATGAAGAAGATTTAGAAAATTATGAAGATAAAAAACCAATATATTATAAAGATCTTGGAGAAGAATTAAAACCAATACTTAAAAAAATGTGTTTAATGGTAAAAGCACCATATACAAAAATTAATTTTTCTTCTTATGGGTGGTTTAGATTACATAATTGGACTCGCGATCAACAAAATGAGTTCAGAGATTGGTTGGCAGATTATTTATATAAAGCACCTGCAAAAGTTAGAAAAAAATTGTTAAGACACAACCTTAAAACTAAAAAATATTGTTTAGATGCAGCAAAATCATTTGTATTATCATACGGTTGGGTTACAAATGACGAAGAAATAAAAGGAGTAAGATAATTTAATAGAAAGGTTTATAAATACATCGGTACAATATATATGTATGGATAAACAAAATATTATGAGGTGGATAGATATGATATTACATCATGAATTGAATGAAGAGGAAAGTTTTGATTTGGCAATGAATTTGTTGTTATCACACAATAAACAATTATTCTTAGGATTATCGCAACCTATAATAACTGAAGAAACACAAAATGATATACAAGCTATTAAAGAAATAGCTCCGAGATTAGCTAGAAGATTATTTAGCATTAAACAACAAGTTTGGGGAGATTATGTTACAAAAATAGATGCAATTAAGAAAGGTAGATGATATGCTGTCAGATGAATTAATTAAAAAAATTAATGATAGAAAATATAATGAGCTTGTAGAATTTTATTCTGAAAGAGAATTAAAACCAAGTGATTTAATTAAATTTAATTATATAATGGATTTAGAAGAAGGTTTAAAAGGAAAAGCATTATATGATTTTTTAGAATTTTGCAACACATATTTAGAAGTTAAAGAGGAGTATAGATAATATGGAAAATACAAAAGCATTAGAATACCTTAAAGAGATTATTGATGATGAGAGGATTGATAAATTAACAAAAATAGGTTACTTTACCTCTCCTGCTAGTAGTAAACACCATTTATCAGTTCCAGGTGGGTTAGCACAACATTCTGTTAACGTTACCAATACGATGCTGGATTTGAATGATAAAATGAGCTTAGGGTTAGAAAGAAAAGATATTATTCTTGCAGGAATGTTGCATGATTTATGTAAAGTAGGAAGTTATAGGAGTAATATATTAAAGTCAGGTAGTGTATCAGAAGCACAACCTTATGTGTCTGATAAACAATTTACATTAGGGCATGGTGCAGAATCATTATATTTAGCTATAAATGATTTAGATATAAAGTTACCTATATATGTTGCTGAAGCTATATATTGGCATATGGGATTTACATATCCTGATGATAGTTATAATGTAAATACACTAAAAAAACAACCAATTGATATATTGTTCGTGTGGTTAATGCAAACTGCTGATCTATATGCCACTTGGATTATGGAGGGGAAAAAATGAGAAAACTTAGATTTCCTGATTTTACATTAGTTTTAACAATTATATTTGTAATACTTAAATTAACTAGTGTAATTAAATGGAGTTGGTGGTGGATATTTAGTCCTATGATAATTAGTTTTATATTATATTTCATAGTGGTTTTTGTAGTATTGGCATTATTAAATATGTTTAAAAAATATGAAGGTGATTTAGATGAGTGAAATATATAATTTTACACAAGAAGATATAAAAAGATTGAAGTATAGTCCACAAGTGGAATATAAATACTTTAGATTTGATAAAGGTTATGTTATTAAAAGAATAGAAACAACTTTTGTTAATGATAATTTCTTAGAAGTAATTAAAAAAGATAGAGAAACTAAAAATAATGAAGAAAACAAAATTGAAATAGATTAAATAAAAAGGTGAAAATATGGTAGATACAATAAGTATAGATGAATTTAGGAGTAGATTGTTCTTTAGAAATAATAATTATGAAGGTTACAAAATTGTACAAGATAAGAAATCTGTTATTCATGAAGGAGAAACAGGTATGTTATTAGTTGAATTGCCCCCAAAAGTATTCCCTAGTGGTAAATTTGAAGTTCACATATTATCTGCTACTATTATGGAACAAAAAGGATTAGAGACATTTAAAGATAATGAAGTAATTAAGATTGTTATTACTAAACAAGACTTTAAATTCTTATCAGAAGTTCTTAAAGTTAAAAAAGATGATGTATTATATGTCATAGGAAATAATTATAAATCTAAACAAGGTTTTATTATATCTGGTAGAAAATGGTTTGTTAAAAAAGATGCAGAAACAAAGAAAAAAGAATTTGAAGCAAAAGAAATTAGCTTGGAGTGATGTGTGTGTTTCAAAAATACTTAGACCAATTCCAAACTAAAGAAGTTTTTCCTGATGGTACAGAGATATTTTTAGGTATAACTTTAGTTAGAAAAGATGGAGAATGGAAACAGAAATCTGCCTTTAGTAAGGTACAAGGTTTAAGTAACACATACTCTAAAAAGAAACCTAAGAATACAGCTAAATATAATGAAGCAAAAGATATTGTTAAATCATTAGATAATGTTGAAGTTAAAGAAATGGGTGAAGATGAATGGTAAGTAAAAAACAAAAAGGTAATAATGCAGAAAATGAGTTGGCTAAACATTATAGAAATTTAGGTTTTAAAGTTCAAGTAGCACAGAGAACATCTGTGTTTACTGGTAAATTCTATGTATCTAGAGATAATGATTTCTTTAATCTTTTTGATTTACTTGTGTTATCTAATGATTATATAAATTTAATGCAAGTTAAAACAAATATAACCCATGTTTATACAGTATTGCCAAAGATTAAAGAGTTTGCAGAGGAAGTAGCTAATAAAATGATTATTTATAATGTTGCATTGAGAGTTGCTAAAAAAGGGTGGGTTTTATGGACTTATTATGACAAAGAGTGGCATAAATCTTTCTTTAATCTAAAGTATGAAATGGTTCGTGAGTTTAAATATAGTTAGGTGGGATATAGTGAGTCAAGATAATATAGATATATTTAATTATAGTGTTGTTAATCAGTTTAATAATGAATTTTATAGAAATATTATTACTGATGATGACCTTAAAGAACTTAAATTCTTTAGGTTTAAGATAGAAGATGATGATTATTACGAAGTTAAAGGTTGGTTGGTTAAAAAAGATAGAAAGAAATTTTTAGTTAAAGATGAAATAAGTGGAGTTAAAATTGAGGATATACTACCTATAAAAATAACAGACTATAAAGAATATAGCTATAGAAATGATGTTTATCACATCCCTACTAATGAAGGTATTGTTAAGTTTAAAATACCTGCTAAACAAACTATGACTATAAGAGAATGGTTTGATTTTTTTGCACCATTTAAACATACTAATACAGAGGATTTTGAGTTATATAAAGGATTAGTGTTAGGGTCTTTAATACTTAGATATAATTATAGAGTGGCTACACAACCAGCATTCGGTAAGAATTCATTATTAGATATATTAAAGGAAATTTTACCTTTTGATGTGACTGTATACACTCCTGACTCAGCACCTAAACTTAGAGCTACATTAGAAAAGAGGTTATTAGTTATTGATGAGATTGTAGATATAGATAAAGAAAAAATGAAGTTATTAGAGCCTGTAATTAGAAGTGCAGGGGATATGAGGACATTTGTAGAGAATTCAGCATTAGCAGTTGCAGGATTTACTAAATCTACGTATGATATTAATAACTTATCAATAGCATTTATATATAACGAATATAAAGATTATTGTAGTACTAATAAAAAAATGGATAAATCAGATAAATACTTTGATAATGCGTTTACAAAAGCAACTCAACAAAGATTTATACCATTTAAGCTAGATGGAGAGTTAGATGTTAGTCAGTTTAAAGTACATGATGCAAAATCAGTGTATGAAGGTAACAAAAATAGTATTAAAGAATGGGTTATGATGACAAAATGGTTGATTGAAGGTGGGTTTTTTGATGAGTTAAATACTAAGTTTGGGTACGAAGACTACGAATTTCCTATTGATTCTAAGACAGGAAGATTAAAAAATCATTTTGACACAATTATGTTATTTTTTAAAGCAATAGCTAAGAACCAAAAGGAATATAAAGAGTTCGGTTCTAAGTTATATAGTAAGTACTTGAATTACTTAAATATGATGGATGGTTTTTAAATATGGAAAATATAAAAATTATTGACTTTTTCGCTACTTGGTGTGCACCGTGTAGAATGATGGAACAAAATTTGAATAAAGTAGAAGAGAGATTTAAAAACGTAACTGTAGTTAAAATAGATATTGACAAATACCCTGAACTAAAAACAAATTACGAAGTTACATCTTTACCTACTCTATTATTTAAAAATTCAAAAGGAGAAATAGTTGATAGAAAAATAGGTGTGATATCAGAGAAAGATATAAATGATACAATTAGAAAAATTATTGAATCTGAAAAGGAGGTGACTGATAATGACTAAATTAAAATTAAGCCTTGAAGATTTAGATATAATTAGTGATTATATTGAAGAACAATTAGAATTAATTAATGGTAAAGATTTAAAATTAAAAGATTACCATACTAAAAAAATAGAAGTACCTTCAAAAGTATATAAAAAGGAGTGATATTAAATGAAAAAGAAAATAACTACAAGTTGGGGTAATGCCTCACTAATAACTAGTATAATAGCTTTACTTTGCTTTTTAGCGCCTTACATTGGTTTGCCACTTGCAATCTTTGCAATCATCGCAGCAAATCAACAAGATAAGATTAAAGCAAACGGTAATGCACAAGCAGGAAGAGTAATGGGTATCATCGCAGTTGTTTCAAACGGAATTATGGTTTTGTTTATGATTGTGTTTTGGAATTTAATTGCTGCATCAATATAAATTTAAAAGGAGATTTGATAAAATGAATAAAATAAAAAAAGTGTATTATTATTTGCTGTTAAGCTATTACATTTTAAAAGGTAGAAAGTTAATTACTAAATATTTAAATAAAAACTTTGATTCACAGTATTTTGATTATGTTAAACAGAAAAGTCTTGAAAGAAAAATAGAAGATACCACAGATAAAATAATTGACCTTCATTATAAATTAAATAACGAAGGAATATTAAAATTAGAATTAGATTATAATGTGGCATTAGAGAAAGATGTTAAAGAACCTAAAAAAATAAAACTAAATAAACAAAAGATGACAAATAAGTCAAAGAATCAAAACAAGAAAAAAATGACTAAAAAAAGAATAGAAAAATAATGTAAAAGGGGTAGGGGTGATGACTAATAAAGTACTAAAGAATTACCCTTATATTTTACTCATTTAATGAGAACTTATATAAGCTATAATTAAACACATGATAGCAAAAAATATATAATCCCATCTAACATTAATCCTATTTCTAGAATTAAAATAGTGTGTAGTTATCATATAATCTAATTTTCAATATGTTTATTTAATGTAAAGAGATTATTTTCTTTTATGAATTCACTTTAAAAATTTTCTAGTTTGCTCTTACCCGACATTTCCCAATTTGATAAACCATTCAAAAAACCTGTTATGTTATATGTCTGGTTATTTTTGAATAATAATGGTGCTTTCTTAGATGTAGTTTCTATCACATACCATTTGCCATCATCAAACTTTGCTAAACCAAAGCTATGACCAATACGCTTATTTGATTGCAGATAGTAGCCAGTTCCATTAAAAACACGATCTGCTGGTAACCCACAAATGTGACAAGCAGTTACCCATAGACTGGTAGTGTCCTCGCAGTCACCAATTTTACCATAAAAGGTTTCAATAGGGAATCTCCAATTTTCTCCTGCATTTAATCCGTTCGGGCTTAAATCAGACTTATAATCTACCATAGATTTAATTGTGTTTCTAAGTTTAACCACTTTCTCATCAAAAGTATTACAGGTTTTTATTGCATTTCTAAAGAACATATACATTTCATCAGTCCACATTCTGTAATACTTTGAAGGTGTGACTTGCACAGATTTAGTTTGTACTTTTTTTAATTTAGGGTCATAATAGTAAATCAATGTGCTTGGAAGATACGGTTGCTTTGAAGTATCTATAATATCAGTAGGGATTGTAAAAGGCACTTCTACTTTCTTATAAGTCTCAAGCTCCTCTAAAAGCTCGTTCTTTAAGTCTTGCATTGCCTCATATTGTCTTTTCATTTCCTCATAGTTCTCAATCTCTCCAATTAAAGCTTCTTCACAACTATTTAATGTTTGCTTAGATACTTTAAGTTCTGCTTCTAACTCTTTAATTTTTAGAATATACGGCTCGTCGTTTGAGCTTACTATTCTGTTCCATAAGTCTTTTAAGAATTTCATATTTATGCATCCTCTTCAAAGTTTTCTACATATATTACTTCTATTTTTACATTTTTTATTTTGACAGAAGTACCACCATCTCTTTGTATTCTAACAGTAAAAGTAGTTGATGTATCTAGTATTTTTAAAGTTTCATTTAAATTACAGGCAAATTTTATATATCCTGGAGATTCGCTATTGAATAAAATCTTTTCTGTACTACTTAATGAAGGTTCAAAACCATCTGAATTTGTATTACTACCAACATAACCACCATATAAATTTATTGACTTAGCAATTATAAAATATGTTCCTAAATTAGTTCCACTTATTTTTAAATTACTTTGTGCAAATTGTCCTGTA
>JAQVXV010000017.1 GCA_028708945.1 Bacilli bacterium
AAGAGACAAGAAGATATTGATGATTTAATAAGCATTGGAACAATTGGTTTAATAAAAGGAATTGATACCTTTTCAAAAAAACATGAAACAAGAATAACTACTTATTGTGCTAGGTGTATTGAAAATGTAATTCTAACATCACGGATTTATGTATGGCATTTCAAGACACTTTTAGCAATATAAACGATGAATCCCTTATATTATATAAAATAAAGACTCATACAAAGAGAAAATTACCTAAAATAAATAAACAAAGTAGCACTCAAACAAAGTTAAAGTACTATCGAAGATTAAATGATATAGACCAATCAGAATTAGCCGAACAATTAAACGTTTCAAGGGAAGTTGTTATGGCAATTGAAAATAAGGCAAAAAGTTATTATGATGTTGAAACAATAAATAAGATTGTTGAAATACTTGATATTAAAGGAAAGTTTGGTAAATCTAATACTTACCTAACCTTCTTAATGAATGACCCTATAAAGCAAATAAAAGACTTTAGAGAAAAGAATAATCTATCAATGAATCAATTAGCAAAGTTATTGAATGTATCATATGCAACTATTAAGAGATGGGAAAATGGTACATCTACAATATCCAATGAAAATTATAAAAGATTTAGAAGTTTAACCCTCTAAATCTTTTTTTATGTGGATATTCATTTTATTATTTAGAATCTAATATTTGAATAATTCTTCTGTTGAATTTTTTCATTGAAAATAGAAACAATATTAATAATAAACATGTTATAATCATCAAAAGATAATTAGTAACAAAGATACTATTTATAAATATCAATAAGAACATTGCAACTAGTGTTCTTGATAATGAATATTCTCTTGACATTATATCAAGTATTTTATACTTTTCTTTTTTCTCATTAAAACTATTATAGTCAATTTTTATAAACCTAAATTTTAATAAAATCTCTTCAATAATCAATGAACCAATTCTATTGATTATTAAACCGACTAAATAGCATAATGAGAAAAACACTGTTGTAATAATAACTGTAATACCAGAATTAAAAAATATATTGAAATCAATAGATGAAGTTTTAACAAAACCTAATATTTTATCATAATATAAGGCAAAAGATAGGAAAAGATATGTTATACCGATTAGGAACATATTTAAAAAATTATAAAATGGTATCTTATCACTCATATTAATATTCGTTAGGATTACAAACTACATTAAAGTGATAATCATCAAAATCAAATGTAATTGTTCCATCCTTTCTTGTGGTTAAAGTATATCTTTCTTCATTATTAATCATCATTCCTCTACCCGAGTAATTTGTTGAAGAATATGTTTGAGAATCATGTTCAATCTTTTTATCAGAGATAACGGTAAGTTGAGGATTAACACAATCATAAAAATCTTTGCAAAATTCAGTGTCTCTGCCGTGATGTGGCGCAATTAAAATATCTGCATCCTTAATTTTGTCTTTAACCTCTTTATAATTATTATCCATCATATACTGCAGTATATTTTTTGAATTATCTCCGGTTATAATAAATTTATATTTAGAGTAAGTCATAACGATTATTGGAGAGAATGTGTTTAAATCATCTTTCGTTCTCATACTAACTGGTGGTTGAATTATTTCAAAACTAACTCCCCCATTGTTACTTGATAAAGTTGGATTTGTTGTATCTGATACCGGGTTAGTATATGTATGACTCATATCGTTTGCCGTATCAGCAATAACTTTATGAATACCAGTATTATCTGTTGGTACTACATCAAAAGCACTACTATCTCTCCATAATACTTTAGGTGCAATACCTAATTCTTTTAGTTTAGGCAAGTCATATATATGGTCCTCATGAGGATGAGTGATACATAAATAATCAATTTGTTTGTAATTCGAATTGTAAGACGGAATAATTGGTTGCTTTAAATAGTTTTCTTTAATATGAGAAGCCATACTTTTATCACCTTTACTACCGATATCAAACAACAAGTTTAAATTGTTTGGTGTTATTATATGTGTACAACTTCCGTGTTCAACATTATAAATTTTAACTTTCATTTTTTTATTTCCCTTCTATTTTATCTGAATTTCTTTATTGCAATTTCATACAACAATAAATAAAATAGAAATATAATTAATGGTTTCCTTTCTAAAACAGTAAATATATTTTAAAAAAAGTTTGACTATATTAATAATTTCATGATATTATAATTGTAGAAAATAAAATAAAGATGCTGTGCAAAGCAATTATAATTTTCTCTCTTATTTTATTTTAATTTGGTGTAGAACGATATTTCTGACCAACTTTAACTGTTTTTCCGTTTTTCTTATAAGTGTATGCGCTAACATATACTTTTTTTTTGCCTTCTTGAGTTTTTGCCATACTATTCCTCCTTTCATACATTACAGAATATAATTGCTGTTGCACAATAACAATATATCAAAAAAACAGAAAAAAAACAATAGTTAATCAAACGTTTGTTTGCTATTGCTGAAAGTAATTAAATTTATATAAAGAAAATAATATATATATAAATATATATATTTAAAAGAAAGATAAATAATATAATTGCAACGAAGTACGATAAAATATATAATCAAAGTTTTCTATAATTAAAAACTCCCTTTATAATAAGATTATAATTCTTTTCAAAAAATAAATATAATTATTAAATTAATACCTTAATTATATTAGAAAACAATTTTGACTCGACAATCATATCATATACACCTCTGTCTGCAATTTTAAAACCTCCTCCTGCAACGATAATATACAACTAATATAAATTTATATCTCTAAAAAATGTGAACAGAGAGCAACCTCAAATTGAATCTAAGAGGTGTATCAATATATAGGGGGGTAATTAAAGTAAATTAAGTATAAAAAAAGTATATAACGGGCGTCCCGCCTATACTAATTTAGTTTATTTGTAAATTATTTCATCAACATTACAAGTTCCTTCAATCAAACCAAGTTTTATAGAAATATTAATATTCACCTCATTCGTTTCTTCTTTAATTAAAAATTCTTTACCATCTTTTGAAACGTTAGACGCATTTCTATTTGCTTGATTGACAGGCATCTCTAAACTAATAAAGTGTTTACCAATCGGTAATTCTATACTGATACTGTTACCACTTGATGTTTTACCAATCATTTGATTATCAATATAAACAAATATATTAACTCCACTTCCAAAAAAACCCATTTTCTTTTGTGATATTATAACTTTTCTTTTAGTAATGTTTTCCTCTATTTTAATAGGGCAACCACAACGAACACAATGAGTTGCTTTATCACTTATTTCATTTCCACACTCTTTACATTTTATTAACGCCATATTTAAACCCTTCCCTTCTATAAAATATTTTCTATAATAATTTTATCATATATTTATCAAAAAATACATTCATTAAATGCAGTACATTGTATAAATGTATATGAGATGATTCTTATAGGTGATAATAAATGAAAGTTCGCAAAGATGATAATAAATATATCTATACAATCGTTGGTAAAAACATTAAAAGAATCAGAAAAGAAAAAGGACTTACCCAAGTCCAACTAGCAGACAAAATCAAATATAATGAAGGCACTATTGCAAATATTGAAAATAGTAGTTTTCAAACCTTTAGTCTGGAATTTATATATGTAATTTCTAAAACTTTAAGAGTTCCAATTTCTGAATTCTTTAAGGATATAGATGAATAAAAAAAAAAAGAGAACAACTGCGTAATTGCAATTGTTCTCTTTTAATTATTATTAATCTATGTTATATTTTTTCTTATATTTGTAATTATAGCATTCCATTCTTGTTCTTATTATGCTTCTACAAATATCATCAAGAGTTTCTACCTTGACTAAAGATATGTATTGGTCTAAATAATCAACCATTGTACCAACTACACCTTCACGCATTTTATCATATAATTCTTCTTCATCTGAAGAAAATAGCATATTACCGGCTTCATATTCTTCTGAAAAAACTTTTTCAAATAACTCGTCATAATATTCTGTTAATAAGTTATATGCCTCCTTACCAGATTTGCAATCTTTAGTTAAATCTTCTACTATCATAATTTTCTTTCTCCTTTACTTTAGTTATGATTTCTTTAAGTATTTTTTTATTATTTTTTTCGTCAAGATTTTTTTTCTTAATTGTTTCAATTAATAGTGTTGCATGAAATAATGCTATATTATTTTCTAATTGTTCTATTTGCTCAATTTCCTTAGGATAATTAACTATTATTTTCATAACAACACTCCTCTCTAAATAATATTCAAGTCGACTAATTAAATATTATTTTTCTCTTGACGCTTACATTATTACATACTCAATGACCTCGTGTCTGCCCCTAAACATCACTTTTTGGGTGTTTTGATGTTCGTTTTGCGTTCGCTCCCAAAACAAAAAAAGAGAGTACATTTTACTGTACTCTCTAGTCATCATAATAATTACTTTTTAAATTGCATCCACTAACTTTAAATATTTCTTGTTTAGCATAATCCTTCATTATGACTGACACACTCTTTTTAATATTGCTTTTTTGAATCAAATTATTTTCTAATTCATTTAACCATTTTTTCATATATCTATAATTATTAACGCAATCATTGTCTATACTATTTTTTATATATTCATGATTTAATATAAAATCTTTTAACAATGAAATTGCTTTATCATATTCATCTCTTACTAATAAATTATTAAACTCACATAAAGTAGTATAAGAACAATATACATCAATAAGCCATTTCTCATGTTTCTTACATTCCGGATGAAAACGAAAGAGAGTTGGATTATATCTAAACAATGATATTACATTTTTATTAGAATTATAATATTCAGTAGATGTAACACATTTTTTACCTTTATAACAATACACTAACATATCCCCACCACAATTCAATACTTATTTTATCATTTATTTAGTCATTTTGCCATAATGTAAATGAGTATGTCCTACTTCATTCATAATTCTTTTACAAGAAGGGCAATCAATTATTACATCATTTCTTTCTAATATAAGTAATATTTGATTTATATTTCTTTTAAATAATTGTAAAAACTTTTCATTCTCTTCGTCTTTTTCCATTGCTTGATATACCATATTATTACTTAAAAATTCTTTTTGTTTTTTTTCTTTAATAATTTCATCCATAAATTTAATTATATCTTCTTCTAAGTCACTTAATTCAATTCCTAATTTTATTGTTTCCATTTTTCCTCCAACAAAAAAAGATTTGTTTATTTACAAATCTTCTTATTTTTACTTAATATAAATTCTTCTAAGTCTGATTCTGATATTAAATATCTAACACCAATCTTAGACGCTTTTAGTATATTATTTCTGATACACTTTCTAATACTGTCGTTAGACATTCTTGTTATAGTTCTAACTTCATCAACAGTTAAATACTTCTGCATATTCTTATCCCTCCTTACTTATATAGGAGAGATATGGAAACAAAACTACAATATTAGTTCATGAATTAAGTATATTAGTTAAAATATAGTTCAATCTCAATTACTTCTTCTTCTGTGAGACCATAAGTTTTGTATATTTTTTCATCTATCATTTTCTCATATTTTTTTATTAAACATTCATCGTTGCTATTTAATATCATGTCAACATAATCAATTATCTCTTGTTGATAATTTGAAGAAACCACCGGAAGTTCGTTTAATGCCGGTATAACAATTTGCCATCCTAGATATACTTTCTTATAGTAATAGTTAAACAACTTTGAATTCATCAAAGCTAGTAAATATTTTAGTTCTATATCTGAGGATGCTTCCTTTAAAAGACATATATAAGCAGTATTTAATGCATAGTATTGTTCACTGTCATATCCACAAGATATTTTTGTACTTTTTCTCGGCAATAAGATTTTTTCTTTCGCCAAAAAAATTCTCTCTTCTCTCGGTCTATGAAGTGCATTTGTATATCTTATATATTTATTTTCTTTTTTTTCATCCCATTTAACAAACCATTTACAAACATCTCTACCGTCAAGACATTTTTTATATTCATCAGAATCCTTATAATTTGAAAAAACTTTTTCTTTTGGTAATCCAGAATATATAATGCCTTGCTGTATTTCCAATAAATCACCCAGCCTGAAATTAGAAATTTTATTGATTTTGTCTGTAATTTTTTTGCTACTTTCATCTAGTTTTATGGCAATCAAATAATCATTGTTTCCTCTGATTGCTTTTTGTGACAATTTAAACATTTCATCTTGCATATTTCTTTTTATTATAATATTGTTATCTTCATTTTTTTGTTTGGTTAAAGACAGTATTGCGGTATCAACAGCAGCAGTAAATATTCTTTTTTCAAAATATACTATTTCTTTTAATGTACAATTATCCACAATTAATTTTCTAATATACTTATATTCAGTATTTGTAAATATGCCATCTGGCTGTATAAAAATTAGACATCCTTTTTCTTTTAAAAGATTATACCCTTTTTCAATCATTAATGTGAATAGATTGAATCTTCCTTGACCAGCAATATATTTATGTTTAAAATATTGTTTTTCTTTTTCTGATATTGCTTTAACGCTTACATATGGCGGATTACCAATAACAATATCAAATCCACCATTATGTTTAAACACATCGTAAAATTCTAGTTCCCATATAAACCAAGGCTTTTGCTTTTTGTTTGCCTCTTTAAGAAACTCTTTTAGTTTTTTTGGTTCATTCTTTAGCGATTCTTGAATCATATTGTTTTGAATCCATTCAATCTTTTTTTTCAATTCCTTTTTTAAAGCATTATCAGAAGTATTAAAATAACTTTTTTGTAAATTTAGCATTTTATCAATATAATCATTTAAATTGATTTCGTCATCGAATAGTTGTAGAGTTTGCTGAATGTCTATTTTTTCAGTATAACCAAATAAATTTTGTTGTCTTGATGCAATATTACTTTTTAAAGACTTGTTTAATATTTTTTGACTAAATAAAGGTACGTCATCAAATTCATCAACAAGACTATTTCCTTGCATAATCTTACAATCTAAGTTTGGCAATGGTTTTGGTTCTTCCTCATTTGGATAATCAACTATTAAAGATAACCACAATCTTAATTTTGCAATATCAACTGCACTAACTTCAATGTCAACCGCATAAATACAATTTTCAATTGTTTGAAGTTTCATATCATAAATGTCTCTTTTGTTTTGTTCGGTGTTGGATAGCTCGCTTATATTTATTAAACCAAGTTCGTTTTTTATCATCATATATACTGTTAAATTATTACGTAATTTAACTATTTCGGTCAATATTCCTAATGGAAAAGCCCCACTACCAACTGCCGGGTCGGCAACTTTAACATCAATTAACGCTCTGTCAATAGCAACTATATTCTCGTATATTGTTGAACCTATTTCAAAATTATTATTATCATTGATTGAAGCTTCCCAATCTATTTGACTTATTAAATCACCGTATTTTATAAATTTAATAATCTCACTATAATCTACACCAGCCTTAGCAACCAGATAATTCGCCAAACTTTCTTGACACATATAATAAACAATTTCTCTCGGTGTATAAAAAGCCCCCTTTGATTTTCTATCATCAACCTCTAAAAGATTTTCAAATATTTTACCCAACATTTCAGGGTCAACTGCAACTTCTTTTTCCAAAGGTTCTTCTTCATCAATAGTAAAGTTATATAAATCTAAAAAATCTAATATTCCATCTTTGTTTTCGTTGCTAAACATATTGTTTGGAATATTGAAATTAGCACTTGACCATCTATAACCATTTAGAGGTTCAAACAATCCACCATTTAAAAATGGCACTTTACAGTTAAACAAAGGGAAATATTGATTTTCTCTTTTTTCATTTAAACCTTTATAGAAAAATGGTTCCAAATATTCTTCAAAAAAGTTTTTATGTTCTTTAATTGCTTGTTTATAAATAGACCTAATAAATCCTTTATCTCCAGAACCCCATGTTTTGTTATATTCAGTATTAATAAATATATTAGATATATTATTTATATCTTGTTCTTCGGCCTGTCTCAATTCATTCTTATTTATAACATACTCACTATCTTTTAATTCGTAAAACAATTTAATTAAATTCTGCGAAACACTATCACTTTGATTTAATAATTCTGTATATTCAGAATTAGAAAGTTGATTAGGAATTAATTGAACACCAAGCCATCCTTTTTTTTGCAAAAAATACAAAAATACAATTTGTCCCATTAGTTTTTTCGCAAATTCCACTGAATTGAAATCACATTTTTCTGATTCGGTTATAAAGTCTTGATTCTTATCTAAATATTCTTTTAATTGCAAATATTTTTCTTTGTATTCTTCGAAGAATCTCTTCGTAACCTTTTCTACATCAAATACACTTTCTATATCTGCAAGGGTAATTTTTCTCGAATCAATTGAAAGAAGTTTAAGTAAAAACTCTTTGGCAGTATGAACAGATTCGTGTTCACCAACTAAATAAGAATATCTTTTAGCCGGGGTTAATACTTCTTTAAATCCCCTATCACCAAAACTTAATTCTTTTTTTACAAATGATATTCTCCAAGACGTTTCTTTATCTGAATAAAAAGATACTATTGATGCATCTAAATCATAAGTGGATAATAACTTTGCAACAAAGTTTCTTTGAATATTTCTTGCGTTGCTTGTTGTTTTATCACTTAATTTAATTATAAATACTCCTATATTATTTAATCCATCATTATATTTAGCAATATATTTATAATATTTTATATTTTCCTCGAATTGTTTTGAAACATCTGTTTTCTCATTAAAGTTGTTAGCGATATCTGAAGAACTTAGATTAAGTAAATCTTTAATAAAATCAATAAATGACGTTTCATCAAAAGAGTGTTTTAATAATTCTAAATATTCTTTATTTCTTTCATTCATTTTTAAACACCTTAATTCATAAATAATTCGGATAAAATTATTTCTGTTTGAACTCTTTCTTTTTTACTTTCGATTTCTTCTAATTCAAAATAAGTTGAAGGAATCATATTAACAAAATCTTTATAGAACTTAATTAAATCATCGACAGATTTAACATTTTGTTCTTTCATCTTATTAGCATCCTTTAAAAGTCTTGATGGTAATTCGCCATTTTGTAATAAATTTATTAATTTTCTACCGATTTCAATTTCTTCATTAGACAATATATCAGTACGTTTAATTACCTCTTTTATAGCCAATATAATTGCCTTCGAATTACTCGTACCTTTTCGTAAATTAGCACTAGCAAACTCCTCTTCTTCCTCATTATCATAATTGTTAAATTGTTCTTTGTTTTTATCTAAAAACACATAATATTTAGAATTAATATTTTTTGCCACTTCTGATTTATCGGTTTTTACCTTTTCAATTGCTGTATCAAAATTAACTTCATCACAATTATGTTCATTTGATAAATAAAATTTCTTTACATAACCTTTTCTAAAGAAAGTTAATAATTCAGTATATTCACTATTTCTTCCAATCTTAATTTTTGGTGGAAGATTTTTTATCTTATCAAATATTTCTGGTTCATTATCTCTAACACCTCTAATTAATTTTAAATAGTGCAACTCATTATTCAATCCTGTTTCTTCATCTGCATCTATTGTTGTCATTCTTCTGAATAGCTCATGAGTAGAAACATTTTCTTCCTCAGTTAGAAATTTAGAATCTTCTCCTAAAATATTATGAAACATTTGAATTTTACTCATTATATTTTCATTTTGATGAATTAAATCGTTAGAATTAGTTGTAGGGAAAAAGTTATATACGAATAATTCGGTATGCTTAGTTCCTACTCTGTTAATACGACCTACTCTTTGCATTATACGGGTAGGATTCCATGGTAAATCATAATTAATTATTACATTACTTCTGTGCAGATTCATTCCTTCAGCAAGTACATCAGTTGTAACTAAAACATCATAATCATTCGCAATATTCTCTGCATCAACATTAGGGTCAAAATTATTTCTAATTATTGTTTTAATACCATCACTCATTGAACCACTAAAGAAAATAGTACTTCTACTTAATTTATCTTCAATATTTTTTGCTAAATAATTTGCGGTTTCTTTTGATTCAGTAAATATAATAATTTTATTTTGCAACTTATTATCATTTTTCAACATATCTATAAAGTAATTTAATTTGCAATCATAATCAATTGATTCCCACATTTCTTTTAAATCATTTAATAATAGTAAATCTTTACTTAAATGCTCAATAAAAGTTGAAGAAAACTGTTCTGACTTAAACGAAAAAGCATTTCCTTTTTCTTTACCTTCTAGGAGAGTTTCAAAATCTTCTTTATCTAATAGTTCATCTACATTTAATTTTCTACTAATCCACACTTCACCATCATTATACATTTTAATGAATTGTTCATGCGATTTAATAAATCTATCAAGAGTCATCTGGAAAGCATATTTACTACTCTCAAGTCTTTTGATAAGAACGCCCTTCATGAAAGCGCCCATGTTTCTTTGCCCAGTTAATAATTGATTCATTTCGTTGTTTAAAAATTGAGTTTTAACATATGTTAAAGGTTTATAACGTGAGTATGTAAGATTTTTTATTGAATCAATTGTATGTTCAAATATCATTTCAGTTTTAGCATCAAATTCATAAGTTTCTTTTATTGGATTACCAAGTTTAGGAAATGATAGTCCTTGTTTTTCTAAATCCTCTTTGTAATTTTTTTGAATTTCAGTTCTTGTTCTTCTAATCATAACTTCTCTAAGGACCCTATCTCTAACCTTTATTGAAGCCTTTTCTATTGCCTTATAATATTCATCACTTCCCTTTTGAAATTCGTTAATATCTTTTCTTAAACTCAAAAAGAATTGCTCAATTTTTCTCACACCTGGTATCGTAGAATTAGTCTTTGATTCAAACAAATACATTTGATTGGCAATATCAGTAATATAGTTATTTTGAGGTGTTGCTGAAATTAATACCACTTTTTTATTAGTGCATATTTCATCTAAATATTTATATGATTCAGTTTTTTCATTTCTAAATTTGTGAGCTTCATCAATAAACACATACTTGAATGGTTTATATTCATTATTATCACACATTTTCTTTAATGAGCCACTAGATTTAACATCAAAACCTTTAACACCAAAGTCTCTTAAAACACCCTTCCAGTAATCAATCAATACAGGTGGGACAATAAACAATTTATATCCATCTAATTCTTTTGCAAATAAGGCACACATATACGTCTTACCTAACCCTACAACGTCAGATATAAAGACACCATTATGTTTTTCAACAATTCTCTTTGCTTGAATTACTGCATCCATTTGATATTGTAAAGGTTTAAATCCAGCAATAAGATAATCATCATCAAATCTAAAAGTCTTATCATCATTAATTTCTTCTTTAAAATACTCATATAAAAATTTTAAGTACATTTCATATGGTGTAATATCACTTTTAATCCATGTTTCTTTTTCAATCGTATCTATACATTCTTGATTTATCTCAATTGAATCATTCCATAGTTCTTCAAATTTTTGATGGGCAAATCTAACATCGCTAGAATTTTTTAATTCAACATTGAATTCTAAATTGTTTACTAAACCGTTATAAGAAAAATTGCTTGAACCAGTAATAACTTTGCCATAGTCAGAACTATCCTCGTGATTTCTCATAACATATACTTTTGCATGAATAGGTTGTCTTGTATAAACTCTTAATTCTAATTTTCCATTTCTAATCATTTCAATAAATTTATTAACACCTTGTTCAACAATTTCTGAATCCTCAGAACCTTCAAATTCTTTTTTTAAAACTTGACTATATATCTTTTTACCTTCATATGCAGAAAGACTCAATTCATTAAATTGTTCTTGAGATTCTCTATACATTTCAATAACTTGTTTATCAGTATTAATTCCAATCAAAATTCTTGTTTTCTCAACGTTATCTAAAGAGTTTTGCAACAAATAAAACCCACTTGCTCTGAAATATCCAACAAGCACATCAAAAAATCTAGTATCTCTCTTTAAAATTTTACTAAATCTTTCGTACAAATTACGTTCCGGTTCATTCGTAAAGAATGTTAAATCGTTATTCATATCTACACCCACTTATATAAAAATTATACCATAATTTAGCATTAAGAGATATCATTTATGGTATAATATTTTTAATATTATGTTTTAGTTATGGGGTTAAATATGAAGAAAACATTTGATAACGATAAATTAATTGATTTGAATTATATAGTAGGCAAAAACAATGATTCTGTTAAAAAATTCCTTTATTATAACGGAGTTTCTTTTAATGACGATGACATATGTGTTTTAAGTGATTTGATTGTTAAAATAAATGAAAACAATCGTTATGGATTAAACGTTTCATACACAGTAAATAGGATAAATAAAGAGTTTGACCTTGTTAAAATCGGGAACAATTCTTTGGTAAATATTGAACTTAAAAAATGTCATACAAGTGAAAATATAAAACAATTAAAACAAAACTGCAATATATTCAGTGAATATTACACCGGATATGACATTAACCTTTTTTGCTATGAATTGGAAGATAGTAAATTATATTATTACGAAAAATCTAGTGATGAATTAATTGAATCCAATTATATTTTTATGAATGAAAAATTATCCCTGATTACAGAACCGCAATTATTAAATATAAACGTGAACGTTGTATCTGTTTATCTAAAACCAAAATTGTTTTTAGAAGGTAAATATATATTGTCTAACTCACAAGAAAAAGCAAAAGAACAAATTATTGCTAGTAGTGATAAATTCTTGATGGTGTTAGGAAGAGCTGGAACGGGTAAAACACTACTTGCATTAGATTTATATAAATATTATACAGAAAACGGACTAAGCGCTATTGTTATTACACCATTTATGTCAGAAAAAATTATTCCGGTGGAACTACGAAAAGTCATTAATTTTAAGAAAGCCAAAGACTTTAATCGCGAAAATGAAACGTATGATATTGTTATCGTAGATGAGGCACAAAGGCTCGGAACGTCTGACATAAATTCTATTAATAAGAATTCAAATACAAAAGTTATATTTTTAGGAGATACAAATCAATGTATTGATGGTGAGACATCATTAGAACGATTTCTGGAAGAAAATATGATAAGAATTATAAATATGAATCAAATAATAAGAACTGACAATACATTTGATATGTTTGCAAGGAAGGTGTTAAACATACCTGCTAGAGGATTTAAAAAAAATTTTATAGATGTTAATAGAATCGAGATTATTATGTATGATAAAACAAAAATTGATGATTATATCGATTATCAATTCATAGAACCATCAAAGTCTCCAAACTACGAAAATTGTATAAAAAAATGTAGACACAAGGAATGTGAAAATATTGGTTCAAAGGTTTCTCCTACTATACCCCACTTTGCAATAAGTAAAGAATATCCAAAAGTATTAATGTTTCTATGTGATGGTTATAAAATAGATAATGGGAAAATAATACAAACAAAAAAAGTGTGTTATGGATATCTACGAGACCATATATATTCTATCATCACTAGAGCAACAGAAAAATTGGTTATAATGACAACGGATATTGAGGTTTACAATTTTTTAAATGATAAGAAAAAAGCGTTGCTTCAATCAAGTTTAAGTGAAGAATTAGAATAATAAAATGATATATAAATTTAACTTAAATATAACTATATAGTAGATAAGTATTCTTTAAAATTTAATATATCTAGTATTACTAAATAAATTAATATATTTTCTTTTTATTTTATAAGATTAATTGTAAGTCATAGTCTAATGTGATATAATATTATTAGATTACACATAAAGGAATGGTATTATGGAAAACAATGAATTAATTTTGAAAGTATCAGAGATAGTAGATTTGTTTATTAAAGATGAAATTACTAACAATGATGTGCAAGATATTTTAGAAGGATTCAGTATTAGATATAACGAAGATTACGAAGAATTATATACTCTATTTAACTCTATCCTAAAGGAGAAAGAATATGGTAAAGAATAAACTTAAAGAAGATAGTAGAAAATATGCAATATACTCTCGTAAATCTAAGTTTACTGGTAAAGGTGAAAGTGTTGATAATCAGATTGAAATATGTAAGAGTAAACTTAAATTAAACTTTGAAGATATAGATTTAGATAATGATGTTATTGTTTATGAGGATGAAGGCTTTAGTGGTGCAAATACGAAAAGACCTAGTTTTCAAAGACTATTACAAGATATAAGAGACAAAAAGATTAAGTCCGTATTCTTTTATCGACTAGATAGAATTAGTCGTAATGTAAGTGATTTTTGCAACATTAAAGATGAGTTTGAAAAGTATGATGTGTCTTTCTTCTCTGCAAGTGAAAACTTTGAAAGTGTTACTCCGGGCGGACGTGCCATGATTATGATGACATCAATCTTCTCTCAACTTGAAAGAGATA
>JAQVXV010000018.1 GCA_028708945.1 Bacilli bacterium
GAGAGGCTGATCGGACACACTGGGACTGAGACACGGCCCAGACTCCTACGGGAGACAGCAGTTAGGAATATTCGTCAATGGGGGAAACCCTGAACGAGCAATGCCGCGTGAGTGATGAAGGTCTTATAGATTGTAAAGCTCTGTTGTAAAGGAAGAAACCTTATCATAGGTAATGATGATAAGCTGACGGTACTTTACCAGAAAGCCCCGGCTAACTACGTGCCAGCAGCCGCGGTAATACGTAGGGGGCAAGCGTTATCCGGATTTATTGGGCGTAAAGGGTGTGTAGGTGGTTTGTTAAGTTTGAAATCTAAGCCTGAGGCTTAACCTCAGTTCGTTTCAAAAACTGGCAGACTTGAGTGCAGTAGAGGCAAGTGGAATTTCTAGTGTAGCGGTTAAATGCGTAGATATTAGAAGGAACACCAGTGGCGAAGGCGACTTGCTGGGCTGTAACTGACGCTGAGACACGAAAGCGTGGGGAGCAAATAGGATTAGATACCCTAGTAGTCCACGCTGTAAACGATGAGTACTAAGTGTCGGGAAACCGGTGCTGAAGTTAACACATTAAGTACTCCGCCTGAGTAGTACGGTCGCAAGGCTGAAACTCAAAGGAATTGACGGGCACCCGCACAAGCGGTGGAGCATGCTGTTTAATTCGACGATACGCGAAGAACCTTACCTAGACTTGACATCCCCAGCAAAGCTATAGAAATATAGTGGAGGTTATCTGGGTGACAGGTGGTGCATGGTTGTCGTCAGCTCGTGTCGTGAGATGTTCGGTTAAGTCCGATAACGAGCGCAACCCTTATTATTAGTTACTAACATTAAGTTGAGAACTCTAATAAGACCGCCGGTGGTAAACCGGAGGAAGGTGGGGATGATGTCAAATCATCATGCCCCTTATGTCTAGGGCTACAGGCGTGCTACAATGGCCAATACAAAGAGATGCAATACTGCGAAGTGGAGCTAATCTCCAAAATTGGTCTCAGTTCGGATTGGAGTCTGCAACTCGACTCCATGAAGCTGGAATCGCTAGTAATCCTGAATCAGAATGTCAGGGTGAATACGTTCCCGGGTGTTGTACACACCGCCCGTCACGCTATGGGAGTTTGTAATACCCGAAGTTGGTAGCTTAACCTTTTAGGAGAGAGCCAACGAAGGTAGGATAAATGACTGGAGTGAAGTCGTAACAAGGTATCCCTACCGGAAGGTGGGGATGGATCACCTCCTTTCTATGGAGAGAGATTTATACTTTAATATCTGACTAATTATTGACTATTTTGCTTAGTTTTGAGAGATTATTCTCTCATCCAATTTAAAGTTGAGAAATTTTTTCTCATCTAATCTTATTGGAATTGTTCTTTGAAAACTTGATAATGTGGTAGTTTTATATTCGCGAGATATAAAACATTAAAATTATCTCATCAAATTAGGAAAAATTAATAATAACAAATGGTGATTAAATTGCTAAGGGCGCATGGTGAATGCCTTGGCACTAGAAGCTGATGAAGGACGCAACAAACAGCGATATGCTTCGGGGAGCAGTAAGTATGCTTTGATCCGGAGATTTCCGAATGAGGGAACTCACTTAGAGTTATGTCTAAGTATCATATAGTGAATACATAGCTATATGAAAGCAACCCGGTGAACTGAAACATCTTAGTAACCGGAGGAAAAAAAAGAAAACTCGATTTCCCCAGTAGTGGCGAGCGAAAAGGAAATAGCCCAAACCAACTTTTTAGTTGGGGTTGTAGGACCTTGTACATAAGAGTTACAAATTTATAGTATAGTAGAATTGGTTGGGAAGCCAAATCATAGAAGGTGATAATCCTGTATACGAAATGCTATAAGCTCTACGAGGTATCCTGAGTACGGCGAGACACGTGTAATCTTGTCGGAATCCGCGGGGACCATCCCGCAAGGCTAAATACTCTCTAGTGACCGATAGTGAACCAGTACCGTGAGGGAAAGGTGAAAAGAACCCCGAGAGGGGAGTGAAATAGAATCTGAAACCATGTGCTTACAAGAAGTCAAAGCCCGTTAATGGGTGATGGCGTGCCTTTTGCAGAATGAACCGGCGAGTTATTGTATTATGCGAGGTTAAGTTGAAGAAACGGAGCCGAAGCGAAAGCGAGTCTGAATAGGGCGACATAGTATGATGCAATAGACCCGAAACCGAGTGATCTAGCCATGAGCAGGTTGAAGTTTGGGTAAAACCAAATGGAGGACCGAACCGACGTACAAGGAAACGTGCGCGGATGACTTGTGGCTAGCGGTGAAATTCCAATCGAACTCGGAGATAGCTGGTTCTCCCCGAAATAGGTTTAGGCCTAGCGTTAAACATTGTCCAAATGGAGGTAGAGCACTGAATACACAATGGCGGCATCTAGCTGTACTGAGTGTAATCAAACTCCGAATGCCATTATGGTTTAAGTTTAGCAGTTAGTGTATGGGTGATAACGTCCATACGCAAAAGGAAAAGAATCCAGACCGCCAATTAAGGTCCCAAAATATATACTAAGTGGGAAAGGATGTAGAGTTGTCAAAACAGCTAGGAGGTTGGCTTAGAAGCAGCTACCCTTTAAAGAGTGCGTAATAGCTCACTAGTCGAGTGACACTGCGCCGAAGATGTACCGGGGCTAAGTATATTACCGAAATTGCGGATTCATACTTAATGTATGAGTGGTAGGGGAGCGTTCTAACAGCGGTGAAGGTTGATCGTGAGGACAGCTGGAGCGGTTAGAAGTGAGAATGCCGGTATGAGTAGCGCAAGATGGGTGAGAATCCCATCCACCGTTTGCCCAAGGTTTCCTGGGGTAGGTTCGTCCTCCCAGGGTAAGTCAGGACCTAAGGCGAGGCCGAAAGGCGTAGTCGATGGACAACAGGTTTATATTCCTGTACTGTTTATGTAACTGATGGAATGACGAAGAAGGCTAGAAAGAGCCAGTTAATGGATTCTGGTCTAAGCACAAAGACTTGTATATTGGAAAATCCGTATACTGATAAGTTGAAGTGTAATGGTGAAGAGATCTTCGGAAATCGAAATCTTTTGACGCCAAGCTTCCAAGAAAAGTTTCTAGGGTTAATTACATAAGCACCTGTACCGAGAACCAACACAGGTGGGCAAGGAGAGTATCCTAAGGTGAGCGAGAGAACTATGGTTAAGGAACTCGGCAAAATAACTCCGTAACTTCGGAAGAAGGAGTGATCAAGCAATTGATCCGCAGTGAATAGGCCCAGGCGACTGTTTACCAAAAACACAGGTCTCTGCTAAGTCGAAAGACGATGTATAGGGGCTGACGCCTGCCCAGTGCTGGAAGGTTAAGAGGAGAACTCAGTGTTGCTCTTTGAGCGTTTACACGAAGGTTTGAATTGAAGCCCCAGTGAACGGCGGCCGTAACTATAACGGTCCTAAGGTAGCGAAATTCCTTGTCGGGTAAGTTCCGACCCGCACGAAAGGTGTAACGATCTGGGCACTGTCTCAACCATAGACTCGGTGAAATTTTAATACCTGTGAAAATGCAGGTTACCCGCGACAGGACGGAAAGACCCCGTGGAGCTTTACTGCAGCTTGATATTGGAATTCGGTTTATCATGTAGAGAATAGGTGGGAGACGTTGAAGTATGGATGCTAGTTCATATGGAGTCACCTTTGGAATACCACCCTTGATAGATTGGATTTCTAACCTGGTACCATGAATCTGGTACAGGGACAGTGTCTGGTGGGCAGTTTGACTGGGGCGGTCGCCTCCCAAAAAGTAACGGAGGCGCTCAAAGATTCCCTCAGAATGGTTGGAAATCATTCGTAGAGTGTAAAGGTATAAGGGAGTTTGACTGCGAGACCTACAAGTCAAGCAGGTGCGAAAGCAGGACTTAGTGATCAGGCGATTCAGAATGGAATGGTCGTCGCTTAACGGATAAAAGTTACCCCGGGGATAACAGGCTGATACCACCCAATAGTTCACATAGACGGTGGTGTTTGGCACCTCGATGTCGGCTCGTCGTATCCTGGAGGTGTAGTCGCTTCCAAGGGTTGGGCTGTTCGCCCATTAAAACGGCACGCGAGCTGGGTTCAGAACGTCGTGAGACAGTTCGGTCCCTATCCGTCGTGGGCGTAGGAAAATTGAGGAGAGCTGTTCCTAGTACGAGAGGACCGGAATGGACATACCTCTGGTGTATCTGTTGTCATGCCAATGGCAGTGCAGAGTAGCTATGTATGGAAAGGATAAACGCTGAAAGCATATAAGCGTGAAGCCAACTTCAAGATGAGTTTTCCCATTTTTTATAAAGTAAGTTCCCTTGTAGACTACAAGGTTGATAGGTTAGAGGTGGAAGCGTGGCAACACGTTGAGCTGACTAATACTAATAGAACGAGGATTTAATCATAAAGTTATTTATTAATTTGAGATTTATAACCACATTATCATGTTTTCAGAGAATAATTTCTCTAAATTTGTAACGATAGCAAAGAGGATACACCTGTTCCCATCCCGAACACAGTAGTTAAGCTCTTTCACGCCGAAGATAGTGTAAGCGAAAATAGGTAGTTGCAAATTTTTTTTGATTTTAAAGGACTTTTAAGGTTCTTTTTTGTTTGTATAAATATTTATATTATGGTAAACTAATTATAGAGGTGTGATATGAATAAGTTTTATCAAAGGTTAGTAAATGATATAGATAAAGCAGATGCAAAAAATGATTTATTTATGTATAATAACTTAAGTAGCATTAAATATAAACTTGATAATTTAGAGTTTATTACTCAAAGAAAATTATCAGAACAAGATTTTTTAGTAACATTACTAAAAATCCAAGATAAATTAGAAATTAAATCAGCAAGCTTTGATAATAAAATAAAAGAAAGAGTTTTAGAATTAGATGAGTATTTGAGCTCTTATTTTGAAAAAAGTAATTATGATATTGATGAATTAACGCATTTAAATCACATCAATGGGTTTAATTTAGATGAATTAGAAAAGGAAATTGAAAATATTAATCACAATAATTTTTCTATTAATAGAATTTCGACTTTATTGAAAGTTTTTGATGCAATAATATTGATATTATCTATAATTTTTTTGATTTTTGGAATGCAAAGTAATATTGTGTTAGCCTCTTTAACAGGATTAGCAGGAATTTGTTTCTCCTTAATAATATTTGGTATAACAGAAGTTATTCAAATATTACACGATATTAGAAAAAAGATTTATAAATAATTTACAATCATAATATGATAATGATATAATTGGTAAGGTGATAGAATGGAATATAAATTAACAACAAACAATATATATGAAACAATTGAATTAGCGCAGAATATTGAATCTGAGAAATTTCCAAATATGATCATTTGTTTAAATGGGGAATTAGGTAGTGGAAAGACTGTTTTTACTAAAGGAGTGGCACAAGCACTAGGAATAAAAGAAACAATAACTTCTCCTACTTTTACAATTATAAAAGAATATTCAGGTGAAATGAACTTATATCACATGGATGTATATAGATTAGATGGTAATGTTGATGGAATAGGGATAGAAGAATATTTTAACAAAGATGGAATTGTTGTAATTGAATGGGCTGAAACCATAAAAGATGTTTTACCAAAAGAACGTTTAGAAATTTATTTTAAAGTGGTTGGTGAAAACAAGAGAATTATTACAATAAAACCGTTTGGTAAAGCATATGAAGATTTGTGTGAAAGCGCTTTATGATTTCTTTATATATTGATACAGCAACTTATTATCCTTTAATTTCTTTAATTAAAGATAATGAAATAAAGTATTTATTTAATAGTAAAATAGATGGTGATATTTCAGTATCTATTTTTTCCGTTTTGGAAGAGGCTTTTAAGGTAGGTAATATCGAACCTGATGATATTGACAACATATACATTGTTAATGGACCTGGATCATTTACGGGTGTTCGAATTGGAGTAACAATTGCCAAAGTATTTGCATGGACAAAAAATAAAAATGTAATTCCTCTTTCTACTTTAAAAACTTATGCAACAACAGCGACTGAAAACGAGTATATTGTTCCTTTAATAGATGCTAGAAGAGGATATGTATATGCAGGTATATACGATAATGAATTAAATGTAATTTTAAAAGATAGTTATATAAGTTTAGAAGAATTAAAGAATCAAGTACCTGAAAATTCTTTATATGTTTCTTATGATAATTTTGACTTTGAAACAAGTGTTCCGAAGATTGATGTAATTAGATTGATTAATAAATATAAAACAGGCATAAATCCTCATAGTTTAAATCCTAATTATTGCAAATTAACAGAGGCAGAAGAAAAGTTAGGAAACAAAAATGATAAGTAATTTAACTATCGATCAATTAAAAAATATTAACTTATTATTGAAAGAAAACAATCAAGAAATATTAAAAGAAGAAGATTTAGATGAAAAATCTTTTAATCATTATATAGTATATAAAGATGATAAAAAAATAAAAGGTTTTTTAAATTATGCCCTTATATATGACCGAATTGAAATAAATTATATTGTAGTTAATATTAATTATCGTAATCAGAAAATAGCTTCTAATTTAATGAAATACTTAATTAGTATTGCCTATGAATATGATTGTTTGAATATCAGTTTGGAAGTTAATAAAAACAATCAAAGTGCTTTAAAATTATATAAAAAATATGGATTTAAGGAAGTTGGAATAAGAAAAAATTATTACAATGGAGTAGATGCTATATTGATGATAAGAGAGTTGATAAAATGAAAAATACATATATATTAGCAATAGAGTCTAGTTGTGATGAAACTAGTATGTCAATAGTTGCTAATGGCAATAAGGAAATTGGGACAGTTGTTTTAACACAGATAGAGACACATAAAAGTTTTGGTGGCGTAGTTCCAGAAATAGCAAGTCGCATGCACATTGAAAATATTACTATTGTTTTAGAAGAATTATTAAATAAAACACAAATAAAAATAGAAGAAATAGATGCAATTGCAGTTACTTATGGTCCTGGTTTGATTGGATCTTTGATGATTGGTTTAGTTGCAGCTAAAACATTAGCGTTTATATATAAAAAACCATTAATTCCAGTTCATCATATTTCTGGACATATATACGCTAATAACTTAGAAAAACAAATGAAATTCCCGTTAATAGCGTTAGTAGTAAGTGGTGGTCACACTGAATTAATATATATGAAAGAGGATTATAGTTTTGAATATATTGGTGGTACTTTAGATGATGCAGTTGGTGAAGCTTATGATAAAGTAGGACGCGTTATGGGGCTACAGTATCCTGGTGGACCCCAAATTGATGCTTTAGCAAAAATAGGACAAGATACTTATAATTTACCATTACCATTAGATGATAATAGTTTCAATTTTAGTTTTAGTGGACTAAAAAGTGCTGTAATTAATTTGGCTCATAATGAAACCCAAAGAGGGAATAAAATAAATAAAGAAAATTTAGCGACAACTTTTCAAAATAGAGTTGTTGAAATAATAACTAAAAAAACAATGCGAGCAATTAAAGAATACAGTGTTTCTAATTTAGTAGTTGCTGGTGGAGTTGCTGCTAATCGTGGATTAAGAGAAAGATTAACGGATTTATGTCAAAAAAACCATATTAATTTAACAATACCTAAAATAAGTTATTGTACTGATAATGCCACAATGATTGGGGCATCTGCTTATTATGCTTATAAATTAGGAAGACAAGCTGATTTATCTTTAGACGCAAAGGCAAATGATACTTTAAGATAGTAAATATTGCCTTTTTTTGATATAATTAAATAGGTGATAATATGGAATTCTATGCTTTCGATTTTTTGAAAAAAATATTTAAATTTCATAATTTTTCAATAGTAATATATCTTTTATTAAATATTACGATTATCACATTTACTATTGGTCTAATATACACTGATAACTTATGGCAAGCTCTTTTATATGGTTTGGTACTTTATATGATATCAGTTATTATAGCTTTATCATCAATTGGAGAGTGGCTACTTAGAGTCGAATGTAATTGTATTCCTTTAAACAATAAAAAAAAGAACTCTAAAAAAAGAAGACATATAAAAGAATATGCAATGTATCAAAGAGTCCAACCTTTATTTGATGAAGTTATTGATGGGGCTAAAGATAATAAAGCATATGTTCCAGAAAATATTAAAATTTTTTATACTGAGGAAAAATCATTAAATGCTTTTGCACTTGGTAGAAAGACAATATGCATAACAGAAGGTTTATTAGTATTATCAGATGAAGAAATAAAATCAGTTTTAGCGCATGAAGTAGGACATATTTCTAATCACGATACTGATTTGATATTATTAGTTATAATTGGTAATTTAATTGTTTCAATCTTCCTTTTTGTAATTCGATTAGTTACATATCTTATAACTAAAATAATGTTATTTATTAGTTATGTGCTAAGTTTTTGTTTTAGAAGAGTGGGTGTATTATTAAACAACTTCAGTGTTTCTCTTTATCGCTTTGTATCTAAAATGCTATCATTACTAATATGGTTATGGGCTAAATTAGGAATGCTATTAACGATGAATACAAAAAGAGAACAAGAATATAAGGCTGATGCTTTTTCCAAAAAAATGGGCTATCAAGATGGTTTAATTAAATTTTTAAGTACTATTTTAGAACAAGAAAAATACTTTAAAAGAAATAGAAGTGTTTTTTCAATATTAACTAGTAGCCATCCAAAAACAAAAAAAAGAATTATTAAACTAATTAATAATTAATAATTAATAGATTTTTTGTTTATACTTGTTTTTTGTGGCTTAATATAATAAAATTATTATAGTAATAATAATAGGAGGTAAGTATGAAGTTATTTGCAATCATCCAATTACTAATTGTCGTATATTTAAATATTAAAAATACAATAACAATAGTAAAAAACATTGTCATTTATAGATATAAATTAGAAAATAAATATAAAATTTCAATTATTATTGGTTATGTTTTATTGATTATTTCTATTGTATATTTTTCTTTAAGTATGAGTAATAAAATATCTTTAATATTTTTGTTACTATCAACTTATCTTTTAACTGTAATTATTTCATTAATGGTAATGTTTAAAAATGAAAGAGAAAAAATGACTAAAGAATATGATGTTAATTGGTTTAAACTGTCTGCTATAATGTATAGTGCAATAATTCTTTTAGTAATCATATTTTCAATTTCTTTAGCGATATTTATAAAATTAAAAACTAATAATGTAATATTAATAACTTCGATTTTAACTATTATTTCAATAATCATTAGTATTATTATGATCATCAAAGAAAATATAAAATATAAAAAAAATGCAGCACCACAATTTTTTGATATAGCTGAAAAGGCTTATGATGTAAAAAAATATGATGAGGCAGTTAAATATTATGAAAAGGCTTCTAAATTAAATCACGGTCAAGCTCAAAATGCTTTAGGAGTATGTTATGATTTAGGTTTAGGAGTAGAAAAAAATTATAATAAAGCTTTTTATTGGATAGAAAAATCATATAATAATTTTTGTATAGATTCATATTGCAATATTGGCTTTTACTACAAAGAAGGTAAAGGAACAGAGGCAAATTACTTAAAATCATTTGAAGCATATATGAAAGCTTCAGCACTTGGTAATCCTAAAGCAGATTATGAAGTTGGTCTTTTCTACGAAGAAGGAAAAGGGATAGAAAAAAACCTTGAAAAAGCCTATGAATATTATGTAAAGGCTAAAGATGGTGGTAATATAGGCGCAATTTATAAAGTCGGAACATTTTACGAACTTGGAAATGTCGTTGAACAAAACGAAGAAAAGGCTTATGAGTTATTTCAAAATGCAGCTGATTTGAATTACGCCTTAGCACAGGAGAAAATAGAGAAGTACAATGAAGAAAAGTTAAAAAAAGAATTAGATAAAATCATTGGATTACAAACTGTAAAAGAAGAAGTGCTATCTTTACAAGCTTTTGCAAAATTCCAAAAAAATCGAAAAGAAAGAAATATTAATAATTCTCAAAACTTAACACTACATATGATCTTTAAAGGAAATCCTGGTACTGGTAAAACTACAATAGCGCGTACAGTGGCAAACATGTTTTATAATATTGGAATATTAAAAACTAATAAAGTAATTGAAGTTGATAGAGAAAAATTGGTAGGTAAATACGTTGGTCATACAGCAGGACAAACAAAAGAAATGGTTGAACAAGCCCTAGATGGAGTATTATTCATCGATGAAGCTTATGCTTTATCTAAAGGTGGAGAAACCGATTTTGGAAGGGAAGCAATTGATACATTAGTAAAATTAATGGAAGACTATCGTGATCGTCTAGTAGTTATATTAGCAGGATATAGTAATGAAATGGAAATGTTTTTAGAAACTAATCCAGGTTTGAGATCTAGATTTCCTAACATTATTGAGTTTCCTAATTATTCAACTGAAGAACTTCTTCGAATAGCACAATTATTCTGTGAAAACAATGGTTATAGAATGAGTGATAAAGCTTTAGAAAAACTAAAATTATTGTTAGATACTAAAAGAGTTGAACCTAAATTTGGAAATGGTCGTGGAGTAAGAAATATATTTGAAAAATCTGTAAGAAACTTGGCCCGTAGATTAGCAAAAGTTGATGATTATAATAAAATAACAAACGACGAATTACAACTTTTAGAAGAAGAAGATATGGAGATATAATGGAAGAGTTAAATAAAAAAATAGAATCTTTAGAAAAAAGAGTTTTAGAATTAGAAAAGGTAATGGTTAAACAAAAAATTAAGAAAGTAATAAGAATTGTTATAACGATTATTTTATTAATCTTTTTAGCGTTTAGTGCTTTCTCTATATTTCAAGTATATCAACAGTTTTCAGAGTATTTCTCACAATTCGGAATAGGAAAATAATAAAAAAAGTATAGTACTCTATACTTTTAATAACTAATCATTTTTGATTAGTTTTTTTTCGACATAATATACAAAGTAATACATAATTGCTGAAACAAAAGCTAAAATTAAAATTCCAGTTATTACTAAATTCAAGTTAAAAACTTGAGAACCATACATTATGATTTATCATTATAATCCAAAACAAGAGACTAATTAGTCTCTTGTTTTATTAAATTACCATCATCAAATTCATATACCTCATCTGCCAACATAGATATATCTTCTTTTATATGTGAAGCAATTATTATAAGTTTTCCTCGTTTTTTCAAACTATTGAGCAAAAGTCTTAGTGATTCTGCAGTTTTGTTTTCTATTCCATTAAATGGTTCATCAAAAATCATTATATCAGGATCTTCCATAATTACTTGTGCTATCCCTAATTTTTGTTTTGTGCCTAATGAATAAGTCTCATATTTTTTATTAATATCTTTATCTAAATTTACTAATTTAATTGCTTGATGTATTTCTTTCTCACTTATTTTATTCTGAATCTCAGCTAGTATTTTTAAATTTTCAAATCCTGTTAATTCAGGTAAAAAACCAGGTTTTTCAATTAGTGCACGTGTATTTTTAGGAAAAGAATTTTCCTTAACTATATCTATACCATCTACAATAACGCTTCCACTGGTTGGAGCATAAAAGCCACAGATTATTTTTAAAAAAACTGTTTTCCCAGATCCGTTTCTTCCTATCAATCCTATTATTTTTCCACTTTCAAAATTTACAGATATATCTTTTAAAACTTCAACTTTCTTAAAATTCTTTGATATATTTTTAACTTCTATTTTCATTAATTACTCCTTTCAAAAACATATTTATAGTCACGTTTTCCAATAATTATATTTAATAATATAGTTACTAATATTAATATAATAACAATCAATAAATCTTGATTTTTCATCATTATATTAAAGGGGATTAATATTTTTTTTATAATACAAAACATTAATAATCCTAACGAAATTATCATTGTAATTTTTCTTGCCTTAAATAACATGTAATTTAATAGAAAAAGATTTTGAATAAGCAAAAGGCATGATAAATCGCATATAATTAATAAACTAATACTGTTAATTGAAGTTTTAAATATTATTGAATACATAATAATCAGCATATAACAAATAAAACGAATTATTATAGTTACTATACTAACTGTAATAATTTTTGATATTATCCATTTTTTAGAACTAGCTCTTAATAAATATTGTTCGAGACTTGCTTCTTTTAATAATATTTTTAATTGAATTAGAATATAAAAAAGTATATTAAATAAGTATATTATTATCTCAATTATATTGTATATTGAATCTATTTTAATACCTAAAGATTTGTAATAAAAAGGTGTTGAATTAGAAGACAAAACCGAAACAATACTTATAATACTAAATATTAAAAAATAAAAATATAACATTTTTTCGTTTTTTATATTTAACAAGTCGTTTTTAAATATATATTTCATTATTCACATACTCCTTTTTTACTTTTACAAACAAACAGATAAACAATTGCCAATACAACAGATAATGACAATATATATACAAAAAAGCATGAAATTTCTAAATAAAACGAATTATATGGAATCAATTGAATATATGATCCGGGCGATAATGGCAACATTAATATATTTGATACTGGTTCAAGATTTAATGATGTTCCCAAAATCAAACCATATATAATAATATTAAATAATATAACTATTTTTTTATCTATTAGCATAAATAAAAATAAATTTAAAAATGAAAAAAATTGACACAAAAAATAGTATTTAAATATAACATAAACTAAATACTGTATATTTGAAATCGCATAATTATACATTCCAAAAGAATTCATTTTAGCTATTTGTATATTTTGTCCTCTAAAAATAATTAAAGTAAAGATCGTTGAAACAACAAAAATGGTAAAAAATAAGTTATTTGTAGAAAAAACTTTATTATATAATATTTTGTGATATCTTTTCTTATTTTCATTTCTGATTATATTTAAATCATTTTTTTTAAAAAATTCATAAATTGTATAAGTTAAGATTAAAAAGAAACATAAATATATAAATACGAAATACTTATTTGTTCCAAATACTAAAAGTAGTGGCCCAAAGTAATCATTTATTGGTGAAGAAAAACCAATCGTTATAGTATAAAAGATATAAACAAAAGATAATACTAGAATAATTTTTATTAAACTATTATTTAAAATTTCTTGCAAAAATATTATATTTTTTTTAGTTTTCATTTCTTATCACTACTTTCTTTTTATCACGATACATTAAGTAAACAATTAATGAAGATACAAAAAAGTATGCAAAACCATAAATAAAGTAAGTCCACATTCCATATACTTGAGTAAGCGTTAGACTACTAAATAGAGATAACGAATAATATATTTCAACAGAGTATCCACATTTATAATATAAAAATGCTCCTACGAGTGCTTCGGCTATTATACCTATTCCTACTATAGTTAAATATGATAATAAGATTAATATTAAATATGGCAAATTCTTTCTTAAATAAATTAAAAAGATATTTACATAAAAAATCCCCCATAACGCTATATCAAACAAATAGATAAATATAAAAAGAAAGAAAGTTGGCCATGTCGAAAAATGTTCGCTTCCAATAGCCATCACATCAGGATTTGTTTTTAATGTATTAATAACGTTAATATTTCCCGTTACTATTGATAATATTATTAAAAAGACAATTATAAATAAAGGTAACACCAGAGAATATAAATATGTTTTAAATATTTGCTTTCTTATCTCTTTTTTGTAATCACTTCTAATTAAGGTGTTTTTCCACATGCCACTATTAAAATAATTATATATTCCATATGTACTTGCAAGCAATATAACTAATGAAGAAAGAGGAAGAAGTAAAACAAATGGCATTTCGGTTATGGCTAACCCATATATTGTAAATGCATCATTCATTTTCATATCCCAGTCCGCTTTTTCTGGATACAACTTGATTATTTTTTTGTAATCAGAAACAAATCTTAAGTGTTCTATACCATATTTTATTGCTACATAAATTGCTCCTAATAATAACACTACAAATACTATAAAAAACAATTTATTCTCCTTAAAAGATTTTTTCATTTTATCACTCCCATAATTAAATGCAAATATATA
>JAQVXV010000045.1 GCA_028708945.1 Bacilli bacterium
TATTTCATTACCAGATTCATCTGTATCATATATGGGTTCATTATTTTCATATTTACCAGAAAAAGTATAATCAGAATTTAAAACTGCTAAATAATATTTTACTTTATCTATTTTTTCTTTTGAGTTATTCTTTAAGTCATTTTCTATAATATATCTTTGAACTGCTAAGTCAAATACATAATGTCCGACTGGACTATATCTATCAAATAATTTGCTTTTTTGTTTGTTATATTTTTCTGTTGGCATATAATCTTCAATGTTTAAATTTAAATCTTCCAATAAACAATATATTCCTTTTTCATTTTTTTGAAAAATTGATATTATTTCTTTATCACCAAAATCATTTTTTTTGCTTACACCAAGACTTAAAAATTTTTTAGTACTAGTAGCTTTTACTTCAATGATATTAAATCGGTCTTCTAGTTCATTATAAATATCCACATAACAAAGATACCTTATACCATTTATAACAACATCAAAACTCTCTTGATTTTTAGTATCCCAAGCATAGATAAATTTACCATCAAAATATTTTTTAGCAATTTTACCTGCTAATAATTCAATCTTATTATAAAAAGGCATCATTACTTCAAGTTGCTCATCTTTTTTATCAATTAAATCTATTTCATTTGAATTTTCATCAATTTCATACATATTGTCTAGTAGTTCTTTAATATAATCATTTTTTTCTTCTTCGCGATAATCCTCTATTGATAGATTACTATCCAACCTATTTTTTTTGACATCGTGCAATGATACATATCTTGGACACCTTGAAAAATTAATAAAATTTGTTTTTGTTATAGCCATTTACATCACCAATTTCTTATATATTTTATCTACTTCTTCTTTCGTATAAATATTTTTTTTAGTCATACCATCTAATTTATAATAAAGTTGTGACATATTAGATACAATTGTATCTGAATCATATTCAACTTCTATTTTAGTACTATCTGTCTTAATTATAATTTCAGAAATATTACAATTTACTTTTTGTTGTAATTTATTTTTTTCTTCTCTTAATTTATAAAAAGGATTTGTAATTACCTCTGAGAATGCAAATCCCTTTTTTAGTTCTATAGTAGGTTCTACTTGATTACCAATAAAAGTCCCTTCTTTTTTTAACAATTTAATTAATATTATTCCAGATTGACAGATAATAAGATAATCACTATAAAAATTTTTAGTAATTATTTTTTTATCAATCTTAAGCATATTGATAATACTTCTAAGATTAGTATCCTTAGTATTTATATCTACTTTTTTGAAACTTGAAAAAATGCTTTTACCATAATTTGTATAATCGATAAAAGCTTTAAATAAGGCTATTAAAAGTATTCCAATAAAAATATAGATTAATACAATTACTACCGCTACTATAACAATTGTCACCTTAATACCTCATATATTAATGGATTTAACTTTCCAACTGATTCGCTTATTTCAAAACATCCAACAATTTCATTTAAATTTAAATCAGTATCATCTAAATAGATTTTTAAAAGTTCTTCGTCTTTAATAACATAGTCTCCTACTTTTTTGTTAAGAACAATACCTACTCCATAATCAATTTCATCTTCTTTATTGATTCTTCCAGCACCTATTTTTCTTACTATTTCACCGATTTTTAAATTATTTATCGATTTAACAAAACCAGTATGTGAACTTTTTATCGAAAAAACTTTATCTGCTTTTTCTATTTTTTCTCTATTTCCACCTTGATATTTAACAAATTCTTTAAATTTTTCATAAGCTTTACCGTTTTTTAAATTAGTTTCTACTTCTTTTAAAGCTTTATCAAAACTAATGTCTTTTGCCATAGACACCATTAAACTTGCAAAAGTATTAATAAATTCAACTATTTCTTTACTTCCCTTACCAGTTAATATATCGATTGATTCTAAAACTTCTAAACCATTTCCAATACTATTTCCTAATGGTTGATTCATGTCAGTTAAAATACAGATAGTTTCAATTTTGTAGTTTTTTCCTATTTTAATCATAATATTTGCTAATTCTCTAGCTTCTTCTTGTGTCTTCATTAAAGCACCATTTCCTACTTTAACATCAATTACTAATTTATTAGCACCACTAGCAATTTTTTTGCTCATAATACTAGTTGCTATTAAAGGAATTGATTCAACAGTTCCAGTTACACTACGAAGAGCATATATTTTTTTATCGGCTAAGGCAATATTTTCTGTTTGACTAGCAACTACCATGTTAACTTTTTTTAATTGCTCTAAAAATTCTTCCTTAGTTAAATCTACTTTAAAGCCTTCAATTGACTCTAATTTATCGATTGTGCCACCAGTAAAACCTAGTCCTCTTCCACTCATTTTAGGAACAATTACACCAGTACTAGCAACTAAAGGTGCTAAAACTAAAGTTACTTTATCACCAATGCCACCTGTTGAATGTTTATCTATTTTAACACCAGGAACAGTACTTAAATCAATTATATCTCCACTTTTTACCATTGCATCAGTAAGATGAAATATCTCCTCATCAGTCATCGAATTTGAACAAATAGCCATTAATAAAGCACTCATTTGATAATCTTTAATACTATCATCAAGAAAACCATTAACGGCAAAAGTTATTTCTTCTTTAGTTAATTCTATTTTATTTTTTTTCTTTTCGATTATTTCTACTATATTCATATTATCACCATAATAATTATAGCATATTATGACTAATTTTAATATCTAATTAATTTGTAATTTTACTATTTTTGGATTATAATTTAGATGGTGATGATATGAAATATTATTTAGTTGGTTTAATTATATTATTAAGTGTTTTTGGAATGCTTTTTTTCTCCCCTTCTAAAAACGATTTAAAAGGTACTGATTGGATTTTAATCGGATGGAGTGTAAGTTCAAAAGATCATAGTTTAGCTCAGATTACGATATCATTTAATGATAAAATAAGCGGTAATGGTGGCATTAATATTTATAATGGAAAGTACTTAATTAAAAGTAATAATCAATTACAAATCAAAGACCTTTCTTTTACAGAAATGGCTTCTAGTGATAAAAGAATTAACGAAAATGAAACCACATATTTTTACTTATTAGGTGAAGTTAGATTTTATTATAAAGATGAAAACACTTTAAAATTATTAGGTGAAAATAAAAATGAATTATTAATTTATAAAAAAAAGAGCTAAAGCCCTTTTTTACTTAATTAACTCATCACTTACTGTAATATAACCTTCATGTGTAGTTGTATATAATAAAAAGTTACCAGATTCATCATAAAAAGCAATATCATCAAATCCAAAATCAGTTATTTCTGCATAATCACCATTATCACTTTCAAAGTACTTACAAAATGTTTCATAT
>JAQVXV010000001.1 GCA_028708945.1 Bacilli bacterium
CACCCTTAGGTATTCTCGCTCCTAGTCTTTGAAATTTCTTTGGCATTTTTAAAAAATCAATTAATTCCGCTACTTCTTCTTTTTCTTCAGTTAATCCTGCAACATCATTAAATGTCACTTTTCTATTATTGTCGTTTAATTTTGCTTTACTACGACCAAAATCCATCGATTTATTTCCGGCTCCCATTTGTTTGTTAATTATTAAAAATGCGAATGCTATTAATAAGATTATTGGAACTACATTTATTAAAAATATAATAATTCCATTTGATTCTGGATCTTTAATTGTCTGTATTTTAAATTGATTTATTTCGTGTTGCTCATATATAACTGCTATTGATTCATTTGTTAAAGGTATTCTTAAAAAGAATGTTTCTTTATCATTATATGAATCTATTTTCCCTATTATTTCATATACACCAGCACCATTTCTTGGTGTAATTTGTATTTCAGTAACTTTCCCATCTGTTAAATACTCATAAAATTGGTTATATTCTAATATATTAATTTTATTATTTACTCTGTCAACAAAATAAACAATAGAAAATATTATTAGTGCTAAAAATATATATGGTAATATGTTTTTTTTCAGTTCTTTTTTTGTCATTTTATCTCCCTCTCTAATAATACTTTAGTATTATATCATATTTTTCTTCATTTGTTTTATCAAAATTTGATTTTTTTAAACCCGGTAACCATACGATATTATTATCACTATCTAAAACAATTGGCCAAGTGTCTCTTTTATTTAATTCTATTTTTTCATTTATAAAAATATCGTTTATTTTTTTTCTACCTTCCATACCTTTAATATGCATTTTGTCTCCATTTTTTCGATTTCTAACATATAACGGTAATTTTATTTGATTGCTATCTAATCGACATATATTATTGTTATTCAATTTTGAATTTTTTATTTTTTCAATAACCTTTCCATTAGGTAACTTTACATATTGACTAATTTCTATCTCATAACTAGTCTCTTTTTCTATATTTTTAAAAAATGTTACCTTTTTGTATGATTTTGTAACAATAATATCGTTTGGTAAATGAATAGATATATTTGCTTTTTTGCTATTAACTAAATCAAATGTCAATTCAGCATGTCTATCTGTGATTAATAACAGATCATCATCATAGATAAGTTCTAGAATATAATAAATTATCTTTTTTTGAATTATTTGTTTTTCTTTTAAAAACAATTCTATATCTAATTCCTTATTTTTATATATTTTTGTTATTTTTTCTTTTATTTCTATATCAAAATATTCGTTAAATTCCTGTAACATTTTACTAAATTTATAAAATTTTTTATGCACTTCTTTGTCTTCATTTTTAAGTAAAGGCAAAATATTTTTTCGATATCTATTTCTAGTATATACTTCTTTAAAATTAGACAAATCAGTAGCGTATTTTATATTGTTTTCTTTATTATATTTTTCGATTTCTTCTTTAGTTATTTTAATCAACGGTCTTACAACAAGATAATCTTCCATATCGGCTATTCTTGAAAACCCACTATATCCTTTTAATGTCGATCCTCTTACAATGCGCATTAGAATTGTTTCCATTAAATCGTCACCGTGATGTGCTGTAAATAAATATTTAGCATTGTATTTTTTTACTAATTTCCCAAAAAAAGTATATCTTTTAGTTCTTGCTTCGTTGTGAAAATTATCATCACTATAGTTATCTATTACCATTCCTTCAAATATTATATTATTATCTAATGAGTATTTTTTTACAAATTCATACTCTTCAGCGCTTTCGCTTCTAACATTATGATTAACATGAGCACAGATGACATTGACATCTATATCTTTTTTTAATTTTACAAATAAACTTAAAAGAGACATTGAATCTGGTCCACCAGAACATGCTACAATTAAATTATCATTTGGTTTAATATTTATTTCATTTAAAATATAAGAATACGCTTCTTCCATTTTATCACTACCATTCAATTTCTTTTTCATTATTTTTTCTTAAAAAATCATTTGTTTTAGAAAAAGGTTTGCTTCCAAAAAAACCATTATTTGCCGAAAATGGCGAAGGATGAACACTTTCTAAAATTAAATGATTTTCATTTGTTATTAATGCTTTTTTGCTTTTAGCATAGTTCCCCCATAATATAAATACGATTGGTTCTTCCCTTTTATTCAAATATTTAATCACATTATCTGTAAATATTTCCCAACCTTTATTCTTATGTGACGCTGGCGAATCTTTTACAACTGTCATTATAGAATTTAACAACAAAACTCCTTGTTTTGCCCAATCAGTTAAATCATTACTTAGGCGTTCTTTTCCTAAATCTCTTTTTAATTCTTTAAATATATTATTTAAAGAAGGTGGTCTTTTTACACCGTCTTGTACTGAAAAAGATAATCCATGAGCTTCTTTGTAGCCATGATAGGGATCTTGTCCTAAAATAACAACTTTAACTTGGTCGTAACCTGTATATTTGAAGGCATTAAAAATATCTTGATATTTAGGATATATTGTTTTTTCTTTATATTCTTTATCAATAAATTCTTTTAATTTTTTAAAATATTCTTGCTTAATTTCAGACATTAAAACTTGATCCCATTTTTTATTTATCATAAAAGATCCCTTCATACATTTTATCATATTTTATTCTTTTTAGCATCATATACTTCAATTAAAACATCCTTATATAATTTTAATAGTGTATATATGTTTATAATTGCAATTACCCCTATTAAAATATCAACTACATTCCAAAGCGTTGTCGAAGAAATTATACAACCAATAAAAACAGATGATATTGTTAATATCTTTAGTATATTGAGATGTTTTTGATTAGCTTTTTTAATCAAAAATTTTGTTGATGATTCACAATAATAATAACCTGTTAAAATTGTTGAAAATGCAAATAAAATAATCGAAATTAATAAAATTATATTTCCAATATTTCCCAAGTGATAATCAAAAGCATACGATGTTAATTCTATTCCGTTTATATCAGTTAAGGATAATGTTTTATAATTTGATGTCAATATTATTATGGAAGTTGCTGAACAAACTAAAAAACTGGTTATATATATTCCTAACATTTGAACATATCCTGTTTTTACACTACTATCAGTATTAGATACTGAAGATGCAATACTTCCTGTTCCTAAACCTGCTTCATTTGAAAATATCGCTCTTTGAATTCCAGTTACAAATGCTGCTACAAAACCACCGGTTATCGATTTAAAATTAAAAGCGTTGTTGACTATTTCTATAAAAACATTGGGAATTAAATTTATATTTTTTAAAACAATGACTATGGCTGTAAATATATATAAAATTGCCATGATGGGAACAATTTTACTGCTTGCATCAGCAATTTTTTTAACGCCCCCATATATAATCAATATTGTTAAAGTAGAAACTATTATTCCAATTATGTAAGGTTTAATTGTTAAAGAAGATGTTAATGCTTTAGTAATGGTATTTGATTGAATTCCAATAAATCCAACAATATAGCTAAATAAAATTATAAAAGCATATATTCTTCCTAACTTTTTCTTTTTTAATCCCTTATCTATATATTCGGAAGGTCCTCCACGATATACATCTTTTTCTTTTGTTCTATAACGAATTCCTAAAACTGTTTCTGAAAAAGATAAAGAGGCTGAAAAAAACGATATAAAAAGTAACCAAAAAATACTACCGGGTCCGCCTACATATATTGCAAGTGCTACACCAGCTATACTTCCTATACCAATTCTGCCTGCTAAGGTCATCATTAAAGCTTTAAAAGAACTTATACCTTTTTTATTTTCATTTTTAAATAAATATTTAAACATTTTATCGATTCTTATTTGAATAAATTTTAATTTAAAAGTGTAATAAAAGCTTGAAAAAACTATTAATACTGTTGCTATTGACCATACTGTTTTATTAATTATACTTAACATAAATTCTCCTTATAAGTGGTTTGCAATTTCAATAAATATATCCATACTTATTTGTTCTGCTCTTGTATTTAAGTCCATATTATATTTTTTTAATATGGTTTCTATTTTTAAAAGATCGTACTCTTTTAAATTATTTTTTATTGTTTTTCTTTTTTGTTTAAAACTATCTTTTACTAACTTAAAGAAAGTTTCTTCATTTTTTAAGTTAACAGGTTCTTTTTTATTAAATTCTAAAACTATACTGTCTACATTTGGTTTTGGTAGAAAAACATTTTTACTTACATCCATAATTTTTTTTATATCATAGTAATAGTTTAAATATATTGACAAAGAATTATACTCTTTAGTTCCTTCTTTTGCTTTAAATCTAGCCCCTACTTCTTTTTGTACCATTACGACTATTTTATCTACTCCCAATTTATCTTCTATAATTTTTGTTATTATTGGTGTAGTTATATAATAAGGCAGATTAGCGACTACATATAATTTCTTATAATTATAGTTAGAAATATCTTTTTTTACATCAGATACTAAAAAATCAGCATATATAAGTTCAATGTTGTTATATTCTGAAAGTGTTTTTTCTAAAATATTCTTTAGACTATTGTCAATTTCATAACATAGTACATTTTTAGCTTTTTGACATAATTTGTAAGTTAATGCTCCCATTCCGGGACCTATTTCAACAACTAAAGTATCTTTATCGACATTTGATTTTTCAACTATATTTATTATTGTATTTTCGTCCACAATAAAATTTTGACCAAATTTTTTTTTGAAGTCAAAATTGTTATTATTTAAAATCTCCAAGATACTCTTAATTGAGTATTTCATAACATCACTCCATTTTTATTATAGCCTACTTATATTTTATTTTCTATAAATAAAATATAACTTTACACAAAAAAACTAACAAAATGTTAGTTATATACAAAAAGTGAAGTCAACTCTAACATATAAGCAAGCTTATAATGGTTGACTTCTTCGATAATAATAACACGACTTTTTTATTATGTCAATTATTTTTTTAATTTTTTTGCTAAAGATGATATTTTTTTAATTCTATGGTAAACACCTGACTTGGTTATTTTATTACCAGTTTCTATACTTATTATTTCACTTAACTCTAAAAGAGAAGATTCTTTATATTTTAAACGATATTCAGCAACTATTTGCTCTCTTTCATCTAATAAGTCTAAACCACCAGATTGAATAATTAATTCAATCTCTTCTACTTGCTTTGAAGCAGTCATTATCATTTTATCTACATTTGCTTGTTCACAATTGTTAAGACGATTGGTCATATTCTTATGATCGCGATATATTCTTATGTCTTCATAATACAAAACAGCTTGATAAGCATTTAATATTCTTAAAAAATCGCCTATTTTTTCTGCTTCTTTAACATATATCATATATTTTGTTTCGCGTTTTAATACTTTACTGTTTAAATCATATATATTTAGTTTATCGGAGATGAAATTTGCATAATCTAAATCGTCTACTAAAAATTCTAAATGATATCTTGATGTCTTAGGATCATTGATACTACCACAAGATAAAAATAATCCTCTTAAATATGCCCTTAGCAACTGTTCATCATCTATAATATAATCGCTTGGGATATTTTGATCTAAACAAAGATCTTTTTTTATAAGTTCTTCTTTATCTTTGATTTCAATGATATATATATAGTTCTTGCTATAATTATAACCTTTTCTTACTGTAATGACAGCTCTGATACCATAAGTATCTTTTATCATTTTAAAGCAACGACGGGCTACACTAGCATTTTCTGTTATTAATTTTAAATCCTTTGAACTTGTTCTAAAAAGTGATGATAATTCTGTTATACATTCTATTTCTTGAATTTCTAATTTACTTACTTCATTTTTTACAATTCCAGTAAAAGACATATTAACCTCTTATTATTTTAGAATATATATAGAAATTTAATTTTAAAAGGTCATGTCTTATTAAGTTATCTTCTATCGATACAAAATCATCAACAATTGTTTCAACACCTAATCTCTTCATTTCTTCTTCATCACACACTACTGGATCTTTTTGTTCTAGAGTTTCATATTTTTCTGCTAATTCTGGTGATATTTCACCATTGTTTGCAATAACCATACTAATTTTCTTGTTTCCTAAATAATGATTTAATAATTTTACATGATCGCTTACTTTGTAGTTATCAGTTTCACCTGGTTGTGTCATCATGTTACAAACATACATAATATCTGCATCGCACTTATCTATTTCATGAACTACATCTTTACATAGTAAATTAGGAATTATACTTGTGAAAATACTACCCATACTTAATATTATAAGGTCAGCTTCTCTTATAGCAGTTACTACTTTTTTGTTTATTTTTGGTTTACTTTTATAATATACTTCTTTTATTTTTCTTGAATCCTCGGTTATATTGTGTTCTCCAACAACAATACTTCCATCTTCCATTTTACCAACTAACACAACGTTAGATTCTGTTACTGGTAAAACCTGTCCTTTTAGATTTAAAACTTTACTTAAAGACTCTATTCCATCAGATAAATTACCAGTTATATTAGTCATCGCAGTTAGGAGCAAATTCCCTACAGTATGGCCATTTAACTCACTGTAAGTATTAAATCTATAATTAAATAGTTCCGCTACTAATGGCTCTGTTTCTGCTAAAGAAACAATTACTCTTCTTATATCTCCAACAGCGGGTGTTTTAAACTCTTTTCTTAATATACCAGTACTTTTCCCATCATCACAAACAGATACTACTGCTGTTATATCTAGTGGATATTCCTTTAATCCTCTTAATAAAGCGGATAAACCTGTTCCTCCACCTAAAACTACTACTTTTTTTAACATTTTCATCACCAATATAATTATACTATATTTGATAGTTTTTTAAAATCTTTAATTTGTTTTTTAGAAACTAAATAGTTACAAAAAAGTATTATATGTAAACATTTCGTTACAATAATATTAGGTGATGCTATGTTTTTTAAAAGATTAAAAGAATTACGTAATGATTTTGATTATACACAAGAATTTGTTTCAAGTTATCTTAAAATACATCGTGTTGTATATTCTAGATATGAAACTGGTAATAGAGAAATTCCTATTTCTTATCTTATAAAATTATCTGAACTGTATGATGTTTCAATAGATTATATAGTTGAAAATGGCGTTGAAAAAAGAAAGTAATTTTACTTTCTTTTTTGTATGTCAACAACTTCATTAATATTTCGATATTGATTTTTAAATCTCGATTCAAATTGTCTTATTAATATTATTATTACTCCAGTTATCATCATTATTATTGACGCTAATTGGGCTACTCTAATATCTTTAAACATTAAACTATCTGTTCTCATTGCTTCAATAAAGAATCTCCCAAAACCATACCATAGTAAATATATACCAGTTAATTGTCCTATTTTAATATATCTTAAGCGACGAACTACTATTAAAACAACAAATCCAATTAAATCCCATAATGATTCATAGAGGAATGTTGGTTCATAATATGCTCCATTAAGCTTCATTCCTTCTATTATAAAGCTTGGAATTTTTAAATTTTTTAAATGCTCTAAAGTTGTTATTGCACCATGGGCTTCACCATTAAAGAAGTTACCCCATCTTCCAATTGCCTGACCAATTATAAGACCTACTACGATCATATCTAAAATCCTAAGTGTCTTTAATTTATATTTTTTAGTATATATGGTAATAAAGATTAAACCTGCAATTATTGCACCATGAATTGCTAATCCACCTTCCCATACTTTTAAAATATCGAGCAAATTATTACTATAATAAGACCAATTAAACGCTACATAATATAATCTTGCTCCTATAAGCCCAAAAACAATTGTATAAAATCCTAAATCACTAATAAAGTTATTTGGTATATCAAAGTTCCTTGCTTCTTTTTGTACAAAATAAAATCCAATAATCATAGCTACAAACATGATTATAGAATACCAATATATTGTAACAATTCCTAAATCTATTGCTATTGGATTCATTTTATCTTCCTTTCTTTGTAATTGGACGTAAAACCAAGATTTCCATAAATATATTTAGAATTGAAATAACCATTGCTACTAAAAAAGACATGAATAATCCTTGTATTTCAAAGTGGCTTCCTAATATAAAATCAACCATATTTAATATTATTACATTTATAAAAGGATAAAAAAGTCCTAGAGTTATTCCTGTAATTGGTAAAGTTAACCAAATTAGGACCGGTTTTACCGTTTTATTTAGTAAAAATATTACCATTGTTGCAATTATTGCCCATATTCCAAACATGCTATTATCAATATAGAATGTTTTAGGGAACAAAACAGAGGTAAGTATTAAAACTAAAGCATATCCAATAACTGTAGCTATATAACTTATAATTATATTTGTTTTTTCTTTCATTTCTGTTTTTTTATCATTGATTATAACTATTTTTTTCATAATTTCACCTACTTAATTATATCATTATTGTCCTTTCATTTCAAATAGTATTTCTCTTAATTCCATCGCTCTTTCAAAATCTAGTTCTTTAGCAGCCTCTCTCATCTCTTTTTCTATTTTGACAATCATTTTTTCTTTGTCTTTATAAGTCATTTTTTCTTCTTGTTCTTCGACTTTATTTGAGATTAAATCCCTTATTTCTTTTATTATTGTTTTGGGTTTGATATTATGTTCTTTATTATATAAATCTTGAATACTTCTTCTTCTTTCTGTTTCTTCTATTGCCTCTTTCATTGAATCACTTATAACATCGGCATACATTATTACTTTTCCATTTTCGTTACGAGCAGCTCTTCCTATTGTTTGTATCAAACTTCGTGTGCTTCTTAAAAATCCTTGTTTATCAGCGTCCATTATAGCGATTAAACTTACTTCCGGAAGGTCTAATCCTTCTCTTAAAAGATTTATTCCTACTAATACATCATATTTGCCAATTCTTAAATCTCTTATGATTCTCATTCGCTCTAAAGATTTAACTTCATTATGAAGATATGCTACTTTAATGTCTAATTTTTTTAAATATGTGGTTAATTCTTCGGCCATTCTAATTGTTAAAGTTGTAATTAAAATTCTTTCCTTTTTATTAACTTGATTTTGTATCTGTTCTATTAAATCATCAATTTGATTTTTTGAAGGTTTAACTTCAATTATCGGATCTAATAAACCCGTTGGTCTAATTATTTGTTCTACTACTTTATTATTTACCAATTCTAGTTCATAATCACCTGGAGTTGCTGAAACATATATAACTTTATCAATTATTTTTTCAAATTCATTGAATTTTAGTGGTCTATTATCTTTAGCGCTCGGAAGTCTAAATCCATAGTCCACTAACGATTGTTTTCTTGCTTGGTCTCCGTTATACATTCCTCTTACTTGTGGAATTGTGACATGTGATTCATCGATTACTAACAAAAAGTCATCCTTAAAATAATCCATTAATGTTGTTGGTCTTTCTCCTTCTTGTTTTAGGGCTAAATGTCTTGAATAGTTCTCAACCCCTCTACAAAATCCTGTTTCCTCAAGCATTTCTAAATCGTAATTAACTCTTTCTTGTAATCTTTGGTGTTCAATTAATTTATTGTTAGATTTAAAAAATTCTAATCTTTGTTTTAATTCTTCTTTGATATTTTCTATTGCCTTTTTTAATTTTTCTTCATTTGTAACAAAATGACTTGCAGGAAAAATTGTTGCTGTTTTTTTGTTAATTAAGATTTTCCCAGTTAAAAGATCAAATTCACTTATCTTTTCTATTTCTGAACCAAAAAATTCGATTCTTATTCCTTTATTATGTTGATTTGAGGGGATAATCTCTATAACATCTCCTCTAACTCTAAAACTTCCCCTTTTTAAATCTAAACTTGTTCTTTCATATAACATTTCTATTAATTTTTTTATTACATCGTTTCTATCGATTTCTTCATTAACTGAAACGATTAAAACCTTATTTTGATATTCTTCTAATTCACCTATTCCATATATACAAGAAACAGACGCCACTACAATAACATCTCTATTATTTATAAGTGATGCTGTTGCTGCATGTCTTAATTCATCTATTTCATCATTTATTGAAGCATCTTTTTCAATAAATGTATCTGTTTTTGCAACATATGCTTCTGGTTGATAATAATCATAATATGAAATAAAATATTCCACATGATTGTTGGGAAATAATTCTTTAAACTCAGAATAAAGTTGACCTGCAAGTGTTTTATTGTGTGCTAAAACTAAGGTTGGTTTATTTATCTTTGCAATAACATTTGCTATTGTAAATGTCTTTCCCGTACCTGTTGCTCCTAATAAAACTTGATGTTTTTGATTTTTTTCTATTCCTTTTAATAATTTGTCTATAGCCTCTGGTTGATCACCAGAAGGTTGATATTTAGATATTAGTTCAAATTCCATATTATCACCCATTTAATTTTATCATTTATATTGTTTCTTTACAAATAAAAAGGTGTTTAGAACACCCTATTTATTAATGCTTATAATTACTTGATACATATCTTCAAAATCAAATTCTTCTAATCTTACATTTAATCCAATACCTTCAAGTATTTCTTTACATTTATTTATTTCGCTTGTAACTTTTTCTATATCAAAATTACCTTTAACTATGGGTCTTTCTTCTAATACTTCTTTTGTTAATCCCATTGATTCTAAACTTGGTTCTTCTTTTAAATCAAAACTATAAAGATCTTTTGAAACTGTTTCTTCTTTTGGTTCAGCAGTTGGTTCTTCAATTTTTGGTTCTAGATTTAATTCCTCTATTGCAGGCAGTTCCTCAAATGAAGGAGTTTCAACTGATTCTTCAATTTTTGGTTCTAGATTTAAATCTTCTACTGTTGATAAATTCTTAGTAGATTCTTCAACTTGTGGTTCTAAGTCTATTTCTTCAAAGTCATCATCTGGTATTAAAATTGGTGATGGAACATCAACAATAGGTGTTTCATTAACCTCTTCTACTGTTGGCAAGAAAGGTTCATCTTCAATTGGTAATTCAAATGTTGGCGTTGCTACTAATTCCTCTGCTTGTTCCGGTTCAATATTAGTTGAAAAAGTTTCTAATTTTTCTGCTTCCTCAGTAACAGGGTCATTATAATTTTCAAGAGGTACTGGTTCAACTACTGATTGATTAAATATTGGTAAATCCTCTACCTTTGGTGTTGATTCTTCAACAGATTCAAAAGTTGGTTCTAACGGAACAGGTTTAATTTCCGGTTGATTAAATATTGAAAAATCTTCTTTATCTTCATCGGTAGTTTCAAAAGTTGGTTCTAACGGAACAGGTTTAATTTCCGGTTGATTAAATATTGGTAAATCTTCTATTTTTTGGGTTGATTCTTCAACTGGTGATACCGGTGCTGATTTACTAAACAATTCCTCAAAAGAAGGTACTGTTGGTGTTTGGGTTTCAGGAATTTCCACTTTTTCAGTTGTATCGATACTTGGAACATTCTCCAATTCCACTGGTTCTATTTTAATGTTTTCATTTGTTATTCCAAAAAAGTTACCAGAAACATAATCATTATCATCGCCCATATCAGATTCTAATGGAACTGTTGGTACTGATTCTAACGGAATATTAACATTTACTTCTTCAGAAGGTGGAGTTATGTTTTGTTCAATAGGCATTTCTTCTGTTTTAACTTCAGGAACTTCGACAGTTTTTTCTTTTTTCTTAAATAATTTTCCAAACATTTTATCAATCTCCTCATCTGTTTTTCTAACAGTTAATCTTTCTTTTACTATTTTTTCTAACATCTCAATTTGTTGATTTGGATCTTCAAGTCTTAATAATGAACGAGCATGTCTTTCAGATATTTTCTCGTCTAATAATGCTTCTTGAACTTCTTCAGGTAAATTTAATAATCTTAATTTGTTTGCTATTGTCGATTGCTTGTTACCTAATTTTTTTGCTAATTTTTCTTGTGTATATCCCATATCTAAGATTTTTTTATAAGATATTGCTTCTTCGATAGGAGTTAAATCTTGTCTTTGGACATTTTCAATTAATGCTACTTCGGCACTTTCAACATCATCTAAGTCAGCTACTATTGCAGGTATAGAAATTTTTCCAGCCATTAAACTAGCTTTATATCTTCTCTCACCAGCTATAATTTCATACTTATCGCCTATTCTACGAACTACAATTGGTTGTATTACACCGTGTTCTTTAATAGATTCAGAAAGTTCTTTGATAGCTGCTTCATTGAATTTTATTCTTGGTTGAAATCTGTTCGGTAATAAATCATTCATACTTATTTCCAAAACAGCTTTTTCTGTCTTCATAAACAACAATCCCTTCTTATTATTCTCAATTATATAATACTATATTCCGGGAAATAATACAATACTTTTTTGGGAAATAAAAAAACAATTTAAATTGTTTTCTTTTATCATAATGGTCTATTTTTTATTTCGGATTGTTTTCTTGGATATTTAAGATTTGTTTTTTCTATTTTTTTAAATAAAATTAAGGATCTTAAACTATTTTCTATTGGTAATTCAAAAGTAATAACATTATCTACCTTAACATTTAATAGTTCAATTGCTTTTTTTGATTTTTCTAATTCTTCTTGGTATGTACTTTTCATTGCTATAAAATAACCATTAACAGTAACCAAAGATATTGTATATTCTAATAAAACATTAAGAGAACTTACTGCTCTGGCTGTTACAATATTATATTTTTCCCGATGTTTTTTACCATATTCCTCAATTCTATCATGAATTGTTTTGATTTTTTCTAATTCTAATTTTTCAATCACAATATCCAAAAATTTTATTCTTTTTTGTAGCGAATCAATTAAAGTAACTTCTAATTCTGGAAACACTATTTTTAAAGGTATCCCTGGAAAACCAGCACCGGTTCCAACATCACATAATGTTTTATGTTCTTTAAAGTTTATTGATTTTGTTAATGTTAAAGAATCATAAAAATGTTTTAGATAAACGTCTTCTTCTTTAATAATCGATGTCAAGTTTATTTTTTTGTTCCATTCAACCAATAAAGAAAAATAATCAAAAAATTGTTTGATTTGTTTTTCAGATAATTCAATACCTATTTTTTTTAATTCTTCAATAAAATTATTTTGAGTCATGATAATACTCCTTTTTAAGATAAACCATTATTAATGAAATATCTGCTGGATTCACACCACTTATTCTTAAAGCTTGTCCTATTGAAGTTGGTCTTATTTTGTTTAATTTTTGTTTTGCTTCACTTGCTAAATTATGAATTTTTTCATAATCTATATCATCTGGTATCTTTTTGTTATCTAAGTCGATCATTTTAAGAGCTTCTTCTTTTGCTTTTTTAATGTATCCTTCATATTTCACATTTACTTCAACTTGTTCAATTACATCTTCGCTATAATTTATTTGTACAAATGATTTTAATTTTTCTATTATAATTTCTGGCCTTTTTAATAAATTATATAAAGTTATTCCGTCTTTTAATGGTGTGGAATTGATATCTTTGAGTTTTTTATTTATCTCTTCTTTAGGAGTTATCTTTGTATTTTTTAAAAATTTAGTTAACTCTTCTATTTGCTCTAGTTTACTCATAAATATTTCGTATCTTTCTTTATCTATTAATCCTACTTTATAACCATATTCTCTAAGTCTAATATCTGCATTATCTGTTCTTAGCAATAATCTATATTCTGCTCTTGAAGTTAATAAACGATAAGGATCTATTACTCCTTTGGTAACTAAATCATCTATTAATACTCCAATATAAGCTTCGTTTCGTTTTAAGATTAAAGGTTCTTTATCTTCTAATTTTAAACAGGCATTTATTCCTGCAATTAAACCTTGACATGCTGCTTCTTCATATCCACTGGTTCCATTTATTTGACCTGCAGTAAACAAATTATTAATTACTTTAGTTTCTAAAGATAAATTTAATTGTGTTGGGTTTATTGCATCGTATTCAATAGCATAAGCATATTTTAATATTTTTGCGTTTTCTAATCCTGGTAAACTATGAACCATTTGCTCTTGTATATCATGTGGCATGCTTGTCGAAAAACCTTGTAAATATATATCATCATAAAACCTACTTTCTGGTTCTAAAAATAATTGATGTTTTTCTTTTTCACTGAATCTTGTTACTTTGTCTTCAATTGAAGGACAATACCTTGGACCAATTCCTTCTATGTCGTTTAATCCTCCATACATACTAGATTTGGTTAAATTTTTTCTAATTATTTCGTGGGTTTCAGAAGTAGTATAAATTAAATGGCAAGGAACTTGTTCATCTATATTATAAGAAGGTAATACATCGTGACTGAATCGCCTTAAAACGAAATCACCAAATTCTACTTTAGCTTTACTAAAGTCTATTGAATCCTTTGCTATCCTTGGTGGAGTTCCTGTTTTTAATCTTATTATATTAAATCCTAATTTTCTTAAATTATCGCTTAAATGAAGGGATGGCTTTTCACCAGCAGGACCTTCATTTTTTCGAGTATTTCCTACTAAAATACTTGCTTTTAAATATGTTCCGGTTGTTAAAATAACGACCTTGCTATATATTTTTGTTTCATCATTTAGTTTTACTCCTTCAATGGTATTGTTTTCTACTATTAAGTCCTCTACCATTGCTTCTAAAATAGTAAGATTTTCTTGAGATTTTAAAACATTTAACATTTCTTGGTGATAGATTACTTTATCTCCTTGGCATCTTAAAGCTTGAACTGCTGGACCTTTAGCACTGTTGAGCATTTTTATTTGAATTTGACTTTTATCGGCAATTCTACCCATTTCGCCACCCAATGCATCAATTTCCCTTACAACTATTCCTTTGGCACTTCCACCGATAGAAGGATTACAAGGCATGTCCGCTATATTTTTTATATTTCCTGTGATCAGCAAAGTTTTCTTTCCGATTCTAGCGCTTGCTAAAGAAGCCTCACATCCAGCATGTCCTCCACCGACAACAATTATGTCATATTTCAACTGTATCACTACTTTCCTAGACAAAATTGACTAAACAATTGGTCTATTAATTCATCTTGATATGTTTCCCCGATTATCTCTCCTAATATTTTCCATATTCTCTTAATATCTATTTCTAACATATCTACCATTTGATCTTGGTCTATTCCTATCTTTATTTCTTCTATTATTTCTAAACTTTGTTTTAAAAGTGCTATACTTCTAGCATTTGTTAAATACGTTAAATCTGAAGTTTCAATTTTATCTAAATTAAAGATTTTCTTTATCTCTTCTTTTAATTCTAATATTCCTTCATTATTAACTGTACTTATTTTAATAAATTTTAAATCTTTTAGTTTAGAAAAATCTATTTTTTCATCTAAATCACTTTTATTAACTAAAATTATATGATTTTTATCTTTTATTTGATTGATTATTTCTATATCATCAATCTTTATTTCTTCGTTATTATTCAATAAATATAAAATTAAATCAGCTTTATTTATTAAATCTAAACTTTTTTTAACACCGATACTCTCTACAAGATCATCTGTTTTTCTAATTCCTGCTGTATCAATTATATTTAATAATATACCGTCTAAATTTACTTTTCCTTCAACTATATCTCTTGTTGTACCTTCAATATCAGTTACTATAGCTTTATCTTCTTCTATTAATAAGTTTAAGAGGCTACTTTTTCCAACATTTGGTCTTCCTAAGATTACAGTGACAATTCCTTCTTTTATGATTTTTCCGTTTTCGCTATTTTTTATTATTTCTTTGATTGTTTCTTCGACTGTTTTAATTTTTTCTTTTATTTCTTTATTAGTTATTTCTAATATATCCTCATATTCTGGATAGTCTATATTTACTTCTATATTAGCAAGTAAGGTTAGCATTTCTCCTCTTAAATCCTTTATCATATCTGATACTTTTCCATCTACTTGATTTATTGCTAATTTACGAGCTTTCTCTGTTTTAGCATTTATCAGATCCATTACTCCTTCTGCTTCTATTAAATCTATTCTTCCGTTCAAAAAAGCTCTTTTAGTAAATTCTCCTGGTTCTGCTAATCTAGCCCCATTTCTTAATAATAATTCCAAAACTTTATTTGTTGTTGCAATTCCACCATGACAATTAATCTCTACAATATCTTCCTTTGTAAAGGTTTTAGGACTCTTCATTATTGAAATTAAAACCTCATCTATTATATTTTCGTTATCGATAACAAAATCATAATGAATAGTATGACTTTGTGCTTCAAGCAATCTTTTTTTCTTAGTAATACTATTTGCTATTTCAATTGCTTTATTGCCACTTATACGAATTATCGATATTGCACCTACTCCTAATGAAGTTGATATTGACGCTATTGTATCGTTCATACTCCACCTCTTCTTATTCCAAAATATTTATATATTTTTGATGGTTTTTTAAATATGTCTAATGAATCTATTTTATCAACAGCCGTTACTATCCACCCTTCTGTATGAACGGGAGGGATTATGTTTAATGGAAACATATGTCTTAAAATAGCATTTTCTATTTTTTTATTTAAAAGATGTTCAAAATGAAATTTTGAATTTTCTAAAGCTTCTTTAGAGTGAACAAAACCATGTTGTTTTAAAAAAGGTTTTTTTTCCTTACATAATTGCCAATCATTATAATAAAAATCATGTAAAAGTGCTGCGATTGCAACAGATTTATAATCTATATTCAGTCTTTTAGATATTTTATAACATTTTATTGACACTATTAAAGAATGGAGATAAACACTTTTATCTTCATGATGATTATAAGTTTTTCTTTTAAGAAACTCTTCATTATTAAGTATTTCTGAAACTATTTCATAGTATTCTCTATCAACACTTTCTAATAATTTTAAAATTTTGTTTTCTTCTGACAATATTACACTTCCCTTGGTTTATTTTACTCTATTATGACAGAAATAGTCAATAAAAAAGAGGTTAATCCTCTTTATATTTAATTACAACATATCTATCTGGAGATTCGCCGTAACTTTCTGATGTTAAATTTCCAAACTCTCCTACAATACTATGTACAAGTCTTCTATTATAAGAATTCATTGGATCTAGCTTTATTTCCATTTTGGTTCTTAAAACATCTTTAGCAATCTTTTTAATTTCGTACTCAAAATTTTTTTGTTTGCTGGCACGATAATTTGAAGCATCAACATTTATTCTTAAACGCATTTTTGTTCTTTTACTCAAAAAATGTGTCAGTAAAGTTTGAATTGCATCTAGGTTTTTACCATCTTTTCCAATTATAATTGAATTTTGCTCTGTTACTAATGTTATTTTATAACAATCGTTTAATAATCTTACTTCACTTTTAATTTCAATATTCATTTTTTCAGATAGTTCCTTAAAATAGTTTTTAATATATTCTATAATACTTGATTTTTTAATTATTTCTAAAATATATTTTTTACTTTTAAATAAACTTCCTTCTTCTTCTGTTTCTTTTATATAAATATCTTCAATTGTTAAATCATTTTCATTTAAAAATTTACTTATAGCTTCTTCTTTGTTTTTAGTTTCTAATCTTATTATTTCTAACATTTTCCTTACTCCTTTTTACTAATAGATTTTGGATTACGGTAAATCCGCTATTAAAAATCCAATATAAGGCTATTCCTGTTGAAATACTAAATGCTGTTATTGATATAAGAGCTGTCATTATATTAGTCATCATTTTCATTTGTTTTTCACTCTCTTCTCCTAAAGAAGATGTTGATGCGTTTAATTTAAATGAAAAATATGTCCCTCCAATTACAAATATAGCAAGTAATAAATATAAGTATTCTCCTCTTAATAAAGCGGTCATAGGACTTACCCCTAACTGAAAAGGTCCAAAAGTCCCTTCGAATATTAAAGGTGTTCTACTCATAGCTTCATAAAATGCAAAGAATAAAGGTATTTGAATAAAGGCAAATACACAACCCATAACTGGATTTATATTATATTTTTTATATATAATCATCATTTCTTGACTTTTTTTCATTTGTGAGTCTTGATCTGTTTTTCCTTTATATTTAGATTCTAATTTATCTAATTCTGGTTTTGCACTCTTCATATTTTCAGATTGAACTGCTGTTTTTTTTGTAATAGGCATCATTATAGTCCTTATTGCTAAAGTAATAAATATAATTGATAACCCATAATTGTTTAAAAGTTTTCCAATATTCAACAATAACCATGAAAGTGGTTTTACAAAAATTGATGTCCATAAACCTTCATATCCACCTGATGTTACTTTGAATTCTGTACAAGATACTAATTGATCGACATCCACTAGTTTGTCTATCTCAGCATCATACTTATTTTGTGTTAGTTCATGTTTTTCTAATTTTTTATTTAAAGACTCTAACTTCTTTTTATAAGTATCTCTATATGTTTCTAAAGTTTTTTCATTTTCAGGTTTACAAATTATATTTTCAGTTAAATTTTGTTCTGTTTCAGGTTGTTTTACAACTTTTTTATCACTATCATATAAAACCCTAGTACATCCTGATGTAATAAATAATAATATCAATAATAATATTATTTTTTTATTTTTCATTTTGTTCCTCCTTAAAAATATTTAAATTATTTAAACATTTAAATAATTCTTTTTCTATTTCGATAAATGATTTATTTAAAATATCTTTCCTTATAATTATAATACAATTGAAATTATTATGATAGGTTTTTTTATCAAGAATACTTTTTATTTGTCTTTTTAATCTATTTCTAGTAACTGCATTCCCTACTTTTGTTCCTACAGATATCCCAAATTTAAATCCATCATTATTTTTTTCCTTATATATAATAAATGAATTGCTTCTATATGGTTGTTGATTTTTTATTATTCTTGTAAAATCTCGGTTTTTTTTAACTATATTTACTTTTTTCATATTATCACCTATCTTTTAGAAAAAAAACCACTTTCTAGTGGTAATATTAATGAGATAATACCTTGCGTCCTTTTTTTCTTCGTTTTTTTATTATACCAGATTCTTGACGAGCAAAGAATCCCAACTTTTTACTTTTTTTTCTTTTGTTTGGTTGAAAAGTTCTTTTCATATGTATACACCTCCTAAATTTAAGGACTTCGCAAAAACAATTATATAGATAAAACTATATTTTGTCAAACTTTTTTATAGAAAGAATTATTAAAATTAACCTAAAAAAAGTTATCCACAATTATTAACATAATAAAACTTTACTCTTTTCTTTTTTTCCACTGTTTTGTGGAAAACTTTTCCACTTTGTTTTTGTGAATAAGTTTTATGGTGGATAAATAAAAACCTTTTATTTTTTGGAATTTTAGTGTAAAATGAATGTAGTGGTTAGTGGGTGAATAATTTGGAAATAAAAACAATTTGGAATTCTTTTTTAGAAAAAATTCAAAAAGAGGTTGAACCTGCAAATTTTCAATCTTGGTTTAGTGAATCAAAATTAATTGATTTAAATGATGAAAGAGCTTTAATTTTAGTTCCTCTAACTATTCATAAAAAACATTTAAAAGATAATTATAACAATATTGTCGAAGAAGTTTTTAATGAAGTAACAGGATCAGATTTTGATATTGAATATATAACTGAAGAGGAAATGGATAAAAATATAGAGATTCCAGTTACTCCAGGAGTACCAGTAGAATTATTCGAAACTAACTTAGATGAAAAATATACTTTTGATAATTTTATAGTTGGGGAAAGTAATAAATTTGCAAAATATAATGCCCTTGCTGTAGCAGAAAAACCAGGTTTAGTTTACAACCCTTTATTTATTTATAGTAGTAGTGGTCTTGGAAAAACACATTTAATGCATTCAATAGGTAATTATATAGTTAAAAATAGCAATAAAAGAGTTTTATATATACCCTGTAATGATTTTATTGATGATTTTATTGAAATGTGTAGAAACAACAAAAAGAATAATTATGACGGAATTGATGAATTTAGAAGAAAATATCGAGAAGTTGATTGTTTATTAATAGACGATATTCAATTTATCGAAAACGTTCCAACAAGTCAAAATGAATTTTTTAATATTTTTAATGAATTATTTAATAATAAAAAACAAATTATTATAGCTTCTGATAAATCACCTGATGATTTGCGCAAATTAGAAGATAGATTAAGAACTAGATTTAATTGGGGTTTAACGGTAGATATATTACCACCTAATTTTGATTTAAGAATGGAATTAATAAATAATAAACTTGAAAATCACGAATTAAAAAATACTTTTCCACTGGAAGTGAAAGAATATATTGCTAGTAATTGTACTTCTGATATTAGAAAACTAGAAGGTGCTATTACTAGAGTATGTGCTTATGCTGCTATTATGAATAATTCAAATATCAATTTAGAACTAGCTATTGAGGCTTTAAAAGATTTTTTCACAAAAAGTATAATATCAAAAAATAAGATAGATCGTATTTTAGATATAGTTACTGCTGAATATAATATATCAATTGAAGATATAAAAGGAAAAAAAAGAACAGCAAATATTACAATTCCAAGGCAAATAGCAATGTATATTTGTCGTGAATATTTGAATGAGTCTTTTGCCAAAATAGGTGGCGCTTTTGGTGGTAAAGATCATACAACTGTAATGCACTCTGTTTTTAAAATTGAAAATGAAATAAAAATAAATAGTGATTTAAAAAATCAGATAGATAAAATTATCAACAAAATTAAATAACTTATTAACAAGTTATCCACATATAACATTCAATTGGTTCTGTTGGGAAATATTAGTTTTCCACCATTTCCACCATACATAATAATAATAATAATTAAAAATATATATAAAAGGAGCATTTTTATGAAATTAGAAATAAAACAAAATATTTTAATGGAACAATTAAATTATGTAATAAAAGGAACTTCAAACAAAGATTTAATACCAATCTTAAAATGTATTAAATTTGATTTAACTGCTGATGGATTATATCTAATGAGTACAAACAATGAAATAAGTATTAAGATTTTTATTCCAAAAGAGAAAATTAATAAAATAGAAGAAACAGGTTCTTTTGTTGTACCAGGTAGAATAATTTATGAAAGTATTAGAAAAATGGCTGATGATAGAAGTGATGATATTATAAACATTGAATCATTAGTAGATTCTAAAATTAAAGTTTATAACAATAATACTTCTTATGATTTATCATGTAATGTTTTATCTGAATTTCCTTTATTAAATTTAGAAGAATCTTCAAATCCAATCATCATAAATAAAAAAATATTTAAAACAATAGTTAATCAAACAGTATTTGCAACTTCAACAGAAGAATCAAGACCAGTTTTAACTGGATTAAATATTGTTATTAAAGATAATGTATTAGAATGTACTGCTACAGATTCTTATAGATTAGCCCAAAAAAAAATACAATTAGATGAAAAGGTAGAAGAAAATGTTAATTTAATCATACCAACTACTAGTTTAAATGAATTTGTTAGAATTCTTAATGATGATGATAAAAATATTAAATTACATATTTTTCAAAATAAAATTATATTTGAATTAGATAATTTCAAAATGATGTCTAGATTAATTAATGGATCTTATCCAGATGTTAGTAAATTGATACCAGAAGAATTTGAATTAATTATTAAAGTAAATTCAAATGATTTTTATAAAGCTATTGATAAAGCATCTCTTTTTACAAATGAAAATGAAAAAAATGCAATAAAATTAGAAACAAAAAATGAAAATATAAAAATATCTTCAACAATTCCTGAACAAGGTTATGTTGAAGCAAATATAGAATGTAGCAAAGAAATGAAAAAGGATATAAAAATAAGTTTCAGTTCTAAATACATGATGGATGCTGTAAAATCTTTAGATAGTGAAGAAATATTATTAATGTTCAATGGTGATATAAAACCAATTATATTAAAAAGTCCAGAAAATGACAATTTAAAACAATTAATTTTACCAATTCGTACATATTAAACATTTTTCGACAAAATTCGCTAAAACTTTAAGGTATAACTAATAAGTGGAGGTGAAAAAATGGAAGAAAAATATGAAATCAACAAAAGTACATTAGCATTAATTCCAATTGATAATAATCAAACCCAAATTGTTGAAAAATTATCAACTTTTATAATTAATCGTTCTGCGAGAAAAATTATAAATGAAAATTGCCGAATGTATGGTAGCTCATACCAAGGAAGATATGACGGATCTACTGAACTGTTAGGAACAAAATATAAAAATCCGATAATTATTAGTGAAATAAACGGAATTATATTTTTTCCAACTTTATCAGCTAGAGATGCAAGATGTTGTTGGATCTGTAGTAATAGTATTGAAAATTACGAAAAAAGAGGATTAAAAACCCTAATTAAATTTAAGAAAGCCAGCGACGTATTAATTGATTGTTCGTATTATATTATTGATAATCAAGTTTTAAAATCAGCTTTATTAGAAAATAGATTAAATAAACTGAAAATATGAAAAAAAAAGAGCAATATACTCTTTTTTTCTTTTTTTTATACTTATTTTGTGTTATAATGTTATTGTATGTATATGAGTATCTATTATGGTAAAAAAACAAAAATAAGTGTTAAAATAAGAAAAGAGAAAAAACCATGTTTTTGAAAAGTATAAAAATCAAAAATTTTAGAAATTATGATTCTTTAGACATTGAATTAAATAAAGGTATTAATATTCTTTGTGGGAAAAATGCTCAAGGAAAAACAAATTTATTAGAATCTATCTATGTTTTAGGTTTAACAAAAACACATAGTTTTTTCATTGATAACAATTTAATAATGAATGGAAAAGATTATTCTATCATATCTGGAGTATTAGAAACTGAGAATATTAAAAATAATTTAGAAGTAACAATCACCGCAACTGAAAAAAAATTAAAAATAGATAACAATGAAATTAAAAAAGTAAGTAATTATATTTCAAAAATGAATATAATTGCTTTTTATCCCACAGATCTTGAATTAATAAATTCTTCACCTAATATAAGAAGAAAGTTTATTAATTTAGAACTTAGTCAATTATATAATAACTATTTTAAAGTTTTAGTAGATTATAACAAGTTACTTAAAATAAGAAACATCTGTCTAAAAAAAATAAATGACGAAATTACAATAGATATGAATTATTTTGAAATAATAACAGAATATTTAATTGAAAAAGCCATTTTTATATATAAAGCTAGAAAAAGATTTATAGATCGATTAAATACTAATAGTAATAAAATATTTAAAAGATTAACTAATATAGATAATTTTACTATTAAATATATAAGTGGCTTCGAGGATTATGATACTGAAAGTATAAAAAAATATTTAATGGAAAAATTTCAAAAAAACAAAAAAAAAGAAATAAAATTTGGAACTACTTTATATGGTCCACATCGCGATGATATAGAATTTTATATTGATGATAAAAATATTAAAATGTACGGATCACAAGGACAAAAAAGAGTTGCTGTAATAACTTTAAAATTAGCAGAAATAGAAATATTTAAAAGTCACTCAAAAACAATGCCTATTTTATTACTAGATGATGTTTTTAGTGAGTTAGATACTACTAAAAAAAATAAAATATTAAATTTTATAAAAAGTAATATTCAAACAATTATAACAGTAACTGATATAAAAGATATAGATAAGAAAAAATTAGACAAAATAAAAATATTCTATATAAAAGAAGGAAAAATTACAAAAGAGGTGTTTAAGAATGGAAAATAAGCAACATTATGATGATTCGGATATTCAAGTATTAGAAGGATTAGAAGCAATAAGAAAAAGACCGGGGATGTATATAGGAACCACTAGTTCTAGAGGTTTACATCATTTAGTGTGGGAAATTGTAGATAACGCTATAGATGAAGCTTTAGCGGGTTATTGTGACGATATAGAAATAATCATAAATAAAGATAATTCTGTTACAGTAAAAGATGATGGAAGAGGAATTCCAACAGGAATACATTCTAAAACAGGAGTATCAACAGTAGAAACAGTTTATACAGTATTACATGCTGGCGGAAAATTTGGTGGCGGAGGTTATAAAGTTTCTGGTGGGCTACATGGTGTTGGAGCAAGTGTTGTAAATGCATTAAGTAGTTGGGTTGAAATAAAAGTTTACCAAAATAGCAAAGTTTATTTTATGAGATTTGAAAATGGTGGACATGTTGTTAAACCTTTATCTGTTATTGGTGATTGTGAAGAAGAAAGAACAGGAACAACTGTAACCTTTAAACCCGATCCTGAAATTTTTACAGACACAACAGAGTTTGAATATGAAATATTAAGAGCAAGAGTTCGTGAATTAGCCTTTTTAAATAAAGGATTAAGAATTATTTTATGCGATGATCGAACATCAAAAAAAGAAGAATTTCATTATGAGGGTGGAATCAAAGCATATGTTGAAATGATAAACGAAAACAAAGAACCCATTCATAAAAATATAATTCATTTAATTGGTGAAGAAAAAGAAATATCAATTGAGGTAGCGTTCCAATACAATTCTAGCTATAGTTCTAGCCTTTATTCATTTACTAACAATATAAAAACACACGAAGGAGGAACACACGAAGAAGGTGTTAAAAACGCTTTAACGAGAATAATTAACAACTATGCTAGAAATGCAAAATTATTAAAAGATGCAGATGATTCTTTATCGGGGGATGATGTAAGAGAAGGATTAACAATGATAATCTCTTGTAAACATCCAAATCCTCAATTTGAAGGTCAAACAAAAACAAAATTAGGAAATAGCGAAGTTAGGAAAATAGCAGGCGATATTTTTTCAGAAGGATTTGAAAGATTCTTATTAGAAAATCCTGATGAGGCAAAAATAATTATCGAAAAATCGCTAACAGCAGCAAGAGCAAGAATTGCAGCAAAGAAAGCAAGAGAATTAACAAGAAGAAAAGGCGGTCTTGAATTAACAAATCAATGGGGAAAACTTACTGATTGTTCTAGTAAAGATGCAACTATATCAGAAGTATTTATAGTCGAAGGAGATTCGGCGGGAGGATCAGCTATTGGTGGTAGAGATTCAAAGACACAAGCTATTTTACCTTTAAGAGGAAAAATCTTAAATGTAGAGAAAGCAAGAATAGATAAAATTTTCGGAAATGAAGAAATAAGAAGTATGATAACAGCATTTGGAACCGGAATTGGCGAAGAATTTGATTTAACAAAATTACGTTATCACAAAATTATAATAATGACTGATGCCGACGTTGATGGTGCACATATAAGAATACTATTATTAACCTTATTCTTTAGGTTTTTTAGACCAATTATTGAAGAAGGACATGTATACATAGCACAACCTCCTTTATACAAAATAACACACGGAAAATCGTTTAAATATGTATTAAATGATAAAGAACGAGATGAATATTTAGAAACATTATCATCTAGCACTAAATATGAGATTCAAAGAAATAAAGGTCTAGGTGAAATGAATGCTGATGAATTGTGTTCTACAACAATGGATATAAACAATAGAACTTTGTTAAAAGTAACGATTGAAGATGCAATGATGGCAGACAAGACATTTGAAACACTAATGGGCGAAAATGTCGAACCAAGAAGAGAGTTTATTGAACAAAATGCAGTTTATGTTCAAAACTTGGATATATAGGGGGTGCTAATATGGATAAATTAAAAGAAGTAAATATTAAAAATGAAGTAGAAAAATCCTTTTTAGAATATTCAATGAGTGTAATTATTTCTAGAGCCCTACCAGATTTACGAGATGGTTTAAAACCAGTACATAGACGTATTTTATATACGATGTTAGAAGAAGGTTTTACTTCTGACAAACCTTATGTAAAAAGTGCAAATACAGTTGGAAATGTTTTGGCACATTACCATCCACATGGCGATACAGCAGTATATGATAGTATGGTTAGAATGGCTCAAGATTTTAACTATCGATATCCAGTAGTTGATGGTCACGGGAATTTTGGATCAATTGATGGATATTCAGCGGCAGCACAACGTTATACAGAATCAAGATTAGCAAAAATTTCAAATGAATTATTGCGAGATTTAAATAAAGATACTGTTGATTTTCAAGAGAATTATGATGGAAAAAGAAAAGAACCTGTTGTTTTACCAAGTAGATTTCCGAATATATTAGTAAATGGAACAATGGGGATTGCTGTAGGTATGGCAACTAATATTCCACCACATAATCTAAGAGAAGTAATATCTGCTTGTATAGCATATATAGATAACCCAGATATAGAATTGCTTGAATTAATGCAACATGTTAAGGGACCAGATTTCCCAACAGGAGCAGTAATTTTAGGAAATAGTGGTATTAAAAAGGCATACGAAACAGGAAGAGGAACCATTGCTATAAGAGCCAAAGCAGAAATTATAGAAAAAAATAATAAATCAGAAATAGTAATAACAGAAATACCATATCAAGTAAATAAGTTATCGCTAAGACAGAGGATAGCAGAATTAGTAAGAGATAAAATAGTAGATGGAATAGCAGATTTACATGATGAAAGTAGCATAAAAGAAGGAACAAAAATAGTTGTAGAAATTAAAAAGGAAGCTAATGCAAACGTTGTTTTGAATAATTTATATAAACATACACAATTACAAACATCTTATGGAATCAATTTATTGATGCTATATCAAGGAAAACCATGTGTATTTGGTTTAAAGGAAATAATTGAAAATTATGTAAATTATCAAAAAGAAATAATTTATCGCAGAACTAAATTTGAATTAGATAAAAATGAAAAAAGAGAACATATTTTAGAAGGTTTGACAATTGCACTTGAACATATAGATGAAGTTATTAAGACAATAAGAGAATCAGAAAGCGATCAAATAGCAAAAGCAAATTTAATTGAGCGTTTTGGTTTATCGGATTTACAAGCTGAAGCAATCTTAGAAATGAAATTCAGACGATTAACAGGATTAGAAAGAACAAAAATAGATGAAGAATTAACAGAATTAAAGAAAATAATCATTGAATTACAAAAAATATTAGCAGATGAAAACTTAATCTTAGAAATAATAAAGACAGAAATGAAAGAAATAAGTGATAGGTATGGCGATGAAAGGCGTACGGAAATAGATATGACAGCAATCGAATATATTGAGGACGAGTCGCTTATTCCAGTTGAAAACAGTGTAATAACATTAACTAATAAAGGATATATAAAACGTATTAATAGTGAATCATATAGAAGCCAAAACAGAGGCGGTGTTGGTATTAAAGGAATGACAACAAATGAAGAAGATTTTGTTGAAAACATTTTAAATACAACAACTCATGACTATATATTGTTCTTTACAAATAAAGGAAAAGTATATCGAATGAAAGGTTATGAAATTCCGTTGTTTAGTAGACAATCTAAGGGAATTCCGATTATTAATCTATTGCCATTAGGAAAAGAAGAATTCGTAAAAGTTATGATAAAAGTAGAACAAGAAGAAAACAACAAGTATGCTGTATTTTGTACACAAAATGGATTAGTAAAACGTACAAAAGTATCTGAATTTGAAAAAATTCGTGTAACCGGAAAAATAGCAATTACTTTAAAAGACAACGACGAATTAATAGCTGTTAAAAAGACCAATGGAGATGATGAAATTTTAATAGCCTCATCAAAAGGAAGAATGGTAAGATTCAATGAAACTGAAATCAGAGTAATGGGAAGAACTGCAGCGGGTGTAAGAGGTATCAATTTAGGAGAAAGCCTCTGTGTAGGTTGTGAAATTGCTAAAAATGATGAAGATGTATTAGTTGTAACAGAAAAAGGCTATGGTAAAAAAACGAAAATTAGTGAATATAGATTAACTCATCGTGGAAGCAAAGGAGTTAAAGCTTTAAACATCACAGATAAAAATGGAAACATTGTATCATTCAAATTAGTTGAAGGTGAAAAAGATTTAATGATTATAACAAATAGTGGAATAATTATTAGATTACCTTTAGAACAAATATCTTCAACGGGTAGAGTTGCACAAGGCGTAAGATTGATTAATTTAAAGGATGATCAAAAAGTAAGCGGAATAGCTTTAATTGATAAAGAAGAAATAGAAGAGGAAACTATTGAAGAATAGTTTCTTTTTATTATCCAGGAAATATAAGTAATGTTCCACGTGGAACAATAAACAAAACAATAAGGATAAAGTTTATATAAAAGAATAAATAAAAGAAAATATGATGTTCCACGTGAAACATTAAATAAAATAAATAACAAAATGTTCCACATGGAACAATAAATAAAACAATAAGGATGAAGTCCCTATAAAAAATAAACAAAAAATATAATGTTCCACGTGGAACAACAAAAATATTGCAAAAATAATAAAAACATTGTATATTGGTTGTGCACAACATGTACGTTTGAAAATGGTCAGGATTGGGAAATAGCAGCCATAAGAACCTCTACATGTGTGTGCTTTTATTTTGAGGTGTAATTATGGAAAAATATATGAAAGAGGCTATAAAACAAGCTAAAAAAGCTCTTAATAATAATGATGTACCTATAGGTGCAGTGATTGTAAAGAATAATAAAATAATTGCAAGAGCTTACAATAAAAAAGAATCATTAAAAAACGCAATATATCATGCTGAAACATTGGCAATATCTAAAGCATGTAAAAAAATAAAAAGTTGGCGTTTAGATGAATGTACTTTATATGTAACTGTTGAACCTTGTTTAATGTGTGCTGGAGCAATTCTTCAATCCAGAATAAGTAAAGTTGTGTATGGTACAAAAAACACTAAATTCGGATATGTTAATAGCATTAGAAGTGTACTAAATGATGAAAAAAATAATCATAAAGTTGAAATAAAAAGTAAAGTCTGTGAAGAGGAATGTCGGAAAATAATTGTAGATTTTTTTAAGAAAAAAAGATAATGAAATTCAATCGAGTTGTCTTTTTTTTATTTAGTAAAATGTGTTATAATTTATAATGAGGTGAATAAATATGTATCAAGCTTTATATAGAAAATATCGTCCTTCATCTTTTGAAGAAGTAACAGGACAAAATGTAATAATTACAACTTTACAAAACAGTATAATTAACAACAAATTATCACATGCATATTTATTTACAGGTCCTAGAGGAACAGGAAAGACAAGTGTAGCTAAGATCCTTGCCAAAACAATAAATTGCGCCAGTTTAAAAGGTGCAAAATTGTGTGACAAATGTGTCAATTGCACACAATATAATTTAAAACAAACGATGGATATTATTGAAATAGATGCTGCAACTAATAATGGAATAGAGGAAATAAGAGACTTAAGAAATAAAGCAAATTTAGTTCCTTCAACCGGAAAATACAAAGTATATATAATTGATGAAGTTCATATGTTATCACCAGGAGCTTTTAATGGTTTATTAAAAACATTAGAAGAACCACCAGCGCATGTAATTTTTATATTAGCAACAACAGAACCTCATAAAATACCAATGACTATTCTCTCTCGTTGTCAAAGATTTGATTTTAAAAAGATATCAATTATTGATTTAAATGACAGATTATCTTATATCTGTAAAAAAGAGAAAATAGATATAGATAAGGATGCTTTATTTGAGATATCTCGTTTATCAGACGGAGGAATGAGAGATGCTATAAGTATGCTAGATCAAGTTGTAGCGTATTCTTCTTCTAAGGTAACTATTAAAGAGGTTCATGATGTCAATGGAACAATTACTCAAGTAGAATTAAAGTCGTTTATAGAGGACCTTTTTAATAAAAATATAGTAGATATATTAAATAAATTAGATAATTATAACAACGAAGGAAAAAATTTAAAAAAATTATCAGAAGAAATAGTAATTTATTTAAAGAACATTTTGCTATATAAGACAGTTCCAAATTATTTCCTGGGAAATAAAGTTGACATAGAATGTTACAAAGCGTTGTCACCTTTAATACAAAAGGAAAATCTAATAAAAATGATAAGTTCTTTTAATTCCTTGTTAAATGATGTAAAGTATGTTAACGATCCAAAATTAAATATCGAATTATTAATAATTGCTTTAATTAATGAGGAAGAAAAATTAACATTATCCAATAATAAAGAAGATGTAGTTGAAAATAAAAAAGAAATTGAAAAAAAAGAGCAAGAATTTGTTGAAAAAGTTCCAACATCAATAAAGAAGGAGACCTCAAGTCCTTTAAAAAATACAATAGACTCAAATAATAATAAAATAATTGATTGTTTTGATAAATTAAAAGATATTAGAATAAATAATACTTTAAATAAAATAGATAAAAAAAGAATGATCGAAATTAAAAAAATGATTGAAAGTTCTAAGGGATTTATTTTAAACAAGAAATACGGAGATTTAATGTCTTTAATCTTAGATAGTAAAATAAAAGCGTGCGGAAACAATTATTTAATCTTTGTTTATGATTCAGACAGAATGAGCGATTTCTTTAATGAAAATATATTACAAATAGAAGAATTAATAAAAAAGATAACAAAAGAAGAATTTAAAGTTATATCAACATGTATAAATGAGTGGAATATAATAAAAGAAGAATTTAACAATAGAAAGAAAAAATATACATTTACTGAGGAAACAAATACATTATCAATATTAAAAAAGAAAGAAGAAGACCAAATGTTAGATTTCTTTGGTGATATTGTAGAATATAATTAGAAAGAGGGAAATTATGAATATACAAGCAATGATGAAACAAGCACAAAAATTACAGAAGGATATGTTAGAGGAAAAAAATAAGATAGATAGTACTATTTTTGAAGGGAAATCCTCTTTTGTAAGTGTTCAAGTGAAAGGAAATAAAGAAGTAATTAGTATAAAAATAGAAAATGATAGTATTGCTAAAGATGAAATTGAAATGTTAGAAGATATGATTGTAGTGGCAATAAATGATGCTATGAAAAAAATTGATGCTGAAACAGAAACAAAAATGAGTAAATATACACAAGGAATGCCTGGTTTATTCTGATGAATTATCCAACAACAATTAGAAATTTAATCGAATGTTATAAAAAATTACCTGGAATAGGTGAAAAAACAGCTGAAAGATATGCATTAGCAACAATATCATTAGATGAAGATACAATAAAAACATTTTCGAAATCATTAATTGATACTAAAACAAAAATAAAAAGGTGCAAAAATTGTAATAATCTATCTGAAGATGATGCATGTTTTATTTGTAAAGATAAAAATCGCGAAAAAAGCATTATATGTGTTGTTGAAGAACCTAAGAATGTTATTTTGTTTGAAAAATTAGGAACCTATAATGGTTTATATCAAGTCTTAGATGGATTAATATCGCCGTTAGATGGAATAGATCCAGAAAAAATAAAAATCGAACAATTAATAAACAGAGTTGAAAAAGAAAAAATAAAAGAAATAGTAATAGCTGTAAAACCGAGTATTGAAGGGGAAACCACAGCATTATATATTAAAAAATTGTTAGAAGGAAAAAATATTAAAATATCTAAAATAGCACATGGTGTTCCATTAGGTGCTGAAATGGATTATATAGATTCTTTAACATTAGAAATGGCACTTGAGAACAGAAATACTATATAAAACGCATAATTAAACCAAAACCTCATAATATTTATTGAGGTGGACAAAATGTTGAAAAAAATATTTAAAGTATTAAAAAAAGCAATTTTTAGTGTTTTTCTTATTTATAGTTATAATATAATTGCAGAGCCTTTAGGACTAATAATACCAATTAATTTAATAACAATATTTTTGGTAACTATATTAGGTGTTCCAGCTCTTTTTGCGCTAATTGCAGTATTAATAATAATTTTTTAAGAAGGTGAAGTATGTTAGATGAATTTAAAGAAGAACAACCTATAGTATATAAAACGATAATAAATTCAATCAATAAAAACAAAAATTCGCATGCTTATCTTTTTGAAACTAGAGGATATAGTAAAGCACTCGATTTTGCAAAAGCCTTTGCAAAAGCCTTAATATGTGAAAAAAAACATTTTAATAAAAAAGAATGTAGCGAATGTTCTATTTGTAAAACTATAGATGATGGAAATTCTGTTGATGTAAAAATAATTGAACCATTGACAAATCAAATAAAAAAAGAACAAATAGAAGAATTAAAATTAGATTTTTCAAAAACATCAATGACTGGAAGAAAACAAATTTATATAATAGATAAAGCAGAAAAGTTAAATGATAAGACTCAAAATTCATTATTAAAATTTATTGAAGAACCAGAAGATGACGTAATAGCAATTTTAATAGTTGAAAATAGATATCAATTATATGAAACAATCGTTTCGCGCTGTCAAACATTGAGTTTTAATAAGTCTATTGAGGTTGATGGTGATAAAGTCACAAAAATTGCCAAATATTTAAATAATGATAGCGAAAGTATTGACAAATATATTGAAGAAGATAAAGGAAAAGTAGATAATATAATTCATTTTATAGATTATTTTGAGGAAAATGGACAAATCAATACTCATATTAATATTAATAAACTTCTGTTTCAATATAACTATAATAGTGAAGAAATTTTTAAAATATTGATTCTATATTATAAAGACGTTTTAAATTATATTTTAAAAAGAAAAACACATATTTTTTCTTCTAATATTGATAATTTGGACAAGATATCTAAAAAAAATACAGAGCTTCAAATAATAAATAAAATAAATATATTATTGAAATTAATACAATATTTAAAAGTAAACGTTAATAAAAAAATGATTATTGATAAATTGATAATTATGTTAGGAGGTGTAAAATGATTGAAGTAATAGGTGTAATATTCAATGATAAAGGTAGAATATACTATTTTTCGCCTGAAAATTTAGATCTTAAAAAAAATACAAAAGTTATTGTTGAAACAGAAAAAGGTCAACAATATGGAAAAGTTGCAACAAATCTAATAACAGTTGAAGAAAAACAATTAAAAAATGTAGTTAAAAAAGTAATTAGAATTGCAACCGATAAAGATTTAGAAAAACATATTAAAAACAAGAGCGATGCAGAAGAAGCATTAAAAAAATGTAGAGAAATAACAAATAAATTAAAGTTAAATATGAATATAATTGAAGCCAGTTATACATTTGATCGCAATCAATTAATTTTTAAGTTTTTATCGGATAATAGAGTCGATTTTAGAGAATTAGCTAAGGAATTAGCGTATTTATATCATACAAGAATCGAGTTGAGACAAGTTGGTGTTAGAGATAAAGCTAAAGAAGTTGGTGGTTTCGGAAGTTGCGGAAAAGAATTTTGTTGTTCACAATTCTTAAATGATTTTGATACCGTATCAATAAACATGGCAAAAAACCAAAATTTAGCACTTAATCCTTCTAAGATAAATGGATCTTGTGGAAGATTACTTTGTTGTTTAAAATATGAAAATGATAATTATACGGAATATAGAAAAGATTTACCAACAATAAATAAAAAAGTAAAAGTAAATAATAAAGAAGGAAAAGTTGTTAGTTTAGATATATTAAATAAAAGTTATCGTGTTAATTTACCAGATGAAGGAATAGTTGAAGTAAAATTATAATGGAAAAAGAAAATTATATATTTGGAAATGAAGATTTAGTAATTTATCAAAATGAGAATTTATTTAAAATGTCTTTAGATTCCGTATTGTTAGCAAGATTTGTAAGAATAAATAAAACAACAAAAAAAATAATTGATATAGGAACGGGCAATGCTCCCATACCTTTAGTATTATCTAAAAGGGGTAATTTTGATATATTAGCAGTCGAGATACAAAACGAAATTTTTAAATTAGGAAAAAAAAGCATAGAAGCTAATAACAAAGATATAAAAATAATAAACGCAGATATTAAAGAAGAATACAAAAACATCAAAAATGAAAGTTACGATCTTGTAACGTGTAATCCACCATATTTTAAATATACTAAAGAAAGTAATATAAATATAAAAGAAGAGTATGCGTTATCAAGACACGAAATATCTTTAAATTTAGAAGATATAATGATAATAAGTAAAAAAATACTTAAAAATAAAGGTTCTTTAGCAATAGTGCAAAGACCCGAAAATTTAGTAAGGATAATAACTTTGATGAGAAAGTATAACATAGAACCCAAAAGACTAATGTTTGTATATCCTAAGAAAAACAAAGAAGCAAATATAATGTTAATTGAAGGAACAAAAAATGGATTGCCAGGAATTAAAGTTTTAGATCCGTTATATGTTCACGATGAAAATGGATATACAGAAGAAATAATGAATTTTGTAAGACGAGGTGAAATGTGAAATTAATAGTAGGATTAGGGAACCCTGGAAAAGAGTATCAAAATACTAGACATAATATGGGGTTTACAGCTTTAGATAAAATATTAGAAAAATACAATTTAAAAAATCCAAAGAAGAAACTCAATGGATTGTATTATCAAACAAATATAAACGGAGAAAATGTTATCTTTTTAAAACCTCAACAATACATTAATCTTTCTGGAGATGTAATAAGAAAATACATTGAGTATTATAAAATAGATATTTCAGATATACTCATCATTCATGACGATTTAGATCTTCAAAGTGGTAATTTTAAATTGAAAGAAAGCGGTTCTACTGCAGGACATAATGGTTTAAAAAGCATTGAAGAAAATCTTAAAACAAAAGATTATAAAAGATTAAAAATAGGTATATCTAATAACAAAGATATGGATAAAAAAGATTATGTGTTAGGTACAATCCCAAAAGAAGAAAAGATAAAAATTGATGAAGTAATAGACAAATTACCTTTTATTTTTGAAGATTACTTAAACTTAGATTTTACTCATTTAATGAATAAATATAACAAGAGACAATAATTATTCAAGGAGAAAAAATGAACTTGTTTGAAAATTTATTTAAATTTAAAATTGATAGTCAAGATGTTGTTGGACTCAACGACGAATTGAAGTGTATTTATATATGGAATTTATTTAGGAACTCTAATGATTCCATTCTTTTTGTTGTTAACTCCTTATATGAAGCAAGTAACTTTTATCAAAAACTATCAAATTATACTAATGATTGTTTATTTTTTCCTATGGATGATTTTCTAACCAGTGAAGCTCTAGCAATTTCTCCAGAATTAAAAATAAGAAGATTAGAGACATTAAAAGAATTAGTAAACAGTTCAAAAAAAATAGTAATAACCAATCTCATGGGCTACCTTAGATATTTACCATCAAAGGAAACATTTACTAAAAATAAAATTGTTTTAAAAATTAATGAAGATTATAATATAAAAGACCTAATCGAAAAATTATTTAAATTAGGATATACTAAAGAAACTATAGTTAATAAAACAGGAGATATATCAGTAAGGGGCTTTGTACTAGATATTTTTCCTACAAATACTAACAATCCAATAAGAATAGAATATTGGGGAGATACAATTGAAAGCATCAAAGAATTTGATGTTGATAACCAATTAACAATCAATTCGATTAAAGAAATTGTTATATATCCTAATACAGAGTTTTTAGTTGATAGTGATATTGATACCTTTGGACTAATACATAGATCATTACCAGATTATACTAAAATAGTAAATATTTATAACTATCTTAATGGAACAATAATTATCAATGATTTAGAACAAATAAAGACTTCTTTTGCCTTATTACAAGAAGAAATCTTAAATTATAACATAAGCATCAATAAACCGGGCAACACAAAGTATATGTATGATTTAACTGAGTTAACAGATGAAAAATATATTAATTTTTCAAGTTTTGATAGTATAAAAGAAAATATTGAATCATATAAAACAATGACGGTTGATTCTTTTACTGGAACGCCTGAGGCAATAAACGAAAGACTTAATAAATACCTTAAAAAGTATAAAAAAGTAATCATTTGTGTTAAAGATCAATATAGAATAAATAAAATAATCGACTTTCTAAAAAATGATAATTTCATTATTTCAAACGAAAACAATGTTATAGATAATAAAATAAATATTATAATTAAAAAAATAGAACAAGGTTTTATTTTTAATGATTTAGTAGTAATAAGTGAAAACGAGTTATTCAATAAAAAAAGTGAAAAAAGTACTTATAAAACTAATTTTAAAATGGGTACTAAAATAAAAGATATAACAAAATTAGAAAATGGGGACTATGTAGTTCATTACACTTATGGTATCGGAATATATAGAGGGATTAAGACATTAAATAAAAACGGATTGAAAAAAGACTATTTAATGATAGAATACAAAGGAAAAGAATATTTGTATATTCCTGTTGAAAACATTGAATTGATTAGTAAATATGCATCTAAAGAAGGTGCAGCACCAAAAATAAACAAACTTAATAGTGCAGAATGGGAAAAAACAAAGTTAAGGGTAAAAAAGAAAGTAGAAAGTATTGCTTTAGAATTATTAGAGCTATATGCAAAAAGGGAAGCAAGTGAAGGTTTTGCTTTTTCAAAAGACGACGATAATCAATTTGAATTTGAAAGAGAATTTGAATTTAATGAAACCCCTGATCAAATAAAAGTTTTAAATGAAATAAAAAAAGATATGGAAAAAAACAAACCAATGGATAGACTTGTTTGTGGGGATGTTGGTTATGGAAAAACAGAGGTTGCATTTAGAGCAATGTTCAAAGCAATTTTATCTGGGAAACAAGTTGCATTTTTATGTCCGACAACAATATTATCTTCTCAACATTATACAAATGCAATAAATCGTTTTAAATCATTTCCTGTTAATATTAAATTATTAAACAGATTTGTGCCAACAAAAATAAAAAACAAAATTATAACTGAAACAAAAGAAGGAAAAATTGATTTATTAATTGGAACACATAGGATATTAAGTAATGATATAAATTTTAAGGATTTAGGATTATTAGTTATTGACGAAGAGCAACGATTTGGAGTAAAGCATAAAGAAAAAATAAAAAAATTCAAAAACAATATTGATGTTTTAACACTTTCTGCAACGCCAATTCCAAGAACGCTGCAATTATCAATGACAGGTCTTAGGAGTCTTTCTTTAATTGAAACACCACCAAGTAATAGGTATCCTATTCAAACTTATGTATTAAATGAAAATAGTCAAATTATCAAAGATGCAATATATAAAGAACTATCAAGAAATGGTCAAGTTTTTATTTTATATAATAGAATAGATAATATCATATTCAAATCTAGAGAAATATCACAACTAGTGCCTGAAGCAAAAATCGCATTTGCTCATGGTCAAATGGGAAAAAATGAATTAGAAAATATAATGTTAAAATTCATAAAAAAAGAGTATAATGTTTTAGTATGTACAACAATTATTGAAACAGGAATAGATATTCCGAGTGCTAACACATTAATTATAATAGATGCAGATAGATTTGGGTTAAGTCAATTATATCAACTAAGAGGTCGTGTTGGACGAAGTAATAAAATAGCTTATTGTTACTTAATGTATAATAAACACAAAATATTGAGCGAGATTGCAAACAAAAGGTTAAAGACCATTAGGGAATTTACAGAATTAGGAAGCGGCTTTTCAATAGCAATGAGAGATTTATCAATCAGAGGTGCGGGAGATATCTTAGGTAGTGAACAAGCAGGCTTTATAGATACGGTTGGTATTGAACTATTTATTGAAATGTTAAACAATGAGGTAAATAGTTTAAAAGGAATAAAACCACAAGAAAAGGTTAAACCAAATCAACCATTGATTGAGGTTGATACGGCAATAGATGATAATTATGTTTTAGAAGAAGAACTAAAAATAGAAATTCATAAAAAAATAAATCAAATAGATAGTTATTCAAAATTAATTGAGGTTAAAAAAGAATTAGAAGACCGCTTTGGGAAATTATCTGATATACTGATAATATATATGCATCAAGAGTGGTTTGAAAAATTAGCGTCTTCATTAAAAATAACAGATATAAGACAATCTAAAAACTTTGTTGAAATAATCCTTACAGAAGAACAAACAAACAAAGTAAAAGCTCAAGAACTTTTTATGAAGTTAACAGATTTTGGTAGAATGTTCAGATTGAGTATGCGAAGAAAAAAATTAGTAATAACATTAGATATTATAAAATTAGAAAAACATTTTATATATTATTTAATAGATTTATTAGAAATAATAAAGGAAATGATGGAGGACAATTAATATGAAAAAATTAAGCGAAAGAATTCCAATTCCCAAATATACCTTAGGAGAAGAGATAACGAGCGCTATTACTCACGGAATAGGAGCTCTTTTTGGAGTAGCAGCTTTAGTACTTTGTACAGTATGCAGTGCCATCCACAATAATCCAACAGCAGTTGTAAGTTCAGTAATATATGGAAGCACAATGATAATACTTTATACAATGTCAACTTTATACCATTCTTTTAAAATTAATAATGCTAAAAGAGTATTTAGAATTATTGACCATAGCAGTATTTACCTATTAATTGCCGGAACATACACACCTTATACTTTAGTAACGTTAAAAGGTCCTGTAGGTTGGACGTTATTTGCAGTTGTTTGGACAATAGCAATTATTGGAATAATTTTAAATTGTATAGATATTAACAAATTCAAAGTATTTTCGATTATTTCTTATTTGGCAATGGGATGGGTTGTGATTTTTGCAATAAATCCATTAATTAAAAATTTAAGTGCACCTGGCTTATGGTTATTATTAAGTGGTGGAATTGTTTATACAATTGGTGCAATATTCTATGGTATAGGAAAAAAAATAAAATATATGCATTCTATATTTCACTTATTTGTTTTAGCAGCAAGCATCCTACATTTCTTTTCGATTTTACTTTATGTAATATAAAAAAACCTTTGAATTTATTTCATAAGGTCTTTTTTTTATAATTATCTTTAGTAATTTCAATTAATCTAAGGGTTTCTTCTTTACCATGGAAGCCTTTAACAATGACTTCAATTTTTTGTAATACTTTATATGTTGCAAAAAAATTTTTAATTTCTAATAATTGGTGTTCTGGAATGTCTTCTAAATTATTTATATGGTTGTATCTAGGATCAACATTACTAACAGCAATTACCTTTTGATCCTTAAAGCCTTTATCGATAACTTCTAAATGACCTACAATTCGAGCTGAAACAAGACAACCAGGAAAAGTTGTTTCACTCGCAAACACTAATATATCTAAAGGATCTCCATCTTCTGCTAAGGTATCTTCAATATATCCGTATTCAGCAGGGTAATTCATTGAAGAATATAGTACACGATCCAATTTTATTTTATTTTTAGATTTATCAATTTCATATTTATTTCGTGAACCAGCAGGTATTTCTATTATTGCATCTACAATGTTATTCATAATTCACCTCCTAATTATTATATCATATAGAGTATAATTAATCGTAAAAAAGACAAAATAATTTTAGAAAGTGAGGATTTATGAGAGCAACAGGAGTAATAAGAAGGATAGATGAATTAGGTCGAATTGTAATTCCAAAGGAAATCCGAAAAAATCTTCGAATAGGTAATGGTGTATCATTAGAAATATTTGTAACAAATGACGAAATTGTCTTAAAAAAACATTCGCCGTTAAAAAATCAAATAGATATATCACAAAGTATAGCGGATATTTTATATAGTAGTTTAAATCATAGTATCATAATTACCGATTTATCAACTATAATAGCAGTATCAGGACCATTGAAAAAGGATTACATTAATAAAGATATAAGTGCTGATATTGAAGAATCTATAAAAAGAAGAGAAAAAATATTAGAAAATTATCAAAAAGATTTAAAGATAATTGAAGGCAAAATTGAAACTTGCTCATATGCTATATCGACAATAGTATCTAATAGTGATGCTGTTGGGACAATAATAGTTTTTGACGAATTAGAAAAAATAAACGATATAGATTACAAAATAATAAATATTGTTTCTAATTTTATTGGAAAATATCTTGAAGATTAAAAAAAACTATGTTATAATCTTTTGCATAACACAAAAACTGTGATGGAAAGAAAATAACGAAACTTACGTAGAGATTCTAGGGCTGGTGAAACTAGAAAAAGATAGTTATCTAAATGATTCCTGAGTTGTTTATTAAATAAACCGTAATATATGCGTTAAATTATTGAGTGTATAATTATATTATAAATTAAGGTGGTACCGCGATATTTCGTCCTTATAGGATGGAATATTTTTTTTGTAGAAAGAAGGTAAATTATGGAAAAATATTATATATCAACTGCAATTGCGTATGCTTCTGCTAAACCTCATATTGGTAATACTTATGAGATTGTTTTAGCGGACGCCATCGCACGTTATAAGAGATTAAAAGGGTATGACGTATATTTTCAAACAGGTACAGATGAACATGGTCAAAAAATAGAAGAGAAGGCAAAAGCAGAAAATAAAAACCCACAAGAATATGTAAATGAAAAAACAGCGGAAGTTAAAAGAATATGGGACATTATGAATACTAGTTATGATAAATTTGTAAGAACAACTGATTCAAAACATAAAGAAGTAGTTAATAAAATATTTAAAAAACTATATGAGCAAGGAGATATCTATAAAGGAAGATACGAAGGTTTATATTGTATTCCTTGTGAAACCTTCTTTACTGAATCCCAATTAATAGATGGTAAATGCCCAGATTGTGCTAGAGAAGTACAAAGTGCTAGTGAGGAAGCTTACTTTTTAAAATTAGGGAAATATGCTAAAAAATTAGAAGAATATATTGAAGAAAATCCCAAATTCATTGAACCAGAAAGTAGAAAAAATGAAATAGTGAATAATTTTATTAAACCAGGTATTCAAGATTTGTGTGTTTCTAGAACATCATTTAAATGGGGAGTTCCTGTATCTTTTGATGATAAACATGTTGTCTATGTTTGGATAGACGCTCTAAGCAACTATATAACGTTTTTAGGTTATGATCCTGAATTAGAGCAAAGTGAAATGTTTAAAAAATATTGGCCTGCTGATGTTCATTTAATTGGTAAAGATATATTAAGATTCCATACAATATATTGGCCAATAATGTTAATGGCTTTAGGACTTGAATTACCAAAAAAAATATTTGGGCATCCTTGGTTATTATTCGGGGATGATAAAATGAGTAAAAGTAAAGGGAATATTGTATATGCAGATGACTTAGTTGAAGAGTTTGGGGTAGATGCTGTTAGATATTATCTTTTACATGAAATGCCATTTGCAAGTGACGGAACATTTACTCGTCAATTGCTTATTGAAAGAATTAATTCGGATTTAGCAAACATTTTAGGAAACTTAGTAAATCGTACAATAGCAATGCAAAAGAAATACTTTGATGGGATAGTTACAAATCCTAAAGTATATGAAGAAATTGATAACGATTTAATAAAAACAGCAAAAGAACTACCTATTAAAATTGAAGAAAAAATGGAAAAACTAAAAATAGTTGATGTAATAGAACAAATTATTGATTTATATCGTAAATGTAATAAATATATTGATGAAACAACTCCTTGGATTTTAGCAAAAGATCCATTAAAACAAGAGCGATTACAAACTGTTTTATATAATTTGTTAGAATCGATAAGAGTAGGAGCGGTATTATTACAACCTTATTTACCTGAAACAGCAGAAGAAATATTTAGACAATTAAATACAGATGTAAAAACAATTGAATCAATCAGTAGCTTTGATGGCTTAAAAGAAGGAATTGTTTTAAATGACCCAAAACCACTATTTTTAAGAATAGAAAAATAGCAGATATGTAAATTGTTGTAAAATGTCGCTTACTAATTTTAAAAAACACTTTTCAAATAAATTATAAAGTGTTATACTACGTTTGTTGTAAAAATATTATTAGGTGATGAAATGAATAGTAATAAGAAAATATTACAAAAGTTAACGGTAATAACAACGGCATTAGGAATATTAATGATCTGTAATATCTTTGTATCCAAACAAAACATTGATTATTGCTACTTAGGAATAATAACTTTTTTCGGTATAAAGTTAGTTTTTAAAAAATAAATCTGTTTAGTGAAAAATTATACTAATTATGGTATAATTTTTTTGGTGATTTAAATGGTTGATACACATTGTCATTTATTTAAAGAATATTATGACAACATTGATGAAATAGTATCTAATATGAAAGATAACTATATGATTGTGAGTGGAAACGATGATGAAAGTAACAAAGAAGTAATGGAATTAATAGAAAAATATCCTAATGTATTTGGAACAATTGGAATCCATCCTTCTTCAGTTGATAATATAAGTAAAAAAGACTTAGATTTTATAGAAAAAAACATTTCCCATCCTAAAATAGTTGCTATAGGAGAAGTTGGACTAGATTATCATTATGGCAAAAATAATATTGAAAAACAAAAGGAAATTTTTCTAAAACAAATAAAAATTGCTAAAGACAATAAAAAAACAATTTTAATTCATAGTCGTGATTCAATAGAAGATACATATAATATATTAAAAGAAAATATCAACAAAGAGAAAATCATCTTACATTGTTATAGTTCAAGTTATGAAATGGCAAAAAGGTTTTTAGAGTTTAATGTAATGTTTGGAATAGGCGGAGTATTAACCTTTAAAAATAGCAAAACATTAAAAGAAGTGGTTGAAAAGATAGATATTGAATATCTTTTATTAGAAACAGATAGTCCTTATCTATCGCCAGAACCTTTAAGGGGATTAAGAAATCAACCAATCAATATAACTTTAGTAGCGCAAAAAATAGCCGATTTAAAAAATATATCATTAGAAGAAGTATTAAAAACAACGACTGACAACGCAAAGAGTCAATTTGACTTGAATATATAATTATGCTAAAATTTTGGTGTAGGTAAGGTGGATTTAATGAATATAAACTTACTGCAAATAATAACAAAGTTCATTGAAATTGTCTTAGTTAGTTTCATAGCAACAACAAGTGATGTAACAGTAAAAAACTATGAAATCATCGACACTTTTGGAACTCGTGAAAATGCAGTTAATTCAATAATTGAATACGAAACCCTAAAAAAATATAGTTCAAGCGTACCTGTAGATGTAGTTAATACATTAGTAAAAGGGGAAAATGGACTAATGATAATCCAAAATGGAGAAGAAAAAATATTAAAAGATAAAACAGACGAAATCATTCAAGTAGGAACCGGAAAAAAAGGAAAATTTACAGGAACTTTAACTGAATATGGTCCTGATTGTAAAACTTGTGACGGTAGAGGAATTACTTATTGTCCAACGAAGACAAACGAATGGCACAACCTTATAAAAGATGGTATTTATTACAATGATGATCAATTTGGAGAATTAAGAATACTTGCCGCTGATCATCGCCAATTTCCTTGTGGAACAATCATCGAAATAAGAAACAGTGATTTTGAAAGTACACTAGGAATAGTATTAGATACCGGATACGGAATGCAAAAAGCATACAAAGAAGGTTGGATTTTAATTGATATGGCAATTCCAACTGAAAAGAAAATAACTTTTGGAATAAACAAAACCACAATTTTCAATGTAAGAAGATGGGGATGGTAAAAAAATCTATAATTAGATTTTTTTTTAATCGTTTTTATAGTATAATATAGTTAGTTATGGAGGTTTTTTATGAAAGTAATATTTATTAAAGATTTAAAAAATCAAGGTAAAAAAGGAGAAGTTAAAGAAGTAAAAGACGGATACGCTATGAATTTCTTAATAAAAAGTGGTTATGCTTTGATAGCAAATGAACAGAATTTAAGAAATTTAGAAAGAGAAAATAAAAACAAATTAGAAGAGAATATACAAAAAACAAAAGAGGCTAACCAAATCAAATCAGAAATTGAAAAAATTACAGTAACATTTAAGGTTAAAACTGGTAAAGAAGATCAATTGTTTGGAAGTATTAGTTCAAAACAAATTGAGAAAGAACTTTTGAATAAAGGTTATAAAATAGATAAAAAATCAATTATAATCAAAGAACCAATAACTTCGTTAGGATTCCATAATGTTGAGATCGAATTGTATAAAAAAATAAAAGCAAAATTAAAAGTAGAAGTAGTAAAAGAAGGCTAGGTGATTTTATGGCAGAAAAAATAATGCCTCATAGTATAGATGCCGAAAAAGCAGTATTATGTTCAATGTTTTTGACTAAATATGCTCTTCAATTAAGTGTTGAAGGATTAGAAGAAGAATTGTTTTATTTTGATAAAAATGCTAAAATTTTTCATGTGATAAAAAAATTATATGAAAAAGGATCTGCTATAGATGTAACAACTGTAACAGCAGCATTAGAAAAACAAAAATGGCTTAATAGTGTAGGTGGAATAGAATATATTACTGAAATTATCACCACAACAGCGACAGCCGCTAATGTTGAAGAATATATAAAGATCGTATATGAAAAAGCAGTTTTAAGAAAATTAATAGATGAAGGAACTAGAATTGTAACTGATGCATATTCTTCATCAGATAATATTGACGATGTATTAGATGGTGCAGAACAAAGGATTTTAAACGTTGTAAAAAATAGAAGAGGTTCTGAATTTAAAAAAATTCAGCAAGTAATTGAAAAAGTTCATAGAGATTTAGAACAATTATCGAAAACTAAAGGAGAAATTACAGGATTAGCAACAGGCTACAGTGATTTAGATAGAATAACGACAGGATTACATCAAAATGAATTAATCATTATAGCTGCCCGTCCTGGAGTTGGAAAAACAGCCTTTGCATTAAATGTAGCAATGAATGCTGCTAGAAAAGGCGATAAAACAGTAGCGTTTTTCACTCTAGAGATGTCAGCAGAACAACTTTTAATGAGGATGTTTGCAACAGAAGGTAAATTAGATTTAACGAAACTAAAAAGAGGAAGTTTAGAAAATCAAGATTGGCGTAAAGTAGAAGAGGCAATGATTAAATTAGGTGAAATGAACGTTTTTATAGATGATACAGCTGGTATCAGTGTAGGAGAAATTCGTGCTAAGTGTCGTAAACTAGCATCATCACCAAATGGATTAGATTTAATTGTAATTGACTATTTAACTATCATTCAAGGAAGTAGTAAGTATTCTGGAAACAGACAACAAGAAGTATCAGAAATATCAAGATCATTAAAAACAATGGCTTTAGAACTTGGAGTTCCTGTAATTGCTTTAGCACAATTATCAAGAAATGTTGAAGGAAGAAAAGATCAAAGACCAATTTTAAGTGATTTAAGAGAATCTGGAGCAATAGAACAAGACGCTGATATAGTTTCTTTCTTATATCGCGAAGATTATGGAAAATATGAGGAAACACCTGATAGTGATGTTGAATTAATAATTGCTAAACACCGTAATGGACCTACAGGAACAATAGATTTATTGTTTCAAAAAAATATTTGTAAGTTTACAAGTGTTCAAAAAAAAGAAAAAGGTGACAAATGAAAAAAATATTAACGATTATATCATTAGTATTTTTGAGTTTTTTAATCTTTTTTTCAACTTACAACTACAAAGTTGTAGCTGAACCAAATATTATATATCAAGTATATATTGATGATCAAATATTAGGTCGTGTAGCAGATAAAAATGAGTTAACAGATTATTTTAATAAAAAAGGTTTAGAAATAAAACAAGAAGTTTTAAAATATCAAGAATTACTAAAAAAAGAAGAAACCAAAGAAAAAGTAAGAACACTTTATATTCAATTAAAAAATAAACAAGCTTTATTAGACTATATTGAAAATAATAACTTACCTGTTGATAAGGAAATAATTGATTTTATAGAAGATACCGAAGAAAAAAAATTAGGTGTAGAATTACAAAACTATAAACTAGATTCTAAAGAATATGATTTTATGCTTAATTATATAGATAAAAATAAAGTATATGCCGAAACAGATAGGATTTTAATTCCTAACGGTGTTGAAATAAAAAAAGTGGCAACTTTTAATAATGATTTATCAACAGTTGAAAGTATCTATGAAAAAATAGGACAATATAAATCTGCAACCGTTGAAGGATATCGTTTAACAATAAAAAGAGAAGATAAAAAAGAGTATATATATGTTATTGATGAAAATACATTTAAAGAAGCCGCAAATAATGTTATTTCTACTTTTGTTGGTGAAGAAAATTACAAATTATATATAAACGACGAACAACTACAAATTGAAACAACAGGAACAGAAATTCAAACAGTATATATAGATGAACCAATAACAATTAAAAAAATTAAGATACCGGTAAGCGAAAAAATATATATCAATGCAGAAGAATTAACTAAATATTTATTGTATGGAACTTTAGAAAAACAAAAAACATATAGAGTTGAAATTGGAGACACTATTGAATCAGTAGCATTTAAAAACAAGATAAGTTTAGAAGAATTTTTTATTTCAAACTCTAATTTCACAAGTAAAACAAACTTACTATCAGAAGGTAGTGTCATTAATGTTGGATTCTTAAATCCCAAGATTGGTGTAGTAGTTAAAAAGTTAACAGTACAAGATGTAGTGAATAAATATGTAACTGAGGAAATCGAAGATCCAAAGAGAATTATTGGAGATGAAGAAGTAACTCAAAAAGGTGAAAATGGTTTAGATCGTATTACTTATGATATTGTTGAATTAAATGGTCAACAACAATTAGTTGAAATTAAGTCTAAACAATTATTAAGACCGGTTGTTAATAAAGTTGTTGTAGTTGGTTCTAGATATCAACCATCTAGAGGAACAATATACAACTGGCGTTGGCCAACGGAAAGTGGGTACATGATAACACAATATTATGAATATCGTTATCATCCAATCAGAGGTACTCGTCATTTCCATCCAGCAGTTGACTTAGCAATCGGAAAAGGAACAAGAGTATTTGCAGCTAACAATGGAGTTATATATGAAGCAAAATATAATTCTTCATATGGGTATTATATAACCGTAAATCATAATAATGGCTATTATACAAGATACGCCCATTTATCAAAACAATATTATACAAAAATTGGTCAAATAGTAGGAAAAGGAACTGTTATAGGTTTGATAGGAAGCACTGGGTCTTCAACCGGACCACACTTACATTTTGAAGTATGGTATGGAGAACCATATAAAGGCTCATCATATACTATAAATCCTTTAAGTCTGTATTAATGAAAATTTGTGTTTTAGCAAGTGGCTCTAAATGTAATTGTACTTATTTAGAAACTAGTAACCATAAAATACTCATAGATATGGGTACTAGTTTGAAAAGTACGATTGAAAAATTAGGGCAAATAGGACAAAAATTAGATGAAATAGACAGTATCTTTATAACACATAGTCATGGAGATCATGTCAATGGAATAGAACAATATAGTAAAAGGTACAAAGGAAAAATATATTTGACTGAAATTATGTATAAAGAACTTGGTATTGAACTAAAAAATTATGAATTTATAAACGAAGATTTCAAATTAGATGAAATAGATATTGAAATTATTAAATTATCACATGATACTGAAGATACAAATGGATATATATTCACAGAAAATAAAAAATCATTAGTATATATAACAGATACTGGTTATATAAATAAAAAAATTTTAAACAAAATTATTAATAAAACTGTATATATCATGGAAAGTAATCACGATGTTGAAATGCTTATGACTGGAAAATATCAATATCATACCAAAATAAGAATTGTAGGAGATAAAGGACATTTATCGAATCAAGACTCTGCTAAATATTTGAGCAAAATAGTTGGTGAAAAAACGAAGTATATTTTACTTGCTCATCTTAGTAATGAAAATAATACCAAAGAAAAAGCTTTAACAACAATAAATGATAGTCTTTTAGAAGCAAACAAAAATGTTAATAGAATTATTGTTACATCGCAAGATGAATTATCAGAAATGGTAGAAATATGATAAAAATAATATGTGTTGGTAAAATAAAAGAACAATATTTAGTTGAAGCAATAAATGATTACTTAAAAAGATTAAATAAATATATAAAAGTCCAAATAATCGAGGTAAACGATATTAATTTACCTGATAAGAATTCGGTTTTAAAAAAAGAAAAAGAATTAATTTTAAAAAACATTGATTCAAAAGATTATATTATAACTTTAGAAATAGAGGGAAATAATCTATCATCAATAGAATTATCAACAAAAATCGAAGAAATTTTTATACATAATTCTAATATAACTTTTATCATTGGTGGATCTTATGGATTAGATAAAGAAATAAGTGAAATCAGTAACTATAAGTTATCTTTTTCAAAATTAACTTTCCCACATCAATTGTTTAGAGTCATCTTATTAGAACAATTATATAGATCTTTCAAAATATCAAATAATGAAAAATATCATAAATAATGTATAAAAAAACAAGAAATCATCCACTATTAAATAGGAGATGATTTTTTTGAGAAAAACAATAATGTTAATTGCTTTAATTTTTGTATTTTATTTAATTATAAGTGATTTCTTTGTTGAAGAAGTTATAATTCCAGAAGATTCGATTAGAATAAGAATTCTTGCTAATTCAAATAAAGACGAAGATTTAGCAGTAAAAGAAGAAGTAAAAGATGATGTACAAAAAGAACTTAATAAAATATTAAAAGATTCAAAAAATATTAAAGATGCAAGAAAGACTATAATAACAAGTATGCCTGAAATAAATAACACAGTAGAAAAAAGTTTAATGTCCCAAAATGTTTATCAAAAATTCGACATTAATTATGGATATAATTACTTTCCAGATAAAGAATATAAAGGAGTTATTTATAATGAAGGATATTATGAATCGGTATTAGTTACTTTAGGTGAAGGTATGGGAAATAATTGGTGGTGTGTTTTATTTCCACCACTTTGCCTTATAGAAGGTCAAGTAAACGAAGAAGTCGAATATAAACTATTTGTAAAAGAAATGATAAATAAATATTTTTAACCTCATATAATTAATGGGGAGGAATGAAATGATTTTATTAATAATAGCCCTTAGTTTAAGTATGGATGCATTTTCCCTTGCTTTAGCATATGGAACATTGAAAATAGATAAAAAGACCATCCTCTTTTTATCTTTCATTGTAGGATTATTTCATTTTATAATGCCTATCATTGGAATGTATATAAGTGATAATTTTATAAGTATTGTAAATATAAATCCCAATTTAATTGTAACTTTAGTACTAAATTTAGTGGGAATAAATATGATTATCGATACATTTAAAAAAGATGAAGTAAGAATTTTAAGAAGATATGAACTATTTATTTTTGCTCTGGCAGTTAGTATCGATAGTTTCTCAGTTGGGATGACTTTGAAAACGATATCAAATAGTTTTTTCCTAGGACCAATTTTGTTTTCTATTTCAAGTTTCTTATTTACCTTTATTGGTTTAAATATAGGAAACCTAATCAGTAAAATTTTTGGAGCATCAGCGTCTTTGATTGGTGGTTTAATATTAATTATAATTGGATTAAATTATGTGTTATAAAATGTAAACTGTGATTATATTACTTTTCAAAATCAAGTAATAATAGTATAATAAGGTTAGGTGATAATGTGTTAGTAAACATGAATGAAATGTTAATAAAAGCTTTTAAAGAAAAATATGCAGTTCCGCAGTTTAATATAAACAATCTTGAATGGACAAAGTTTATATTAGAAGAATGCCAACAAAATAACAGTCCTGTTATTTTAGGTGTAAGCGAAGGAGCGGTTAAGTATTTTGGTGGATATAAAACGGTTACTGCAGTTGTAAGAAGTTTAATCGAAGAATTAAAGATTACAGTTCCAGTAGCACTCCATTTAGATCATGGTAGTAGTGTCGAATCTTGTGTTAAAGCAATTGCTAGTGGTTTTACTTCAGTTATGATTGATGCTTCTAAGTATCCAATTGAAGAAAATATTAGAATAACAAACGAAGTAGTGAAAATTGCTAAAAAATATAAGATATCTGTTGAGGCTGAAGTTGGGGCAGTTGGTGGTGCTGAAGATGGAGTCGCTAATGAAATTAAATTTGCGACAATTGAAGAGTGCCAAGAATTGGTTAAAAAGACAAATATTGATTGTTTAGCTCCAGCATTAGGAAGTGTTCACGGATTATACAAAGGTGAACCTAAACTCAATCTTGCAAGAATGATGGAAATATCGACAATTTTATCTATACCATTAGTACTTCATGGAGGAACTGGTATACCAGATGAAACAATAAAAGAATCAATTAAATGTGGAATTTCTAAAATAAATATTAATACTGAATTACAAGTAGTATGGGCTTTAGCAGTAAGAGAGTTTTTAATACTATATGATAAAGAATATGATCCAAGAAAGATAATAAATGCCGGGCAATCGGCGATCAAAAAGGCAGTCTTAGATAAAATAGTCTTATTTGGTAGTTATAATAAAGGCTAAAACACCAAAATAAGAGAAAAACATATAAATGTAGTGGGAGGTATAAATATGTTGCAAATGATAATTGAGGGTGGGAAAACCTTAGAAGGTACAATAGAAATAAGTGGTGCTAAAAATAGTGCAGTAGCGCTAGTTCCAGCATCTTTATTGTCAGATGGTATAGTAAAAATTGATAATGTTCCTAATATTTCAGATATAGATGCATTAAATGAGATACTAATTTATTTAGGAGCAAAAGTCGTAAAAAAAGAAGGCTATATTGAAATAGATTCTAGAAATTTAGAAAACAAAGAAATCCCTGAAATTATCTCTAAAAAATTAAGAGCTTCATATTATTTTATGTCTTCTTTATTGGGAAAGTATAAGAAAGTAACTATGCATTTTCCAGGCGGATGTTCAATCGGTGCTAGGCCAATTGATCAAACATTAAAAGGATATAGAGCTTTAGGCGCAACTGTTATAGAAGAAGGAGACAAATTCACCATTTTTGCAGACGAATTAAAAGGTGGACACGTTTATTTAGATATGCCTTCAGTTGGAGCAACAATAAATACGATGCTAGCGTCTGTTAAAGCTAAAGGAAAAACTATTATAGAAAATGCTGCTAAAGAACCAGAAATAGTAAGTGTAGCAACTTTTTTAAACAATATGGGTGCTAATATCACTGGTGCAGGAACAAGCGAAATCGTTATCATTGGTGTTGAAAAACTTGGCGATTGTTATACAGAAGTAATACCAGATAGAATAGAAGCAGGAACCTATATTATTGCAGGTGCTTTAATGGGAAATAAGTTAAAAATAGCAAATATAATCCCTGAGCATATAGAAAATTTACTATTAAAATTACAAGAAATGAAAGTGGATTTAACTATAAATGAAGACCATGTCATTGTATCTAAAACAGATAACTTAAGTGCAATTAATGTTAAAACTTTAGGGTTTCCTGGATTTCCTACTGATTTGCAACAACCAATAACAGTACTATTAACACAATGTGAAGGAACATCTACTTTAGAGGAAACTTTATATGAAAATCGATTTAAAAATATTGATTATTTAAATAAAATGGGTGCTAACATTGAATTAATCAACAACCGAAAAATAGAAATACATGGTCCCACTGATTTAAAAGGCTCGGAAGTAGTTGCAACGGACTTAAGAGCAGGTGCTTGCTTAATCCTTGCAGGGTTAAAAGCATCAGGTAAAACAAAAATATTAGATATTGAACATGTTCTAAGAGGATATGAGAATATTCAACAAAAACTAAACGATGTTGGTGCTAAAATTACAATTGAAGAAATATAATTAAGTAGATTAATCTACTTTTTTTTAGGAGGATTATGAAAAAGATAATAATTATAGCTTTAATAGTAATTGGAGTTTTCTTTACTTATTTATTAAATTTGGATAAAGAAGTATATTATTTAGCGCTTGGAGACTCTTTAGCGCTTGGAACGAATGCTTTTAGTGAAGAAGTACATGGATATACTGATTATGTCAGTGACTTTTTAAAAGAAAAAGAAAAACTAGAATTTTTTGTGAAAGATTATGCAACCAATGGATATAGGACTATCGATATAATAAACGATATTAACAACAATAAGTCAATTGAGGTAAATGGGAAAGAAATAACTTTAAAAAACGCCTTAGTAAAGGCTGATTTAATCACTTTATCAATTGGATCTAATGATTTTTTAAGCAATATTAGATATAGTGAAAAAGACACGAAAGAATATATTGTTGAAGTAATGAACGATTTAGATATTTTATTTAATCTTTTAAGACAATATTGTAAAGAAGATATAGTAGTTATTGGTTATTATAATCCTTTTTATTATTTAAATAATATGAATGAAGATGTGAAATACGCGAATAAATTACTTCAGGATTTAGCAAGCGATTATAATATACAATATGTCGGAATTAGTGATCTGTTTGAAAATAACACATATTTGCCAAATCCCTTAGATATACACCCTTCTAAAGAGGGCTATCAAAAAATATCTGAGCGCGTTATTGAAAAAATTAATAATATATTGTTTTAAATTAGTATGTTATAATTAGATAGGTGATGATATGGAAGAAAGAAAATTATTTACTAATATTTTTAAACTAATGTCAATTGGATTATTAATAACATTTATAACCGCTTATTATGTTTCAACGCAAGATAATATAATTTACAACATTTTTGATAATGGTTTATATTGGTGGATTATATTTGCTGAAATAATATTAGTAATAGCATTATCAGCAGGAATCAGAAAATTGAATTACATAACGGCTATTACTATGTTTGGAGTATATTCATTTTTAACTGGTTTGACATTTTCTTTAATTTTTATTGTGTATGAATTAAGTTCAATTGCCATAATCTTTGGAGTAGCAGCATTTTTATTCGCTTTATTTGCGTTTTTAGGAGACTATTTGAAAGCGGACTTAACAAAATACAGAACATACATTTTTGTGGCGCTAATAGGGATAATTTTAGTATCAGTTATTAATTTGTTCTTATCAAATTCTTTATTAGATATTATTATTTCAATAGTAGCAATTTTAGTTTTTCTAGGAATAACTATGTATGATATTCAAAAGATAAAACTTCTATCTAGATCAAATTTGGATCAAAAGAAGGTAGTTATAATTGGAGCACTAGATTTATATCTCGATTTTGTTAATATATTTATAAATCTACTAACATTGTTTGGGAAAGAAAAATAAAAAAACTATTGCTTTAAATATAATTAGTTGTTATAATAAAGAAGCATTTAATTACTATGACTGTGATTAGTCATGGCGGGAGGAGACTAGTATGAAAAAAGATAAGAACAACACATATGTTGAAACATCTGTTACTTGTGCGTGTGGAAATGCTTTTAAAGTGTTTTCAAACAAGGCTGAATTACAAATTGAAGTTTGTGATAAATGCCATCCATTTTTTACAGGAGAACAAGGAAAAGTTACAAAAACAGGACGTGTTGAGAAGTTCAATCGTAAATACGGATTTACAGAAGAAAAATAGAAACTGCATAAGCAGTTTTTTATTTGACAAAAAATTAAAAAAATGTATAATAAGCAGCATCAATGGGGGATATATATGCTAATAGAAAATGGTGTCTTAAAAGAAGTATTAAACTCCGATTTTAAGAAAGGTTTTTTAAGAATACCAAAAGAAGTACAAGTATTAGATAAGGAATGCTTTAAAAAAGCAACAAAATTAAAAAAATTACACATACCTGATTCGGTATTAACAATTCATGCGGATGCTTTTAAAAACAATTATTCAATAAAAGAAATTAATTTGCCAAAGTATGATTATGAACAAAATTGGGCAAGATGTGGTAGCATAAAAACTATAAATATTGATGCAAGTATTAAAAAAAATCAATTTTCTTTTAATTTTTACAGACTAAAAAAATTTAAAAAAATAAATTTTATATATGATAATAAAAAAATAACACTTAAGGGAAAAAAAATATCAAAAATTGTTAAAACAGATGATAATTCATTTGCGGTTTATGGAGACCCTTACGATAGACAAATAATAAAAGAAAATGAAATAATAAAATATGATGTAGAAAAAGCTATAGAAAGAACAGGTTCTATAGATTATTTTGATTTTAATAATGAATTTAATAAAGCGAATAATGAAAATTTCGATATTCTTATTAAATGGATGAATATAATGGAAAATAATAAGAGATTAAAAAAAGAGAAAATAGTAAATGAAGAATCATTATTTGCCGTTCCAGCAAATGCAAAAAACATTACAGAATTTTTTTTGAACTATAAAAAACTTTATAGTGTAATGAATAAATATGAATTTAAGTATCGTGGAAGTCGAACAGATTTTATTAGAATGTGTTATGTTTTAGGTTTTTTTGAAGGAGATAATAAAAAAGAAGTAATTGAATTTATTGAAAAATTGATGGAAAACAGTTTATGTGAACAATTTATTGAAAAATTTAGGGGTATGAAATTTGAAGAAAATGGATACGAACCTGAATTTGCTAAAATAGTTATGAAAGATTTTATGAATATAAATAATACTACAAATGGACTATACTATAATAGTAATGAATTAGTCGATATCTATAATTGTTTTAAATTAATAAAAAAAGAGATAAAACGTGAAACTAAAAAAATTACCTATGAAGAGATATTGAAGAAATCTTATGTATTTAAATTTACTGTTAGAGATGGTAATGAAGAGTTATTCGATTGTTTAAAACAATATAGTGATGAATACTCAACTGATGATTTTGAGATATTGCAGGATTTATATGAAAAAGCTAAACAAATAGCAAAACTAAAAAGTAAAAAAATAATAAAGACAATCGATAGACAAGAAGAATATAAATATGAATGGTTAGATGGAGATAATCCTGTAAACTTAGTTTTAGGAAATAAAGTTGGTTGTTGTGCTAGAGTTAATAAAATAGGTGAAGGAATTTTAAGAGCCAGTTTATTTAATGATGAAGTTCGTAATTTAGCACTATATGGAGAAAAAGGAAAGATTATAGGTAAAGCTACAGCATATTATAATGAAAGTGGGAAATATATACTATTTAATAATGCTGAAGTATCTAAGGAAACAAGTGAATTAGAAAAAGAACAATTATTTAATTCATTAATAAGGGCTGTTGATGACGAGGTTGCAGTTTTAAATAAAGATGATTTAAAAATTGAAATGATCGTAATGGGTATGGGATTAAATGATTTAAAAAATCAAATAATTAATAATGATTGTAAAATTATAAGAAGTGATTTGAAAAAAAATCTAGTATTTGTTGGTGGTTCTAATGGACATCAAATTACATATGTAGGAGATGCTTCAAATCCTAACCAAGGACAATGTGTTTTGTGGGAAAATAATAAACAAAAAGTAAGATAATTTTTTATAAGGAGAAATAAAAATGTTTTTAGATAATATTAAAAAAACTTTAAAAAGTTTTCCAAATAATTTTGATATGGTAATGTTTAATGCTGTTCTAATAAAGACTTTAGAGGATAGTAAAGATATTTTAATACTAGGAAATCAAATAGATATAAAAAACAACAATGGTGAAGAAGTAGATGTCGAGAATATAATAAAAATCGTAAGAGAACAAAAATTAGAAATCGCTTTTTTATCAAACAATAAAATATATGCCATAAATGTTATGGGAAATCCTTATAAACTAATAGAATATGCATTAAGCTCCTTATATACACAAAATGCAGTAATTTTTAATGGACAGAATAAAAATCATGGATTATTAAATATAATTGTTACCATAATAAACGCTTTATTAAAAGAAATATATAATATTGAACATTTAATTGAATATATAAACGATCAAGGCTTCAAAGAAGTAATTAACAACGAAGATGTAATTGAATTATGAGGTGGTGATTTTATGAGAATTTTTTATGATGAATTATTAAGTGTCACAAATGAGGATTTGGATCAAAATAATACTTTTTATATTCCAGACGGAATAAAGACGATTCATTCCGGTGCCTTTGTAAAAGCTGGCAAACTAAAGAAATTACATATACCGGATAGTGTCGATTTAATCATGACGGGATCTTTTTTAGGTTGTAATAATTTAAAGGAAATAAATATTCCAAATAATTGCCCATCATTTAATATAGATCATTTGGACAATATATCTGTTATTAATATTGATTCAAAACTTAAAGATGTAACCTTACTTACAAATCTTTTAATAAATAAAGCAACAACAAAAAAAATAAACTTTAAATACGACTGTCTAATATTCTCTTTTGATAAAAACAAAAAATATGCAGTTAAGAAAGTAGAAAACAATATATTCGCACTTACAACTGATAACTTTGAAGATTGCGTATTAATAACAAATAATGGTATAAAAAAATGTAATAAAGGCGATTTATTACCTTATATTAAAGACAATGATTTTGATAGATTTAAAAGGACACACTCTCATGTTTTTTTAGAAAACATCAATATATTTTATCAATGGGTTGATATTATTAATAATTTAAAAGGGAATTCTTTTAATTATTTCCCAAATGAAATAGTTATGTTATCAATACCAAGTAATAAAAAAGCTGTAAAGGAATACATATTAAAAAATAAAACATGGCAAAAAATTGAAAAAAAATTAAGTGACTATTCAAAAAAAGAAATAATAGGATATATGAAATTCAGTTATGCACTTGGATTTTTCTCAGGAAATAATGAACATCACCTAAGAGCATCGGAGTTTTTAAACAATTTAGGAAAAGAAAAGATAAATAATATTACTTCATCTTTTTTAAAAACTAATATAAATGATATTGGTTATAATGAAGATTATGCTGATTTCATAATTAATAAAGCAAGTTTACCACTAATTAAAAAAATCTATAAGGATGGTTTAGGACCAGACTTATATAATCAATCTTCTAAAATGAAAAAATATTTAAACGAACAAAAGTTAAATTTTAATATCAGAAATATTACAAAATATTTAAATAATTACTCTTATACAACTAGAAAAGGAAATGAACAATTATATAATGAGTTTAAAAAATATAGTGAAGAATATACAACTCGTGATTATGGTTTAATGCAAGATTTATATGAAAGATCAAAAGAAATTGCCAAATATAATTCTAAAAAAATAATAACAACAACTGATAATGAAAAAGAATACTATTATAAGTGGTTAGAAACAAATGATCCTGCAAACTTTTTATTAGGCGATAAAGTTGGTTGTTGTGCTAGAATCAACGATGTTGGTGATGGAATACTAAGGGCTAGTATAACAGACGATGAAGTTAGAAATTTAGTGTTTGTTAAAAAAAATAAAAAAATAATTGGTAAAGCAACAGCGTATTATAATAAAGCAAGGAAATATATATTATTTAATAATGCAGAAATTTCTTCATCAGTAACTAATGATGAAAAAGAAAAAATATTAAAAGCTTTAAAAAGAGCTGTAAAAGATCAAGTTGAATATTTAAAAGACGAAGGTATTGAGTTAGAAACGATTGCAATGGGTATGACGCGTAATGACTTAGAAGAACAAATAAAAAACGAAGAAATGAAAATTAAACATTATGATTTGTTAGATAATTATCAATATATCAGTTACTTTTTTGGAACAGAAGAATTTTATACTGGAGATGCTAATGATATAGGAAAAGGCCAATGTGTTTTATGGGAAAGTGATAGAGAATATCAAAAACAATTATTGGCAACTTCTGGATTTAAAGTAGGAAAGAGATAGAGTCTCTTTTTTATTGAATAAAAAAACAAAAAATGTTATTATTAAATATAGAAAAGGTGATTATATGAAAATTGGTATAGCAAGTGATCATAGAGGATTTAATCTCAAAAATGAATTAATAAATTATTTAAATAAAGAAAACGTAGTAATTGATTATGGAACTAATTCAACAGAAAGTGTCGATTATCCTTTATATGCAAATAAAGTAACAAAATCGTTAATCAATAAAGAAATAGAACTTGGAATATTGCTTTGTGGAACAGGAATTGGCATGACTATAGCTGCTAATAGAATAAAAGGTATAAGATGTGCTAAGATCGATAATTTAGAAGAAGCAATTTTGGCAAAAGAACATAATGATGCTAATGTATTAGCGTTCAATGTTAATAAGTCCCTTGATTTTATAACAGAAAGTATAAAACTATTTAATGAATCTAAAGTGTTAGAAGATGAAAAATATAAAAGAAGAAACGAGCTTTTAGATAAAATTGGTTAAGATAATATTATATGTATTAGCAGTACCAATAACAATCTGGTCTTTAGATAGCATAAATATAAATCAAATATTTAAGCAAAATAGAATTATACAAGCAAGAGTATTTTACTTTCTATTAGCAATATCAATTTCTTATTTAGCAGTTAATTTTTTATACGATTTTTTCTTATATACATCACAATATTAAAAAAACTGCTTTTTTTTGACAAAAAAAACAATAATAAATTGTTATAATCGGTATAAAATATATTAGGTGATTATATGAAAAAATTACTTTTATTAATAATTACAATAATACTTATTCCGACCATTATTGTAAACATATTTATTAAAGACGAAGAAATAAAATTTGAATATAAAAAAAATATGACGATTCGAGTTAAAAAAAATGATGGTTCCATAAAGACAATGCCTTTTGAATTATATATTGTAGGAGTATTAGCAGGTGAAATGCAAATTACTTATCCGCTAGAGGCTTTAAAAGCTCAAGCAGTTGCATCTAGAACTTATGCAATGAAGAAAATGGCATATAACTATAAACAAGAATTTGATGTTGTAGATGATATCTCTAATCAAGTTTATCTTGATTTTGATTATTTAAAAGAGGTGTGGAAAGACAAATATTACGAAAACATCAATAAAATAAAAACAGCAGTAGTTGAAACAAGTGGAAAATATATAGAATATAATGGAAAAGTAATTGAAGCTTTTTTCTTTTCAACAAGTAGTGGAAATACAGAAAATAGCGAAAATGTTTTTGGAATACCTCAGCCATATTTAAAAAGCGTTAGTTCTGCTTGGGATAAATATTCTCCTGTTTATTATAGTACAAAAATTTTCAATGATTTAGAAGTGTTAAAAAATTTAAATATTAAAGATAATGAATTAAAAATAGAAAATATAATTAAAAATAAAACAGGGAGTATAAATAAGTTAAAAATAAACAGTCGCTATTATTCTGGAACTCAATTTAGAAGTATGCTTAATTTGAAATCGACTAATTGTGATATTACTCAAAAAAACAAAATAACAACAATTAAATGTCGTGGTTATGGACATGGAGTTGGGATGAGCCAATATGGCGCTTTGATGATGGCTAAAGAAGGATATGATTATATTGAAATATTAAAACATTATTATCAAGGTGTCGAAATAAAAAATTTATAGTATAAATCTTTAAAAAAAGTAAATACTTTTATTAGAGGTGAAATTATGAGCAATAATAAATTAAAAAGAAGGCAAATTTTAGGGATTTATACTGTTGGAATTATTATGTTTGTTGGAATATTATATTTTGTTGAATTAGCACTTATGGAAGCAACGTTTACAAAAGATAAGGATTATATTTATGTGAATAAGACAATTTTTGAAGAAGAAATACCTGTTATAGCATCTTCTAAAAACATTATAAAGCCATATTTAGATAATTCAGTAAAAATATTAAGGGATTTCTATGAAAAGGATGATAGTTTACAAGAACAAGAAAAATCATTATTTTTTTATGAAGGAACTTATATTCAATCGACAGCAATTTGTTATGGTAATGGAAATACTTTTGATGTCGTTTCAATATTGGATGGCAAAGTTATTGATACAAAAAAAGATGATATATTAGGATATATAATTCAAATTGAACATAGCCCCAATGTAATAAGCATATACCAAAGCCTAAGTGAAGTTGTTGTTGAAAAAGATGCAACTATCAAACAAGGTCAGATAATTGGAAAAAGTGGAACTTCAAACATGAATAAAGATTTGGGAAATCATTTAATGTTCGAACTGATCATAAATTCAGAAAATGTTAACCCAGAAGATTATTATGATAAGTCTATAGATGAATTGTAAAATCAATTCTCTTTTTTAGGTATAAAGAATTCGTTTTTCTATATACTTTACTAGAGGTGAACTATGAATTCTATGATTATGAAAAGAGTTCTTGATGAGGCAGATTATATTATTAAAACGAACGACACAGTAAGGAAAATAGCCACCGTTTTTTCAGTTTCCAAAAGTACTGTTCACAAGGATTTACATGAAAGACTTTTAGAAATAGATAAGGTATTATATAAAAAAGTTGACGATATATTAAAATATCATATAAATGTAAGACACATAAGAGGTGGCGAATCAACTAAAAAAAAGTATTTAAATTTAAAGTAATTCAACTATTAAATATAGAAAAAATATGTTATAATATTGTGGACAGGAGGTATAGCAATGTTTGCAAAAGATATTGGAATAGATTTAGGAACAGCAAATGTTTTAATTTATATAAAAGGACAAGGTATAGTGTTGAATGAACCCAGTGTTGTTGCAATAGATTCTGAAACAAGAAAACCTTTAGCGGTTGGTTCAGAAGCAAGAGACATGTTAGGAAGAACTCCTGGTAAAGTTCAAGCAATAAGACCGATGAAAGATGGAGTAATCGCCGACTTTGAAATTACAGAGATGATGCTTAACTATTTTATTAGAAAAATAAATGGTCGAAGTTTTTTTTCGAGACCCAGAATACTTATTTGTTGTCCATCTGATATAACCCAAGTAGAAAAAAATGCTATCAAGGAAGCAGCAGAAAGAACAGGAGCTAAGAAAGTATACTTAGAAGAAGAACCAAAAATAGCAGCAATTGGAGCAGGAATGGATATATCTAAACCTAGTGGAAATATGGTAATTGATATTGGTGGAGGTACTACAGATATTGCAATATTGTCATTAGGAGGGATTGTTACTAGTTCTTCAATTAAAACAGCGGGAAATATTTTTGATGCCGATATTTTGAGATTTATTAAAGAAAAATATAAATTATTGATTGGTGATAGAACTGCTGAAGAAATAAAAGTAAATGTTGGGACTGTTTTTCCGGGATCAAGAAAAGAAAAAATGGAAGTAAGAGGGAGAGATTTAGTTACAGGACTTCCTCATACAATAACTATTTGTTCTGATGAAATTGAAGAAGCTTTAAGAGAAAGTGTGTATATAATTGTCAATGCAACAAAGACAGTTTTAGAACAAACACCACCCGAATTATCAGCCGATATAATCGATAAAGGAATTGTTTTAACTGGCGGAGGGTCTTTAATTCATGGCTTTGATCAACTATTATCAAACGAATTAAAGGTACCAGTTTTCGTTGCTGAAAATCCACTTACTTGTGTGGCTGAAGGAACTGGAATGCTATTAGACAATTTATATTTATTAAATAAATAACTCTATTAAGAGTTTTTTTAAAATGTGTTATAATATTTATGGAGTGATAAAATGAGTAATGATGAATTAATAAGAATATTATCAATGGTTTTAGTAACTTTTTTATTTGTAACGTTTATAATACCGTTTATTAAAATGGTAGCCGTTCATATTGGAGCATTAGATATACCAAATGAAAGAAAAGTACATAAAAAACCAATTCCAAGATTAGGGGGATTAGGAATCTTTTTAGGTTTTTTATTAGGTTATATGATGTTCGGAACACCAAGTTCGATTATGAATTCAATATTAATAGGAAGTTTTATAATTGTATTAACAGGTGTAATCGATGACATTAGGCCACTACCTGCTAAAGTAAAATTTACAGGACAAGTAATAGCGTCTTTAATTGTTGTCTTTTATGGAAAACTTTTAATTAATGAATTATCAGCTTTTGGACTTTATATTGAATTTGGAATATTTGCATATCCTATTACAGTTTTCTTTATTTTAGGATGTATTAATTGTATGAACTTGATTGATGGATTAGATGGACTAGCTGGTGGAATAAGCGCTATTTACTTTGCAACAATCGGAATAATCGCTTGTTTAAACTATAATATAGGTTTAGATTTAATATTAACATTTGTTATGTTAGGGTCAACCTTAGGCTTTTTGGTACACAATTTTCATCCCGCTAGCATATTTATGGGAGACTCTGGATCAATGTTTTTAGGTTTTATAATCGCAGTTATTGCTTTATTAGGATTTAAAAATGTTACGTTGACATCATTAATTATTCCGTTATTAATATTAGCAATACCAATAATGGATACCTTATTTGCAATATTAAGAAGGGTAATAAAAGGTGAAAGTATATCCACACCAGATAAATTTCATATTCATCATCAATTATTAAATAAAAATTTTAATCAAGTTCAAACTGTTTTAATTATCTATTTTATAAATATTCTTTTTGCTATAGCGTCAATAGTATATGTACTAGAAGATAGGGTATTAGGATATATTATATATGGAGTATTAATTTTGATAGTCGGAATTTTTGTATTAAAAACAAATGTTGTATTTGAACAAAAGAAAGCATTAAAATCTAAAAAAGATAGTTAATGCTTTTTTTGTATAAAAAAACCTATATTACCAATAATAAACATAGGTGATATTATGGAAATATGGGAAACAATTTTAAGAAGTTTAATATCTATTTTAGCATTATTTTTAGTTACAAAAATAATTGGTAAGAAACAAATCTCCCAACTCAGTATATTTGATTACGTTATTGGGATCTCAATTGGTAATTTTGCAGCTGAAATGACTATTAATTTAGAATCACATGAAACAAATGGAATAATAGCAATGGCTGTCTTTGGGACAGTTGCTTATGCAATATCTTTTATCTCTATGAAAAGTATATGGATAAGAAGATTTTTCTATGGAGTACCTACTATAATAATTCAAAAAGGACAAATTCTTTATAATAATATGAAAAAAGTTAAAATGGATGTAAACGATCTATTAGAGCAATGCCGAATAAATGGTTATTTCGATATCAGTCAAATAGATTATGCCATATTAGAGGCTAATGGAGTACTCAGTATTTTGGCAAAACCAGACTATGAAAACGCTAAATTAAAAGACATTAATAAAAAAGTAGCAAGGCAAGGTATATTAGCAAACATCATTATTGATGGAAGCGTCATGGAAGAAAATTTAAAAATAATTAAAAAAGATGAACGCTGGTTAAAACAACAGTTAAAAGTAAAAGGTTATGAATTAAATGATATTTTATTAGCAACAATTGATGAAGAAGAAAATTTAGTTTTCTTTAAAAAAGAAATGACTACTTCTAAAGATGTTTTAGAGTAGTTTTTATATAAAAAAAGAAGATATAAAATATCTTCAAGCATAGAAAACTTGTTCCATTTCCTATATTTAAAATATAACAAAATTGTCGCTTATTGTCAATAACATTTGTAATTTTTTTTTAGAAATAGTATAATAAAAATAGGCAATATTATGCGCACTGTTGAATACAAAAAGTTAAAGGTAAGTAAATCAAAAAAAAATATTAAAGAAGACCAAAAAACAGTCAATACTAAAAAATTATATTACATTAAAAGTAATGAAATTATAATAAATAAAAATTATGTTATATGTGAGGAGTTATTAAAAAATATTAATTATTTAAATATGTTTTCAAATAAATCGAAGTAGGGGGGATTGCTTATGAAAACGACTGATAATAGAAAGAAAGTAGAAAGAATAAACAAACTTTTTGACAATGATTTTGATGCATTCGCGTCAAAAATAAGAATTGGAAAACTTATCGGTATTTTTGATTATGCAAAGAAAAATATTAACACTTTAGACTTAAATAATAAAATTGAAAAATATATTGGTGATGAGTATTTAAAACATTTATTAAATAAAGAAGGTTTAAGTTTTGCTGAAAAAAAATGGTTAGTAAGTTATTTGTCTTTATCTTTATCTTTAGAATATGGTATTGATTTTAAAGTAGATAATGTTATTTCTTTTGACATAATAAAAAATAAAACCTTAATTATTAATAAATTAAAGATAGTTAATCGATTTATTGGAAATGCCCTTGCATATAAAGAGGAAAAAATAAACAAAAAAACTTTTACAAGCGATTATAGTATAAATATAAACCATAAAAATTTAACTAATCATGAAAAAGAAAATAAAGAAATGTTATCAACCATTAATTTAATAGTTACTTTATTTCATGAATTCACACATATATTACAATCGGATGATAAGTATTTTGATATTATGGATAGTAATAATATGATAACTACTAAGGAAGAAATTTTATTAAGAGAAGGGTTTTATTTAGAAAATTACGATGATTTAATTATTGAGGTTGAAGCTGATTTAGTGAGCTTTATTAAAACATTAGATTTATATAAGGAATATAGTCCTAAAAGATACGAAGAAAACAAAACAATTATAACTGAATATATCAATTTTTATCAAGACAAAAGAGACTTATATATATTGAGAGATTCAGAAGAATATGATTTAGGTGAATTGATAATTGCAAAGCATTCTGATCAAAGAATCAAAGAAAATCCTAAAATAATAAATTCTTTTTTAGGTCTTAGATATGAGTACGAAAGAGATGGAAATCCTAAATCGGTTGCAAAACTTATTTTAGAAGAAAATAAATGTAAGGACATATATAAAGATAAATATAAAAATAATAAAGACTTAAAAGACAATTTAAATGATTTTTATTCAAATATTATTTGGACAAGATTAATTAGAGAAGAAATTGATTATGAAAATTTATATTCTATAATTGGTGATAAAGGTTTTACAAGAATAATAAATATTTTAAATTGGAAAATGAAACAATTGAATCATCGTGATCAAATTAATAAAGATATGGCTAGAGAAAGTGAAGAAACAAGTTATGAATTTTTAAAAAACGGAATGGTTATAGATAAAAATAAAGCTAAAAACTATAATTTTAGTGAAGAATTCAAAAACTTTCTTCAAAACAAAAAAAACGAACAACAAGAATTTAAAAAAGAAAAGATAATAAATAGTTTACACAAGTAGACAAAATCACCTATAATTAAAACTTTTAGTGTGCTAAAATAAAATTGGTGATGATATGAAAAGGCATTTCTGTGCTTCTGTTTTTGTAATAAATCCAGAAAACAAAAAAATACTTTTAATTAAACATAAAAAATTTAAAAAATGGGTACAACCTGGAGGGCATATTGAAGATGATGAAACACCTGAAGAAGCAGCTTTAAGGGAAGTGTATGAAGAAACTGGAGTTCGAGTTAAGTTATTAGGAACAAGATTTCCAAGAGAAGATGACTTTATAAGACCTTTAGGAATCCAAAAGAACAGAGGTTCAAATGGTGATTTGCATGTCGATATCACTTATGTTGGTGTACCTATAAATAGAGATCAGTTAACTTTAAATAAGGAAGAAGCTACTGATATTAAGTGGTTTTCAAGAAGTGAATTAGATGAAATAGAATTGTTTCCCGACATAAGAATAAATATGGATTATATTTTAAGAAAACATTTTGGAGGTTAAGATGAGTTGGTTGAATATTGTTTTAACTGTACTTTCAATTTTTATTCCGGTTTTTGCAACAATTTATACAGTAAATAGTAGGATTAAAAATGAAAATAGAGAAAATCATATGCCATTTATTGTTTTAGACAAAATAGAATCATTAAGAAAATTAGATGAATCTTCTTATTATTTAACACCTGTAGGAAAAAACTTTAGAGAAAATAATCCTAATTTTGTTTATGAATCAATATCTAAAAAAAATGCAACACATGTTAAATTTTGGTTAAAAAATATTGGTTATGGAGTAGCAACTAATATCAGATTTTATGATTTAGGAACCGGGGATACCATATATGGAACCCAAGCAAGTAATAAAGAAAAAAATCAAAAATTATTTACAACCTTTGATATTGCAAGCAGTGAAACAAATAAGGTTCAAGCTAAAATAATAAGTCATGTCGATAAAATAAAAAAAGGAATCGTTAGAGAAGATAACATTAAGTTATTATGTGTTTATAAAGATTTAAATGAAAACTGTTATGATTTTATTATAAACATAAATATTAAAGGTAATGGCTATTATGATTTCTTTGCATATCAAAGATCAAGTAGAAGTTATATTAGATGGATTAAGGAAAATAAAAAAAGGTATGAAAAAATTATTAAGAATTATTTGAATAAACAAAGGATAGTATAAACTATCTTTTTAATGATTTAATCTTAAATTGTTAAAAAATGTTTACATACTGTTGTTTTGTGTGTTATAATAACGCAGTCTTAAGGAAGTGTTTTTTTATGAAAAAAATTAAAAATATAGCAATAATAGCGCATGTAGACCATGGTAAAACTACTTTAGTTGATAAACTTTTAAGTGCTGCTGGAAATTTTAGAGCTAATGAAGAAGTTGTAAAACGTGTAATGGATTCTAATGAAATTGAAAAAGAAAGAGGAATTACAATATTAGCAAAAACAACAGCAATTGATTATAAAGGTTATCGTATTAATATTTTAGATACACCAGGACATGCTGATTTTGGAGGCGAAGTTGAACGTATTATGAATATGGTCGATGGCGTTCTTTTAGTCGTTGATGCTTTTGAAGGCCCAATGCCTCAAACCAGATTCGTGTTAAAAAAGGCTTTAGAAGCTTCAGTAACACCAATTTTAGTAGTAAATAAGATTGATAAAGAATCTGCAAGACCAGTTAAGGTTGTAGATGAAGTAATTGATTTATTTATCGAACTAGGAGCTGATTTAGAACAATTAGACTTTCCGGTTATCTACGCTTCTGGAATTGCAGGAACTACTAGTTTAGAACCAGATCTTAGTACTCAAGTAGAAACAATGGAGCCTATTTTAGACTTAGTAATTGATTATATCCCAGATCCTAAAGTAACAGAAGGAACTCTACAATTTCAACCAGCGCTTTTAGATTATAATGATTATGTTGGTAGAATTGGTATTGGATTAATTAAAAGAGGAAAAGTCAAAGTTAATCAAATGGTTTCTTGTGTTAGATTAGATGGTAGTATTAAACAATTTAGAGTTCAAAAATTATTTGGATTTTTAGGACTTAAAAGAATTGAAATAGATGAGGCTAATGCAGGTGATATTGTAGCAATAGCAGGATTACCAGATATAAGTGTAGGTGAAACTGTTTGTGAAATTGGAAAAGAGGAGGCCCTACCTCCTTTAAGAATAGATGAACCGACATTACAAATGACTTTTTCTGTTAATAATGGACCTTTTGCAGGTAGAGAGGGTAAATTATTGACTGCTAGAAAAATTGCTGAAAGATTATTTAAAGAGACAGAAAGAGATGTATCTTTAAAAGTATCTGAAGGTGAAGGAGAGTCGTGGATAGTATCAGGACGTGGAGAACTTCATTTATCTATTTTAATTGAAAATATGCGTCGAGAAGGTTTTGAATTACAAGTTTCTAAACCAGTTGTTATTATCAAAGATATAGATGGTATAAAATGTGAACCATATGAGGAATTACAAATTGAAATTCCTGAAACTTATGTAGGAACTGTAATAGAAAATTTGGGACTAAGAGGTGCTATTTTAGAGAGTATGGTAAGTGTTAACAATCAAACAAGGTTGTTATATACAATTCCATCTAGGGGATTAATCGGTTTTACTACTGATTTTATGACAATAACTAAAGGTTATGGAATTATTAATCATACTTTTAAAGAATATCGCAAATTTGAATCAATCGAAGTAGGATTTAGAAAATTAGGGGTTCTAGTTTCGATGGAAAATGGTAAATCAACAGCTTATGCTTTAGGTCAATTAGAAGATCGTGGATCTATGTTTATTGAACCAGGAACAGAAGTATATGAAGGTATGATTGTTGGTGAACATAATCACGATAATGATTTGGCAATTAATGTTGTAAAAGGAAAAAATTTAACTAATACAAGAAGTTCTAGTAAGGACCACACTGTTGTTTTAAAAAGACCAAGATTAATTACATTAGAATATGCATTAGATTATATAAATAATGATGAATTAGTTGAGGTTACTCCTTCAAATATAAGGATGCGTAAAAAAATATTAAGAGCTAATGATCGTAAGAGAGATTCTCAAAAAGGTATATAAAAAAGAGATTATTATCTCTTTTTATTTTAATAAGAATGTTATTAATTCTTTATAAGTGTAACCATAATCGATGAAAAGGGAAGGATACATACTGATTTCTGTAAATCCTGGAGAAGTATTTATTTCGTTTAAATATATTTCTTTGTTTATTTGATCATAGAAGAAGTCAACTCTTGATAAACCTTTAGCGCCTATTCCATTAAAGGCATTTATAGCATATTCTTGTATTTGTTTTTTAATTTCTTTAGGAATATTAGCAGGAATAATTGTTTTTGAATTGCTATTATTGTATTTGGCCTCATAATCATAAAAAGCATTAGCGGGTATTATTTCACCTACATCAGAGGCAAATACTTTTTTATTTTCAAGGATAGCACATTCTAATTCTTTACCTTTAATAAATTTTTCAATAATAACCTTTTTATCTATTTTTTTGGCATCTTCTATAGCTTGAATTAATTGTTTTTTGTTATTAACTTTAGATACTCCTATCGAAGAACCGCTATTACATGGTTTTACTATCATTGGATATTTTATCATAGTTTCAATTTCTTTAATCTTATAGTTGTCTTTAATGCAAATATAAGGAACTTGTGGTATTCCTAAAAAATTAAATATTATTTTAGAATATTCTTTATCCATTCCTATTGCAGAAGCCAAAACATTAGGACCAACGTATTTTATATCAAACATTTCTAAAAAACCTTGTAATTTGCCATCTTCACCACTGTTTCCATGTATTATTGGAAATACGATATCATATTCTAAGATAAAAGAAACAATGTTTTCAATTTCTAAAGTTTCTTTTAAATGCCAATTTTTATCTAATATATTTATTTCATCTTTATATATCAACCATTTTCCTTCTTTAGTAATACCTACAGAAGTTACTTCAAACAGTTGATAATCAATGTTTTTTAATATTGATTTAGCAGATTTACATGAAACTTCGTGTTCATTGGATTTTCCCCCAAACAAAAGGAGAACTTTTTTCATAATATCACCTAAGTAATTATATGTATGTTGTGCTAATTTTAGAAATATAACATAGTATATATAGTGAAATATAAATATATTTACAAAAAATATTTAAAAAATGTCTTGCTTTATTTAAAATAAAGTGTTATATTAATATTGCTTTGAAATGAGAAGCAAAAGAATGATTTAAAAACTATTCACACTTCCTTTTTTTGAAGTCCGTTAATAATTGTTAAATCAAATAAAAAAAGGAGGTACTTTAAATGGAAAAGAAAGACAAAAAAATCATTTGTAAAGATTGTGGCAACGAATTCGTTTTTACTGTTGGTGAACAAGAATTCTACGAAGAAAAAGGTTTTACTAATGAGCCAGTAAGATGCAAAGAATGCAGAATGGCAAAAAGAAATAACAGCAATAATAGAAGATAAGCTTTGTAAAAAGCTTTTTTTTATTGATAATTTTTTGAAAATATTACTTTATCATCAATTATAGAAGGAATTATTGTAATAGATAAATCATTTTCAGTCTTAAAGGAAATTTTAATATTTTTGTTATCTAAAGGATAATCTGTTCTTATTATAATGGTATCTGATATCTTATTAGAAGAGTAGATAAGATCTACTTCATTATTATTTTCAAGCATATTGATTTTAAAATTGTATAAATCAATTTGACTATTAATGATGAAGTTTTTATTTGTGTTATTTATCTTAATGTTAGTGTTTTTTTCATTATATTCAAAATTATCACTATAGCTTATTGTATAAAATTCTCCATTAGTATAGTATTTATATGTTTTTTCTAATTCATTATATAAAAAGTTGTCAGTTACAGTATAACAGGTATCATTATTGTGAAAAGATATGGTTTTATCGATACTAAAGTTATATACATTATCTTTAGTAGTAATAATTAAATTATTATTTTCTAAACTATCTTTGTAACATTTTTGAAAATCAATCTTATTTAGATAATCAATTAAAAAATCTTCTTTATTTAAGACGATATCCTTATATTTTATTTGTTGTACGTTATCTAAATGTAAAGTATTTTGATTACAACCTGTAAAAATAAGAATAAAAAATAGTAAAAACACGTACATTTTATCACCCATAGTTATTATGCTAAGAAATCAAAAAAATACTCTAATGAGTATTTATATCTTTTTTTCTAAGTAGTAATTTCTTAATTCTTTAAATCTTTGATAATGAACGATTTCGCGTTGGCGCAAAAATGATAATGGTGCTATAATGTCGTGATCGTTTGTTAAGTCCATGAGATGTTCATAAGTTGCTCTTGCCCTTTGTTCAGCAGCCATATCACTTTCTAAATCAGCAATATAATCACCACTTGCATCAATGTATGATGTGGTGAATGGAACTCCATTAGCATCATTTATAAATAATGCGTGATCATGTTGTGCAAAATGACCACCTAATCCTGCTTCTTTTAATTCTTCAATAGTAGCGCCTTTCATAAGTTGTGATATCATAGCTGCTATCATTTCCCAATGTGATAGTTCTTCATTACCGATATCAGTTAATAAAGCTTTACCTTTTTCATCTGGCATTGTATATCTTTGATTTAAATATCTAGTTGCTGCCGCTAATTCAGAATCTGGTCCACCATATTGTGCCATTAGATATTTAGCCATCTTTAAATCTTTATTTCTAATATTAACTGGAAATTGTAATCTTTTTTCATATGCCCACATATTTACCTACCTTTCCCAAGGCCAAGGATTCTCGTTCCATGCCCATGGTAATTTTGCTAGAGCGTCACTATTTAAAGATAGTGGCCCGTATTTATTCTCATATTGATTGACTAGATTATTTTTTTGAAAACGATATTGATTGTATAATTCAATCATTTTTTTATCATTAGAATAGATATCTAAATATAAATTTAAATCTACAAGTGCAAAATCTAATGAATTGATGGTCGTTAATAATTCTGCTTGTTCATTAAGTGGTTCAATTTCAAATGGTGTTGCTACTCTATACGGGTTGTATAAATTAGGAAATAAGTTACCTCTTATATAACCTTGGTATGGATTATATAAACTTATTTGAGCATCATTTTGATCAAAGCTAGGCTGATTGTATAAGTTATTGTTATAACTATAATAATCTTGTGTTGAATTGTTAATATGGTTATTCATAATTACCTCCTCAGTAATAAATTATGAAATAGGCAGATTGTGGAATGTATAAATGCCTATAAATAAGAATTGTTATAAAATAGTTGCAAAAATTCAGAAAGTTTGATAAAATATTTTTGTATTCGAAATGGCGATTATGGTGAAGTGGTTAACACGGCGGATTGTGGTTCCGTTATACGTGGGTTCGATCCCCACTAGTCGCCCCATTAAGAAAATACTGCTCTCAAACTCACTAAAATAAAGGGGTTGAGGGCTTTTTTATCGTTCAAAATCATAAAAATAGTAAAATCTGTAACTAAAACTACTCGTTTTAAAAATATAGTATTACGCAGTATAATAGAAAGGGTAATAATATGATTATAAATAAAATTAAAAACCTAACTTAATCTAATTTAGCAAAATAATTTGGAATTACTAGAAAAACAATAAACCGAATTGAAAGTAGTAGAGTTATACCTAAAATAGATATGGCATATAAACTATAAATAATATTATGCATAACTATTGAAAGTCCATTTTATAATGAAGAATATTATAAACATTTTCAAAAGCAACAAGAAGAAACATTTTAAAAAAATATTAATTTTATAAATGTGTTATAATTGTTTAAAGAATAACAATAAAAACTTTTATTAGGAAGGAAAAATTGCATGTATATAGAATTGAATAAGGTAAAAAAAACATACACTATGGGTGATATAACTATAACTGCTGCTGATAAGGTGTCTTTTGGCATTGAAAAAGGGGAACTTGCTGTTGTCCTTGGACCATCTGGTGCTGGGAAAACAACAGTATTAAATATTTTAGGTGGTATGGATAAATGTGACTCAGGAACCATTATTGTTGATGGAAAAGATATTTCTAAATATTCTAATCATGAATTAACTAAATATCGAAGAAATGATATTGGTTTTGTTTTCCAATTTTATAATTTAGTTCAAAATTTAACTACCCTTGAAAATATCGAACTTACTAACCAAATTTGTAAGGATTCGCTACCAGCCAAGGATGTTCTTATTAGTGTTGGATTAAAAGATAGAATGGATAATTTCCCTTCACAGTTATCTGGGGGGGAACAGCAAAGAGTTGCAATAGCTAGAGCATTAGCTAAAAAACCAAAATTATTATTGTGTGATGAACCAACAGGAGCATTAGATTCAAAAACAGGACACAAAGTATTAGAAGTATTGCAAAAAACTTGTAAAGAATATGGTATGACTGTAGTGATTATTACCCATAATTCTGCTATTGCAGGAATTGCTGATAGAATAATAAATATGAAGAATGGAACTGTAGAAGAAATTATAGTTAATGAAAAACCTTTGGAAATCAAGGAGATTAATTGGTAATGAAATTACTATTGAAAAATATTTTTCAAAAAATTAAAAAGTCTATCGGTAGGTTCCTTTCTATTATGTTTATTATTGCTTTAGGAATAAGCGTTTTCATGGGCCTTCGAGAATCAACTGCTGGAATGTTATATACAGCTGATAATTATTATGATGAATATAATCTAATGGATTTTAAAATTGTTAGTACTCACGGATTTACAACCAACGATGTTGATTCTGTAAGTGTTTTAAGTAATGTAGAAAAGGTTGTCCCATCTTATTCACTAGATGTGATTTTTAAAGGCGAATCAATAAGGATTCATGCTATCGAAAATGAAATAAACAATGTTGTTTTAATGAAAGGCAGAATGCCTAAAAATAATAGTGAATGTGTAGCAGATATTTATAAATATAAATTAAATAATACAATCACATTTGATAATGATAATTCAGATAATATCCTATCTGTTTCAAGTTGTAAAGTTGTAGGACTTATAAAGTCGCCTCTATATGTTAGGGATGAAAAAGGCATTTCTAATGTAGGAAACGGAAAATTAATTTCCTTTGCTTTTATAAATAAAGAAGCATTTACTTCTGAATATTATACTGATATATATATTTTATCAAAAGATTCAAAAGAAAAAAAATCGTATTACGTTGAGTATGAAAAATCAATTTTTCCTTTAAAAAGGGAATTAGAGGAATTGAAACCTATAAGGGAAACTATTCGTTATGAAGAAATTTTAAAAGAAGCAAATAATGAAATTTTAAAAGTTAAAAATGATTTAGATGATAAAATAAACGATTCATTAGGCGAATTACAAAAAGTAAAAATAGATTTAGATAATGGTAAAAAGCAATTAGAAACAAAAAGGAACAAGATTTTGAAGGGCTTTGATGCAAATATAAATGAATTAAATAAAAATAAAGCTATTATTTTGAATAACCTTAATGATTTGGGAATATCTGAAACAGAATTAAATAATTATACCTTAAACTTATCGGATATAATAAATAATTTAAAAACACAATTATCTTCTTTAGATTCAGGTAGTGAAGAATATAGTTATATTACTAGCCAAATAAATGAATTAAATAAAAAACATAATGATTTAACATTAATTAAAGCAAATTTATTAGAAATAAATAAAGGGCTACAAAACTTGGAAGAAAACTATACTCTTTTCCAAAAAGAAATTTCTAAAGAGGAAGAAAAATTACAAGGTGGATATTATTCTTATGAAAATGGAATGAGCAAAATAGAAAATGCTAAGCAAAAGGCGAATAAAAGAATTAATGAAGCAAAGGAAGAATTAAATGAAATAGAAAAACCAGTTTGGTATTTGTTAGATCGCACTGATAACAGTGGATATATAAGTTACAAAGAAGATATTTTGAAAGTAGATGCTATAGCTAAAATTTTACCTATATTTTTTATAATAGTCGTTATATTAATGATATTAAATACATTAACAAGATTAATTGAAGAAGAAAGAACTGAAATGGGAATATTATTATCAAATGGCTTTAGTATAACTAGCATTTTGTTTGGTTATATGATATATGTTTTAACGTCTGGTTTGATTGGTATAGGAATAGGACTAACAGTTGGTTATGGTATAATTCCCCGAATAATATATGGTGTCTTTTTAGGCAGGTATTATATTCCTAATTTAATAACAGTTGTAAGTCCACTTCCATTTGCACTTGTTATTTCGGTAACTTTAATTATTATGATTATTGTAACAATTGTAGCTTGTATGAAAGAATTAAAAGAAACCCCAGCTTCTCTCCTTAGACCAAAACCACCGAAAGTAGGGAAAAAAGTATTTTTTGAAAGATTTAAATGTTTATGGCAAAAATTAAGTTTTATGGGAAAGACCACCATAAGAAATTTATTTAGATATAAAAAAAGAATTATAATGACTGTTCTAGGGGTTGCTGGTTGTACTGCTTTGCTAGTATCGGGCATGGGAATAAATGATAGTATTAATAAAATATCAGAATTGCAATATAGCGATATTATTAAATATGATACAATGTATGTTCTGAAAAAGGATACTAAACAAATGCCACAGCTATTAAATAGATTTTTTAATGAGAATGGAATCGTAAACCCCATTCTAATTAATCAAAAATCTTATACTTTTACTTTTGATAATAAAACAGAAGATGTCTATATAATAACACCATCTGATACAATTAATTTCAATAATTATGTAGACTTGACTAGTACAATTTCAGATAAAAAGATTAGCATTCCTAACAACGGAGCTATAATAACAAAACAATTGGCAGATCATTTAAAAGTAAAAATTGGTGATAGCATTAGTATTAGAGATAGCAACAATGAGTTAGTTATTTTGCACATCTCCGATATTATTTATAATTATGTTGCTCACTATATTTACATTAGTAAAAATTATTATGAAGAGATATTTTCAAAAGATTTAAGTTACAATAGTATAATTGCTAATGGTAAAATAGATACTAATATAACATTAAGCGATTATGATATATTAATGATTAATTATACTGAAGACATCATAAATACATTTGATAGTTTTGTATCAGGATTAAATAATATTATTATAATGATTGTTGCCTTTGCTTGCTTTTTAGCATTTATAGTGCTTTATAATCTTACAATAATAAATGTTAGTGAAAGAAAAAGAGAGATTGCTACATTCAAAGTTTTAGGTTTTTATGATAAGGAAATAGCAACTTTCGTATATCGAGAAACTTTTATTTTAACCATAATAGGAATAATTGTTGGTTTATTTTTAGGGAAGTATTTGCATCATTTTATCATAGCAACTGCTGAAACTGATAATATTGTGTTTTTAAGACAAATAAATATATTAAGTTATATCATATCTTCTATAATAACAATCATATTTTCTTTTATAGTTCAATTAATTATTAATGGTACATTAAAAAGAATAGATATGATAGATTCTTTGAAATCAGTTGAATAATTTAATCTAAAAAAGTATGTATTCTAAGGTGGAGCTTCTGCTTGATAAGAAAAGTGTATTATAAATGTATGTCTTAAAATAACTAGACTTTCACTAGTAAAGGCGGTATTGTGTATTTAACTAGTGAGTAGGTGGGCTGAGCATATAGCGGTATAAAGCCCCATTTTTATGTAAAATTAGAACACTCTATAATTAGGTGTTTTTTTTTTAAAATTTTAAAAACCAATTTAAAACAAATGAAAATTAGTATATAATTTATTAATTTTATCGTAATTAGTGTACTTCTTTTTTATACCGTTTAGAATAAAATTAATATAGGTGATAAAGATGTCTAATATAATTATATTATGTATTACTAGTATGTTTACTTATATAAGTAAAGAGATGATTTATCCGCTTTTGCCACTTTATCTAACTACAAAAATAGGAATGACCCCAGCTTTTGTGGGTTTGATAGAAGGTATATCTAAAAGTTTAACAAGTATTATAAAATTTTATAGTGGATATTTTTCAGATAAAAAAAACAAACGAAAAGAGTTAATAATAATTGGTTATTTTGGATCTCTCCTCCATAAATTTTTTTTGTTTTTTTCAAATGGATGGTTATTGGTCTTGTATGCAAAAATAATAGAGCGCTTAGGCAAAGCCATTCGTACAGCACCTAGAGATGCAATGATTGCAGAAAGTGGATTGAAAAACGGAAAGGTTTTCGGATTACAAAGAACTTTTGATAAATTGGGTGCAGTTATAGGTATAACAATATCATATTTTTTAATTATTAAATCATCTATAATAGACTTTGAAGATTTTTTTTCATTATCAATTATTCCGGTAGGACTTGGCATTTTTCTTTTATTTTTTTTAAAAACTGATGATAATAGAAAAAAAAACAATGTTGATTTTAAAAGGTTTAACAAAAAAATCAAATTATTCTTTTTAATAGTTTTTATATCTTCTCTTGGAAACTCAACTAAGTCATTTTTATTATTAAAAGCTGCAGATAATGGTTTTGCCTTTTCTAAAATTATTATATTATATTTAATTACTAATTTAGTCACGTGCTTTTTTGCATATCCAATTGGCAAAATATGTGACAAAATAGCTAAAAAAAATATTATATTTTTTTCATATCTTTTATTTAGCATAATTTATTTATTATTTGGAATAACAAAAGATCATCATGTCACAGTTTTATTATTTGCTTTATATGGTTTATATATTTCCTTAATAAGTGTTAGTACAAAAGCATTTATAGTTTCTAATGTTCCCGATGATATGAAAGCTACAGCCTTAGGAGTATGTGAATGCCTAATTGGATTATCATCTTTACCTGCAACAATAATAGCTGGATATTTATGGTCGTTTTTTGGATCAAGCATACCATTTTATTTTAGTTCTATTATAGTTTTTATATCAGCTTTACTAGTATTATTATTCATTAAAAAAGATTATGATAATAATGAGGCCGCTTTTTATAACTAATAATATGTTTAAATAACAATAGAATTATAAACAAAAAACGAGAAACCTTAATAGTGGGCTCTCATTTTTTTAAAAGATTCTTCAAAAGCTGGTAATCCATATTCTTTATTATAATAATTTGGAAATTCATTTAAATGTGCAAGTGCTATTTTTGTTGTTAATATCAAATTATCATTTGTTACATTTGTTTGTGGGTTAACTGTACCGTGCTCTAATTCTATATTTACCCCTGTTACCAAATCTTCTAATGTAAATTTATCAAAAGTAATGCCAAACATTCTAGCTACATTCAATATATCCTGTTTACTATACATATTTGTACCTCCAATTTATAATATGTTTATGTATTATATTTGTTATTTGAAATAAAATGGTGATTATAACTAGCGCGGTTTTGACTTAGTTTATGGAGTCGGAAGTTTTAACTAATAGTGTATAATTAAATTGGAAAAATATTATATTGTTAGTTTGCAGACAGGTTTAGTTTTATTTAAAGTTGTGGGTTCTATGTTGCATAGAATTGTCCAATTAAGAAAATAACGAATTCCAAAAAGGAATTCTTTTTTAATGTTTAAATCTATAATTTTATATTCTTTAAACATTAAAATTATAATAAGTGATAAATAGATTATTCTTTAAAGATATTTTTTCATATCTTATTGTGAAAGGAGTATTAAAATATGAATAATGAAAATAAAAATGTAATATTAGAAACAGAAGAAAAAACATGTCCGGCTACTGCATACCAAACCTCTACAATCTGTGTCCCAGTAAGTGTTAAACCTTTTGCAAAAACTGGCACTACTAAGACTAAATGTTGTGGAAGTCCAATTGTTTCTTCTGATACTAAAATATGTAATGGTGTTAAAAATGGTGAATGTACATTTACCATAAGTCAAAGCATTTGTATTGAGGTTCCTGTTGAATTTGGAGCAAAAGCAGAAGTTGGAGATACCTATGTTGAGTGTACCGGTGCTTCTAGCGAAGAATCTACTTGTAACGATTGTCAAGAACAAGCTACTGTATTAAAAACAGTTAAAAAAGGTAAAGAATAATTATGAATAATGATTGTATTGGGAATTCTGGGCCTAAAAAACCAAAAACATGCAAAAAAAATGCACATCAATTTGCAGATATTTCGTTACCTGTTAAGTTAGAACCGGTAACTATTGTTGGGGAGATATCTACTGAATGTATTGGAGAACCTAGTATAATTTGTAAACCTAATTGCGATTACAGTAACAATTCATGTGAAATCGTTATTACACAAACGATATGTATTACTATTCCAATAGAATATGGAGTAAAACCAAATGTTGGAAAATCAAATATTAAATGCAAGGATAAAGGCTGCCAATAGTCTTTATCTTTTTTTATGGAGTCAAATATAATAATTTAATATAGAAAACAAGAATATACTATATTGGAAGTGATTAAATGGATATAAATGAATATATAAAAAAATATGAAAATTTTAAAAAATTGACAATAGGAAAATATATTGATTATGATGGTGTTTATTCTTATCAATGCTTTGATTTAGTAAATAAATATGTCTATGAAGTCTTAGAATTAGGATGGAGTTTAAATCCTTTATATTACAACTTTAATTTACAAGATAAATATAAAGAAGTCTCTACTGAAGAAATGATATCTGGAGATATATGTATATGGCAAGGAGAACATATTTGTATATTTGATCATTATGATGGGGATAAAACATGGTATTTAAGTCAAGATAATTCAGAAGGTGCACTTAAAAGACCAACGGGTGTATATTCAAATGTAACAAGTTCAAAACTAACTATGAGAGCGGTTAGACCAATAAAAGTTAAAGATGTAATAGAAGTAATTCCGGTAGTAAAAAAGAATGAAAAACATGACCAATTAGAGATAATAATTGATCAATTAATGGTAAGATCTGATACTGTAATTAATGATGATAATATTATAGGAATTGCAAAAGGAATATATAACTATTATGAAATTAAAGAAATTGATGACTATATTTGGTATAGAATAGGCGATGATCAATGGATTTTATATGATAAACAATCAATTATTTTATTTCCTAAAAAACCAGAACTAATTGAGGATGATCCTATTGTTATACCACCTAAAAAGAAGAGTATATTTGATATTATTTCAAATTTTATTAAAAGAATAATATCGTTTTTAAGAGGAGGTAAATAATGTTACAAACAATTATTGAAGGTATTACACCATATATATGGGAGATAATTGGAGTTATATTAACTACTATTACAAGTTATATAGGACTTAAAATAAAAAAAATTTATGAAAAAAAAGTAAATAATGAAACTAAACAACAAATTGTAAGATCCGTAGTAGAAATGGTAGAACAATTGTCTAAAAAGAATAATTGGAATAGCGAAGAAAAGTATGAAAGAGCTAAAAAAACAATTATAAATATGGTGAATCAAACTGGTTTAAAAATTACTGAAATCGAACTTGAAGTTTTAATTGAATCAGTATGTAATTCAATTAAAAAGAATTAATTATAAAAGTTAATTCTTTTTTATCTATAATATATTTTCTAAATAAAAGCATAATAAAAAAAGAGGTGATTATTTTTGCATAAAAGAATAGTTCATCCATTTGGACCAATATATGATAAAAATTCTAAAATCCTTTTTGTTGGGACAATTGCTAGTGTAAAATCTAGAGAATATGGTTATCCTTATTCTAGTCCCTATAATCGTTTTTGGAGCATTTTAGAAATTATCTTTAATGAGAAAATAGATAATCATAAATCTTTTTTATTAAAACATAATATAGCGCTTTGGGATTCAATTAAATCTTGTGATATTATTGGTTCTAGTGATGCTAGTATTAAAAATATAAAAGTGAATGAGTTATGGAAAATAACTAAAAATAGTAATGTTAAAATGGTTTTCACTAATGGTAAAAAAGCTTATAATATATATCAAAAATATATATATTCTAAAACTAATATTCCGGCAACATATCTTCCTTCTACTAGTTCAGCATATGCTTCTAAAACAATAGATGATTTAGTGCAAGACTATAAAATCATTTTAAAATATCTGATTTAGTATAATTCAAAGAATATAGTCATATTTTGATAGGATTTCGGTGACTATTTTTTTGATGGAAAAATTTAACATAAAAATATTTTTATGATATAGTATTGTCGGGTGATTATATGGAGATGTTAGGGTCTAAAACAATAGAAACTGAAAGATTAATATTAAGACCTACAGAAGAAAAAGATTTAAAAACTTTATTCGAAATTCTTTTAATACCAGAGGTTAATAAATATTATTTAACTACTAAAATAAGAAAAACATTTGAAGAAGATTATATTTGGCAAATGAAAAAATTAGAAAGAGCTAGAAATAATGATGTTTTTCAATGGAGTATAATAAAAAAAAAAAATAATGCTTGTGTTGGACAAATAAGTGTTCAAACAAAAGAAAATAGTCCAATTGATATAAGAGATATAGGATGGTTTATAGATCCAAAAGAACAAAGAAAAGGTTATGCCTATGAAGCTGCTAAAAATGTATTAAATTATATGTTTAATGAAGTTAATATAAAAGCAATTGAAACATCATCAGCAGTTTGTAATCCAGCATCATTTCGTCTTATGGAAAAACTAGGATTTAATAAAAGAGGCAATGAGCTTCACAAACAAAAATATACATTTGTAGAAGAATTGGTAGATTGTTATTCTTATGGAATAACAAAAGAAGAATATAAAGAAGTAGCATAATGAAGATATAAAATTCAAAGTAATGGATAATGTAAATACGGATGTACCAAATAACTATTTTGATATATTGTTGCTAAAAAATACAACAAATAATATTTTAAGCATATTTATTTAAAGAGAATAATAGAATTTTTATTATATAATATGATATAATTTAGTCAGATAAATATAATAATTTAGGAGTTGATTAAATATGAATTTTTTGAAGAGTAAAAAATTAAAAATCACAGCAATAACAATATTGATATTAATAGTAATAGTAGGAGGTCTATTTATATATGAACCAAAAATAGAAGAGCCTACTATAGATTTTGGATATCAGTTAGATGATGGTGAAGAACTTACAATTAAAAAAGTAAAGGCAGAACCAATTGAGGATGTTACCATTTATGCATATGATTTTAATTTTTCATCAGGTCAACCAGAAGGGGCAATCGAAATTTCAATACCTTATAGTGATAAAGGTATAAAAAAAGAAGAAGAAAAAATTTCGATATGTGCAAAATATTTTAATGAGGAAACAAAACAATGGGAAGACGTTTTTTATATAGTTGATCCTGAAGAAAATGTAGTTAAAATAATAACTGACCATCTTTCTACTTATGCTGTATTTAAAATTACTAATCCTAATAAAAGAAGTGCCTACATAAGTGAAGTAAATGCTTATGCAGCTTATTTATCAAAAGAAAAAGCAGTTAAAATGATTGAAACTTATGCTGAGCAAGGACCAAATTGGAAAGAAGATGTTGTTAAATCAACACTTGAAACTTTTGGCAGTTTGCCAATGTTTTTGGCAACTTCTGCATCAACAGTTATAACTCTAGGTGGGGCTTATGATTCATATGTTACTAAAGCTTTTAACGATTCTATATCCAACCTTGGAATTGCAACTGCTTGTGCCCAACTTGCATATGATGCTTATAATAATGGGTTAAATAGTAAAGAAACATCAGTAAGTGCTTGGAAGACAACTTTAAATGTTGCTATTAACTTTACTACACCTTCTATCCAATTGGCGTATGTAGGTGTAGGAATGATTGATCTTGCTTTAACAGATGTAAGCACCTTTGCAGTATCAAATAAATACAGAAGCACTAAAAACATGTACGATGAGTATTATAAACGTAATAATATAAAGAGAAACGTTAAAGATTGGGTAAAAATATTTGAAAAAATATATAAAGATAATAAAGCAGACCCACAAATGACATTAGATTTAATCAGTAAAGAAATAGATAGATATGTTAACGAATACTGGGAAGTTGCAGCAACAGATTATTCTAGTTGGATCGATTCTTATGATAAAAATGGAACTTTAGCAAAATATCCTTGGCCTGAAGCAAAGCATCGTGAAAATATATCAAATGTTCATAAAGAAGAATTATATTCATTACTTCAATCAACTTTTAGAGTGATGAGCCGTAATATCTATCTAGATAGTATTGCGGAAAGGCAAAAAGAATATGAAAAGCTTGCCAAAGAATACAATCAAAAATATACAGTAAATATTCGTGAAAATAAAAAAAATAATGAAAAATCTACTTGGGCTGGTTATTACGCAAGATTTTCTCCAATTTCAAGCAAAGCAGATATAAGATCTTGGACAATTAAGTTAGACGAAAATGGTGAAGGAAAGATAACATTTTCTTTGTTAGGACATCAAATAGCAGGATATCCGATGAAAATAGATTTATATAAAGATGGTAGTGCTATTGAAAGTGGGGAAAAAAGTTTAACTGTAACATTAAAAACATTTAAAACAAAACAACAAAACATTAATTTAACCCCAAGGAAAGCAAAAGAAGAAGAAAAAGAAGAGCCAATAGAAGAAGATAAAAAAGGACACGATAAACAACCTGTCGAAGAATCAAATCCATGGTATCAGGCAATAATTATGGCAACGGATAACTCTAAAGCTTTTGCAGGATGGAGTGCTGTATTAGCTTATCCAGATAATGTTGCACCAGATTTGAAAAATATGTATAAAACATTTAAAGCGGATGGAAAATGTGAAATATATTTTCAAAGCTCAGACATTGAATCACTTGATGGGCCGAGACAGTTTTGGCTTTATAAGAATAGTGCAGATTTACTTGCTAAGAAAAAACCTGATCAAATAGTAACGTTTTCTCTTTCTGGTTCATATTCCGGAGAGATGCAAGGAGAACCACTTTATAAAATTATAGTAAAAGCAGCACCAAAAAAAGACGAAGGTGATGGACTTGAAGCTATCAGTGGTAAATATTCCTCTTATATGATTTATTCTTTATATATTCAAGAATATGATCTTAATGGAAGCCCGGCAGAGATGAGAAATGAAGAAAGATTTGGTATGTATGAAAAACCATCAGGAGTTGTTACTCTTCATTATAATGGGGAGACATTATCTTTTATCAGTTCTGGAAATCCTAATCAAAGTTTTGGAAATGAAATACTATTAGATAAATTATCTAATTCGCGCTATCAAAAAATTATAAATAACAATGGAACAATTAACACTTATTTAGTAGAGATTGGTGCTATTGGCAACAGTGCTACGGTAACTATAAATACAGATAATAATGCATCACCTAAAAGAGTTTTAAAACAAGAATATAGATTAATTAAATAAAGGTAAGGTAATTATTATGGCAAAGAAAAAAAATAAAAAAATTAACCCATTTATCTTAATGCTAATTTACGCATCTTTAATATTTGCACTATATATCAGTTTAAGTACTTGGACATTGGTTATATTTGGAGATTCTGTTTTAGGTACTGTAGATAGTTATCAAAGCAGATTAGATGATATAACAAGTGAAACAAATAAATCGCGAACTATATCTAAAGGTTATTATTTTATAGTTGATAATAAAGAATATAATGGACATATAATTTATAATAGTGATGAATTATGGCCAGATTTAGAAAAAGGTGAAACCCGATCTGAGAGAATCACCTATCTTCCAATTTTTCCTTATATAAATAAACCATCTATGTTAGTCGAACTTGATGAAATGGGAACCTTTAGTATTTTGTATCACATAATTGCACCAATTGGTTATATATTTCTATTTAGTCTTGTTGATAAAACAAATAAAAGAACTAAAAAAGGATAGTATAAATATACTATCCTTTTAATATAAAGTTTATATTACTAATAATAAATTATGTGTCATTGCAAAAATCAGGTTTTTTTGTTAATATGGTAATGATGATAGCGAGGAATATTATGAAGAGAAAAGGATTTACATTAATAGAATTATTAGCAGTTATTATTATACTTGCTATAATAGCTTTAATAGCAACGCCTAGAATTATAGAACTTGTAGATAAGGCAAAAGAAAGTTCATTTGAAAGACAAAAGGAATTTATTTTAGATGCTGCTAAAATGTATACTTTTAAAAATCCAAATGTTAAAGAATTGGGATATGTTACATTAAGGGAATTAATTGATAATAATTATATTGAATCGGGCATTAAAGATAATAAAGGAAATGTTTTAGATGATATTTATATCGTTAATTTAGAATCTAATCATGTTGTTACAACTACCAAAACTGAAGGTGAAGTCATTAATATAAACAATTCTATTGGATTACCATTAAATAAACTTATAATAAGCGGAAAAAGTGATCAAACAATTCCAAGTGGATATACATTTTATGATTATATTAGAATAACTAATGATAGTGATAATGGTTATCACAATAGTATTAATACGGGTATTCCTTTTAACACAGCAAATAAGATTGAATTTAAATATAAATCAACAGACACATTAAGCAATATTTTATTTATGTGTGGATATGTTTCTTCTACTAGTAAAGCGGCCCCTTATATCGCTGCATCCGTTGGCAGTAATGTTACTACTAACAGTTTTACAAACTCAACGCTTACACCAAATAATATTACTCGAGGTCAAGCATCTGATGGTACAATTAAAAGTTTTATATTAGATTATACATCCAGTAATACTAATAGTATTTCTTTTGGTAGTTGGAGTGACATCTCATGGTCTAGAACAATTGACTGGTATTCTTTTAAAATATGGAATAACGGTACATTATTACGTAATTTTATACCAGCTAAAAGAAATAGTGATAATATATTAGGAATGTATGACTTGGTAAATAATGTATTTTACACAAATGCAGGAACAGGGGCGTTTACCGCGGGTAGTGAAATAATATTACCAAGCCCAGATATTCCTATTGAAATAAAAAGTGTAAGTAATTTTGATTTAGTGAGTAGAACACCAAATATATTAAATAATGGTAATTTTACAAATGGAACAACAAGTTGGACTGCGACAACTGGAAGTCTTTCTGTGAATAATAAAATTCTAAAACTAACTGCTTCATCAATACCAACAGTAGTAATTCAATCAGATACTAATGAACCTTGCATTGTTGGAAACAAATATTTTTTAAGAGCAAGAGTAAGAAGATTAGATGGAAATTCATTAATTGATATTAGATTGAGAGGAACTACTTCAGCTACGAATAGTGTGGTGGCAAAAAATATTAATTCGTTTGTTGTCGGAGAATGGCAATATATATTTGGGATAGCTACTGTTACAAGTGAACTAACCGGTAATATTAGATTTGGTATATATATTAACAATATTGCTAACGGTCAGGTTGAAGTAGATGGGAATTATGGTGTCATGTTAATCCCTATGGGTAAAGATGCCTCACATAGTTTGTTTTTGAAAACAGAAAATGAAATGAATACGTTATTTTCTAATTATATAGATAAAAAAGAAAATATAATCAATTTTCCATACACATTAAGAAGCCTACCAGACGGAACAAAAGATTATATAGAAATAGATAATGTAAAAAAGACAGCTAAATTGTATAAGAATATAGAAAATATAGTTTTAACTGGAACAGAAGTATGGAATAAAAATGCTGATAAGGGAAATTTTATTTCTTTTTTCCTATCAAAAACAGCGCATGGAATTATACAAGGAACCACTGTTCAAATGTGTTCGCACGCTCCCTTTATGAATTGGAACCCACCATCAGGCAATTATTGGTGGAATGCATCATCTTCAGTAGGAATGAGATTGCATAAGTCATTTATATCAGATTATGATAATTTAACGACAGACTATCAAAGAGTATTGGCTTTTAAAACTTGGTTAACAAGTCAATACAATGCAGGAACACCTGTAACAGTACAATATAAATTAGCAACACCAGAGATAATAAATTTGGATTATGATAAATATAAGAATATTGTTACTTATAAAGGATTTACTAATATATATAAAACTGGAATAAAATCAAATATGGAAATAGAAATATTTATTAATGAAAAAAACAAACTAATTTAAGTTTATTTTTTTAATAATTTTTTTCATTATTGTAAAATATAAACCTTTAAATCTTGCAAAAATATAAGGTTTTTGTTAATATGGTAATGGTGATAGCGAGGAATATTATGAAGAGAAAAGGATTTACATTAATAGAATTATTAGCAGTTATTATTATACTTGCTATAATAGCTTTAATAGCAATGCCTAGAATTATAGAACTTGTAGATAAGGCAAAAGAAAGTTCATTTGAAAGACAAAAGGAATTTATTTTAGATGCTGCTAAAATGTATACTTTTAAAAATCCAAATGTTAAAGAATTGGGATATGTTACATTAAGGGAATTAATTGATAATAATTATATTGAATCGGGCATTAAAGATAATAAAGGAAATGTTTTAGATGATATTTATATCGTTAATTTAGAATCTAACCATGTTGTTACAACTACCAAAACTGAAGGTGAAGTCATTAATATAAACAATTCTATTGGACTACCATTAAATAAACTTATAATAAGCGGAAAAAGTGATCAAACAATTCCAAGTGGATATACCTTTTATGATTATATTTCCTTATCTGGAGCACAATATATAGATAGTGGTGTTATTCCAAATAACAATACAAGTGTATTTGTTGATTGCAAACCAACCGTTTCAGGAAGATGGATATTTGGAAGTCGAATTACAAGTGCCTCATCAACTGATAGATTAGGACTTTATGTAAACACAAATGCAAATATGTTTCCACAGTATAATGCTCAAGGAATATCAACTATCAATATTACCAATACATTACTTAGAACAAGGCATAAATTATCAAAAAATGAGTATTGGGTTAATGGTACTAAATTACACACATTTACAGAAAAAAACTTTAATGGTACAAATACTGTGTATATCGGAGCTATGAATCAAACCTCAGTAGATGCAAGAATTTTTTCAGGAGATATATACCAAGCGAAAATTTGGCAAGGCAATACTTTAATTAGAAATTATATTCCAAGTGTTCGTACTAGTGATAATGTTGTAGGTTTATATGATCTAGTAAATGGTGTGTTTTATACAAATAAAGGAACAGGAAATTTTGTTAGAGGAAACTTAATAACGATACATAATCCTGATAATCCATATGAGATAAATAATGTAGACAATTTTAATTTAATAAGTACTGATGGTGAAAATGAAAGTAGTTATAATTTCCCATATGTATTAAGAAGTTTAAACAATGGCGTAAAAGATTATATTGAAATTGATAATGTAGGAAAAACAGCAAAATTATATAAAAATATAGGCGAAGAAATATTTGATGGAACAGAAACGTGGGCTTTTGAGAGTTCAAGTGCTAGATTTTACACTTCGGTTGAAGCTAAAAAAAGTAGAGGATCAGTAGCCTCTTTAGCGCCAATATCAAGTACACATTTTAAAACTGTTGGAAACAAGAACGACAATGATCTAACAATGCGTGAAGGCGGAAATAAGAATGTAATGTTTAAATATTCAGCACTAGGAAACAATGTCAGTAGTTTTAAATCGTGGCTTGTAGATCAACACTCTAAAGAGACACCTTTAAAAATACAATATGAACTTGAAAATCCAGAGATAATAAATTTGGATTACGAAAAATATAAGAATATTGTTACGTATAAAGGTTTTACTAATATATATAAAACTGGCATAAAATCAAATATAGAAATAGAAATATTTATAAATGAATAAAACGAACTAATTTAAGTTCGTTTTTTAAATAATTTTTTATTATTATAAATAAATATTATAAAAATAATATTACTTATAGAGTTGGCAATAATATCTGTCATAGTATCTATTAATCCAGGAGACTGTTTAGAAACACCTATACTAGTATCAGAAACGTCATACTTCCAATTCTGATGGTTACTTTTAAACATTGTATCAGCACTAAATTCAAGTATCTCCCAAAATATAGCAATTGTCATTGAAAAACAAAAAATAAAAATAATTATAGAATCTGTCTTAATTTTCTTTTGCTTTATTAAAGATAATCCTAAATCTCCCAAAAAAATACCAGATAAAGAATGTTCATATATATCAAAATATTTAAATTTGTCATAGAAATTTAAAGAACTTCCTAAATAAATAGAAGATATTAATACAATAGTTCCTAAAAAGATTGAAAAAGGAGTTAATTTAAATATTCTTTCTATTATCTTAGGAAGATAAGTTGATGAAAAAATTATAAATACTACAAACATTTTTTTAAAATCAATATTAAAAAAATAATAAATTATCAACAATAATGAAATAATTTTAATAAATGTAATATAATACTTAATGAAGCTCATAAAATCCCTCTTTTTAATATTATGGATTATATTAAAAAAAATATTATTTAGTTAAAAAATTCGTCATAATTAACATAGGAGGATTTATGATTATCAATGAAGGTATAAATTGTTTTTTTATAGGAAATATTGAAAGTTATGAAGCAATAGTAAAATTTGAAGAGAATGAAAATATAGAAATTTCATCTGTTTTTGTCAATCTAAATTTAAGAGAACAAGGTATTGCTAAAAAGTTAGTTGATAGAGTATGCTAATTACAAGAATAAAAAGATAATTCCTATTTGTTCTTATGCTAAAAAAGTATTAAGTGATTGAAAATATCAAAAAATAATATCTAATGTAAAAAAACATTAGGTTTATTTTTTAAATTGTGCTACAATGTATGAGTTGCAAAAAAGAAGAGGTAAAAATGAAATTTGAAAAAATAGTAAAAAATGAAGAATTATTAAAGAGAATCAGTGAATTAAATTACACTGAACCAACGGAAATACAAGCTAAAATTATACCACTGATATTTGATGGTGTCGATGTATTAGGACAAAGTCAAACAGGGACAGGTAAAACTTTAGCTTTTGCGCTCCCAATTTTAGAAAGTGTTATAGAAAATAAAAAAGTTCAAGCTTTAATTTTGGCACCAACAAGAGAACTAGCAATCCAAATTGAAAGAGAAATTAATTCTATAGCAAAATATCTTAATATCAGAACAACATGTGTATATGGAAGTAGTAGCATTGAAAACCAAATCAAAGAACTTAAAAGAGGAGTTGAAATAGTTGTTGGTACTCCTGGAAGAGTAAAAGATTTAATTAATCGTAAAGTATTAAATCTATCGGATATTTCTTTTTTTGTCTTAGATGAAGCTGATGAAATGCTAAGCATGGGATTCCAAGAAGAATTAGAATATATATTTGAAAAAATTAACAACGACAGACAAGTATTATTATTCTCTGCTACTATGCCAAAGGGTATTAAATTAATAGCAGAAAAATACATGTCGCCAGAATATGAAGTTGTATCAATTAAAGCAGAAGAAAAAACGGCAGTAAATGTTGAACAAGAGTATTATTTAGTTAATTCAAATACACGGTTAGAAGTATTATGTCGTTTAATAGATAGTTATAATCCTAAAAAATGCATTATTTTTTGTAAAACAAAGAAAAATGCTGATGAAGTTTTAGAAAAATTATCTTTAAGAGGTTATAGCGCAGATATCATTCATGGTGATATTATTCAAAGTCAAAGAATAGCAACCCTAGATCATTTTAAAGCAGGTTTATTTAATTATTTAATCGCAACAGATGTAGCAGCAAGAGGAATTCATGTTAATGATATAGATGTTGTAATAAATTATAATTTTCCTGAAAGTAATGAGGCTTATGTTCATCGTATTGGTCGTACAGGTCGAGTTAATAATAAGGGTTTAGCAATCACTTTAATAAACAGTCGTGAAGAAAAAAGTCTACAGGAATTAGAAAGATATATTCAAAAAGATATTAATAAGAAAAGTGTTCCAGAAAGAGATAGTATTATGGTTAATAGATCACAATCTGTTATTGATAATGCAAATAAATATAAGAATGCTAATTATATTGATCCTTTATTTAAATCTTTTATCGCTAATTTATCAGATGATGAAAAAAGCAGTTTAATAAATGAATTACTAATGGAAAAATTAACTAAATCTATTGGTAGTAATTTTGATGTTATAATAAGTGAAGAAAAAACCAAGAAAAAGAGACTTAAGAATAGAGAATTAAATGATTCTACCAGAGTATTCCTAACAATTGGAAAATTGGATAAAATTGAAAAAAGAGAATTCTTATCTTTTCTAGAGAAAAAAGCTGATGTTAAAGAAGGAACATTTACAGGGGTAGAAATATTGCCTAAGTTTACTTTTTTAAATGTTAACAATAAATATTTAGATAAAGTTATGAAATCTTGTAATAATATTAGATACAATGATCGATTAATAAGAATAGAAAAAGCGAAAAAATAAAAAACATGTTATACATGTTTTCTTTTTGCTTATACTAATTTTTAGGTGATATTATGAAATCGATATGGATGAGCAATTATGAAAACAAAAAAATTAAAAGTATAAATGAAGATATGAGTTGTTCAGTTTTAATAATTGGTGGTGGAATCGCTGGATTAATGTGTGCTTATTACTTAATGAAAAGTAAAATTAAATTTGTTTTAGTTGATGCAAAGGATTTAGCAAGTGGAGTAAGTGCTAATACAACTGCACAAGTATCAATAGCACATGACAAACTATATGATGATATATGCAAAAAACATAGTAAAGAAAAAGCTATAAGATATTTAAAGTCCCAAATAGAAGGTTTAAATTTGATTAAAAATGTAATTAAAGAAGAAAAAATAGAATGTGATTATAAGGAAGAAAGTACAATTTTGTATGCCAGTGATGAAAAAAACATTAAAATATTACAAAAACAATATGAATTGATAAAAGATTATGCATCAGTTGAATGGTTAGATAGTATTGATTTGTTAAAGCATAAAAAAGCTGTTAAATTTAATGGACAGTTTATTTTTAATCCAATGAAATATATGATGAAAATAATAGATATTTTAATTGAAAACAATGTTCCTTTATATAAAAATTCTAAAGTAACAAAAATTAAGAAAAAAAACGATATATACGAAGTTGATGTAAACAATAAACATAAAATTAAAACTAAAAAAATAATTATGGCATGCCATTATCCATTTTTAAATCCTGATAATTTATACTTTACTAAAATATATCAAAGTAAATCCTATGTAGTCGCGTTTGAATCGAAACTCAAATTAAAAAATAATTATCTTTCTTTAGATAAACCTTATTATTATTTAAGGACTTATGATGATTCTACTTTAATAATTGGTGGTAGTGATCATTATACTGGATTAGATATTGATATTGGAAAATGTTATGATACATTAATTGATAAAATTTATAAATTAGATAAGGATGCAAAGGTGATATCTAAATGGTTTACTGAAGATTGTATGCCAATTGATTCGTTTCCTTTTGCGGGTGAATATTCCAAAATAAACAATAATATATTATTGGTTACAGGATTTCAAAAATGGGGATTCACAAATAGTCATATAATTGCTAAAACTATCAGTAATATGCTATCTAATAAAGAATACGATGATTTATATAAAACAAATCGTTTTACTTTGTTAAAAGATTTAAAATCAACTTTCAGAATGATCGTTCATTCTATTAATGGTTTAATTGTAAGTAAATTAGCAGTTAAAAAATATGAATTAGATAAAATAAAAGTAGGTAGTGGAAAAGTAACGAAAATAGACAATGTAAATGTTTTAGTTTATCGTAAAAATAAAAAAGAGTACTTATTTTTAAAAAATAAATGTACTCATTTAGGTTGTTCTTTAATTTGGAATAATGTTGATAAATTATGGGAATGTAAATGCCATGGTTCGATTTTTGATCGATATGGCAAAGTTATATATGGACCTGCTTTAAAAGACTTAGAAAAAATAGATATTTAATTATTTCTTAATAGTAATAATAACCATTAAAAATGCAAATTTTTCGGTTAGATTATTACTATTTTTCATTTCAAAACAAAGTAAATTTTCTTTTATTAAATCTTCAAAGAAAGTTTTATTTACTGAATTATTTGTTTTAGCTTGAAATTTAAGACTTAATGTATTAGAAGAAATATTAAATTTTGTTTTTAACATAACAAAATTAGGATTATTAAATACAATATTATTTATTAACTTTGAAGGATGTTCATTAGTTAAATCAGTTAAAAAAATGTCTATTTGATAAGTAGGATCATCATCTTTATTATTAGAATCTACAACCCTAAAACAATGAGTTCCATATTCAAAAGAGTCTTGATCAATAATTTGTTTATTTTTATATAAAACATAATTATTAACGACAATTGTATTGTTTAAATAAACGGAATCTAGACATTTTATGGCACAAAAATTATCTAAATCGATAGTTATAAATTTATCTGTTTTAATTAAAGAAGAAGAAGCTTTATTTAAAGGTGAGGCAGGAATACGAACTAAAATTCTTAATAAAGCACAATTATTATCAATTTTTTCTATTCTAAATAAAGGAGAAGTTGTATCATCTACTTGTACTTTAAAAAGTTTATTATTAGAAAAAAGCATAATCGGAATTGTATATAATAAATTATTTGTTACTAATTCATTTTCTTGTAATTTGCATATTTTTTTAAAAATATCTGATAAAGAATTATTTGCGCTGTTATATTCCTTCATATAATCACCTAATATAAGTTATGATATTTATCTCTAAAAGTTTACAATTGAAAAAAAGATAGAATTAACTATCTTTTTCGTTTTTTCTTATATATTTAGCTACTTCTGTGCCTGCTTTAGCACCTTCATAGACAGCTTTAGATATTTGTAATAACCCACCTGTTACATCACCACAAGCATATAATCCAGGAATGTTAGTTTCCATATTTTCATTAACGACTATTTTATTGTTTTCAATTAAAGCCCCAATTTTTTTAGCAAATTCAAAACCACCAGCTTTTCCATAGGCAACAAATAGTCCTTCTATTTCTATTGATTCTGAATTTTTAAAAACAATTTTTTCTATTTTATTATTTCCTATAATTTCTTGTATTTCATTTTTGTTTATTTCAAAATCATTATCATCGAATTCAAGATCTTTACCATTAGTAAATATAGTAACATTAGATGCAATACTTTTTAAATGATTAGCTTCATGTAGGGCATATTCACCACTACCTAAGACACCGACATTTTTATTTTTATAGAAAAAACCATCACAAGTAGCACAGTAACTAACGCCTTTGCCTTCTAATTCTTTTAAACCTTTTATATTAATTGTTTTTGATGAAACGCCGGTTGCAATGATAACTGTTTTACTTTTATAATTGTTTTCATTTGTTTGAACAGTTAAATTACTGTCATATATTATCTCTAATACTTGTTCTTCTTTTATTTCAATATCTAAATCATTTAGTTGTTTAAGACCAATTTTATATAGTCTTTCACCATCGATCGGTTCTGCTAATCCATAATAATTTTCAATCTTTTCAGCTCTTAACAAAGTGCTGTTATTTAAAGATAATACTAATACATTTAAATTTGCTCTTTTAGTGTATAATGCTGCTGAAATTCCAGCGGGTCCACTACCAATTACTATTACGTCGTATACCATGGGATCATCCTCCTAATTTATTATAGCATTTAATTATTAATTTTTCCATTTGTTTGATTTAGATAACCTGAAAGTGTATAATATTGTTGAATATTTAAAGGAGAAAAATAATGGGTAGTAGAATATTAAACCGTCATCAGGAAATTGAAAGAAGTCTTAGTACTAAATATCGTAAAGATATTTACTCAAAATTTATAAAAGCAGTTAAAGATTATGAACTAATATCTGATAATGATAAAATTATGGTTTGTATATCTGGTGGAAAAGATTCTTTTTTATTGGCAAAATGTGTTCAACAACTACAATTATATGGTAAAACTAAATTTGAGGCACGTTATGTTGTAATGAATCCTGGATACAGTGATTATAATCTAGAAAATACGATCAAAAATGCTGAAATATTGAATGTTCCAATTGAAATATTTAATACTGATATTTTTGAGATTGTAAATAATATAGATAGTAAAAGTCCTTGTTACTTATGTGCAAGAATGAGAAGGGGCCATTTATATAATAAAGCTTTAGAAATTGGATGTAACAAAATAGCACTCGGACATCATTTTGATGATGTTATTGAAACAACTTTGCTATCAATGTTTTATGGTGCTGAAGTAAAAACTATGCTACCTAAATTACACAGCGATAACTTTGAAGGTGTAGATCTCATTAGACCAATTTTTTTAGTTAAGGAAAAAGATATTATCTCTTGGGCAAATTATAATAAGTTAAATTTTATCAATTGTGCTTGTCGTTTTGCTGAAAGTAATTTTAATAACGATGAAGGGACAAGTAAAAGAGAAGAAATAAAAGAAATAATACAAAACCTTAAGAAAAATAATAAAGAAATCGATAATAATATTTATAAAGCAATGGGAAATGTGAATTTGAATTGTATTATAGGTTGGCATAAGGATGATGAAAAAGGAACTTTTTTAGACGATTTTTAATATAAAAAATTGAATTTAATATATAAATAGTATATAATTTTACAAGGAGGAAGAATGGAAAAAAATATTGAATATACTTATATAATGATTAAACCTGATGGTGTTTCACAAAATGTAATGGAAGATGTTATCAAAAGATTTAGTTTAAACAACTTAGAGGTTTCTCATGTTAAACAAATGAAATTGGATGAAAAAATATTAAGAGAACATTATGCTCATGTTGTTGAAAGGGATTTTTACCCTGAAATGGAAAGCCATATGATGTCTGGACCAGTTATTGCAATGATTGTTAAAGGTGAAAATGCAATTGCTAAAACAAGAGAATTAATGGGTCCAACAGCTAATGCACAACCAGGAACTATAAGAGGAGATTATCGTCATCCGTCTATAGTGCATAAAAATGTTATTCATGGTTCTGATTCAGTGGAAAATGCTAAAATAGAAATCGCAAGATTTTATGATGGATTAACAATTGAAAATCTATAAAACAAGTTTACTTGTTTTTTTTATCAAGATATATAAATATTTGATATAATATTATATGAGGAAGTAAAAAAAGTAGGAGGTAAAATGATAAAGAAGATAGCTGGAAGTGTAAGGAAATACCGAAAAGAAACTATTTTGGCACCCTTAATTGTTGCCATTGAAGTAGTATTTGAAGTATCGATTCCTTTTTTAATGGCTAAATTAATCGATTTAGGTGTTGATAAAGGAAATATAAATGTAATATCTAAAATAGGTTTATTATTAATAATTCTTGCTTTAGCGTCTTTATTTTTAGGGATATTAGCGGGTCGATTATCTGCAATCGCCAGTGCCGGTTTTGCTAAAAATTTAAGACATGATATATATTATAAAATTCAAGATTTTTCGTTTGCAAATATCGATAAATTTTCAACATCTAGTTTGATTACAAGAATGACAACAGATGTTAATAATGCCCAGCATGCTTTTCAAATGATACTAAGAATTGCCGTAAGAGCTCCTTTAATGATGACTTTTTCTTTGATAATGGCTTTTAGTATTAATTATAAAGTATCTTTGATATTTTTAGCAGCAACGCCTCTTTTATCTTTAGCGCTCTTATATATTATTAAAAAAGCGATGCCGCTTTTTGAACAAGTATTTAAAACTTACGATAAATTAAACAATGCTGTTTTAGAAAATGTTAGAGGAATAAGAGATGTAAAATCATATGTTCAAGAAGAAGCCGAAATAAAAAAATTTGAGGATACTTCTGAAGATATTTATAAAAAATTTACTAAAGCAGAAAAAATAGTTGCAATTAATAGCCCTTTAATGCAATTCTTCGTATATTTATGTATTATTCTTATTTCTTTTATAGGCGCTAGATTAATTATATCTGGCAATATGAAAACAGGTGAATTAATGAGTTTAATTACTTATTCTATTCAAATATTAATGAGTTTAATGATGATTTCAATGTTCTTTGTTATGATTACAATTTCAATGCCTTCTTTAAGAAGAATATTTGAAGTATTGGATACTGAAGTGGATTTAAATAATCCAGTTAATCCTATATATATAGTAAAAGATGGATCTATTAAATTTGATAATGTAAGTTTTAGTTATGTAAAGAATAAAGAAAAGCTAAGTTTAAAAAATATAAATCTAGAAATTAAATCTGGCGAAGTAATTGGAATAATAGGAGGAACAGGTTCTAGTAAAACTACCTTAGTTCAACTTATACCTAGGTTGTACGATACAACTATTGGTAAAGTTTATGTTGGCGGCAAAGATGTTAAAGAATATGATATAAAAACATTGCGCGATGAAGTTTCTTTTGTACTTCAAAAAAACGTCTTATTTTCAGGAACAATTAAAGAAAATTTAAGATGGGGAAATGAGAATGCTAGTGAAAAGGAAATGAAAGATGTATGTTCTTTAGCGCAAGCTGATGAATTTATTGAACAATTATCAGATAAATATGATAGTTATATAGAACAAGGTGGAGCTAATTTAAGTGGTGGTCAAAGACAAAGATTATGTATTGCCAGAGCATTATTAAAGAATCCTAAAATATTGATATTAGACGATTCTACAAGCGCTGTCGATACTAAAACAGATGCTTTGATTAGAAAATCATTAAAACAAAATTTTCCAAATATAACAAAAATTATTATAGCCCAAAGAATTGCGAGTGTCGAAGATGCCGATAAAATAATTATTTTAGATGATGGTGAAATCAATGGTATTGGAACGCATAAAGAATTATTAAAAAACAATAATATATATAAAGAAGTTTACCAATCTCAAAAGAAGGGAGTTGGTAAAAATGAATAGAGGAATGCCTGGTCATAAAGGGGCCGCGATGATTAGAAAAGGAAGACCTAGAATAAATAAAGGGGTTTTTAATAAATTAATAAAATATATATATTCTAATTACAAATATCAATTTCTTTTTGTCTTTATATGTATTCTCATAAGTTCAATTGCAGGTGTTGTAAGTTCTTTATTTATTAAAATATTAATTGATAATTATTTAACACCAGTACTATTAAATAAACCACCGATTACTAGTTTAATAAAAATAATAACTATAATGGCTTTAGTATATTTTATAGGATTAATTGCTAGTTTTATCTATAATCGAATGATGGTAAATATATCTCAGGGAAGTTTAAAAAATATTCGTAATCAAATGTTTAAGCATATGCAAACATTACCAATCAATTACTTTGATACTAATACACATGGTGATATTATGAGCCATTATACAAATGATGCTGATGCTTTAAGACAAATGATAAGCCAAAGTATACCAAGTTTGTTTTCTTCTATAATAACAATTACAGCAGTATTTTCAATGATGTTATATATGAGTTTTTGGTTGACAATTGTTGTTATAATAGGAATTCTAATTATGTTAAAAGCAACTAGTACAATCGGTAAAAAAGCATCTAGTCATTTTATTAAGCAACAACAGTCACTCGCAAACATCAATGGTTATATTGAAGAAATGGTTGAAGGACAAAAAGTTATCAAGGTTTTTACTCATGAAGATAGAACAAAAATAAAATTTGATCAAATAAATGAAGAACTATGTATAAATGCCACTAAAGCTAATCAATATGCTAATATTTTAATGCCGGTAATGGGAAATATCTCTAACACTATATATGTAGCAGTAGCGATAATAGGTGGTTTATTAGCAATAAATGGAGTTGGAGCAATTACTTTAGGAGTAATCGGTTCTTTTCTACAGTTAACAAAAAGTTTTGCAGGACCTATAAGTCAAATTTCTCAACAGCTAAATTCTGTTATTATGGCTTTAGCAGGTGCTGAGAGAATCTTTAAATTACTTGATGAAAAAAGTGAGATTGATGAAGGTAATGTAACTTTAGTCGATATTGAAACTTTAAATGGCAAGATTAAAGAATCTGATTGTTATACAGGAAAATGGGCATGGAAACATCCACTTCAAGATGGAAGTGTTGAATATATAGAACTAAAGGGAGATGTAAGATTCTTTGATGTCACTTTTGGTTATGAGCCTTCTAAAGTGGTTTTAGACAATATTTCATTGTATGCTAAACCTGGTCAAAAAATAGTTTTTGTAGGTGCTACAGGAGCAGGTAAAACAACAATTACAAATTTAATAAATCGTTTTTATGAAATAGAAATAGGTAAAATTAATTATGATGGAATAGATATCAAGAAAATTAAAAAAGCAGATTTAAGAAAATCTTTAGGAATAGTATTACAAGAGACAAATTTATTTACAGGAACTATTATGGAAAATATTAAATTTGGAAAAAAAGATGCCTCAGATGAAGAATGCATTGAAGCGGCTAAATTAGCAAATGCTGATCATTTTATTAGAATGTTACCAGAAGGGTATAATACAATTATAATTGGTAATGGATCTTCCTTATCGCAAGGACAAAGACAATTACTGTCTATAACAAGAGCGACAGTTGCAAATCCACCAGTAATGATTTTAGATGAAGCCACTTCTAGTATCGATACAAGAACAGAAAAATTTATTCAACAAGGAATGGATTTATTGATGAAAGATAGGACGGTATTTGTAATTGCCCATCGATTATCAACGGTTCATGATGCTAAAGTTATAATAGTCTTAGAGTCTGGGAAAATCATTGAAAGAGGAAATCACGATCAATTAATAAAAGAAAAAGGCAAGTATTATCAATTATATACTGGGTCTTTTGAATTAGAATAAGGAGGATTTATGAAGAAAGTAGTAGTAGATGTTATTTTGTTTCTTATATTTGACATTTTAATGACAAGTGCTGTAACTTTATCCATAATTAACAATAAAGTTACTTTTGTACATTTGTTCTTAACAATTATAATGTTTTTGCCTTTTGTGGTCTTATTTATAGCAATGGCTATAAATGACTACAAAAAGTATAAAAAAGGTATAGAACCAGTTCTTGTACCCTTAAATTTAAATAAAAGAAATATACTTTTATATGCTGTTTTTGCTCTATTTTTAATCGTATATATAATAATATTAGTATCATTTTTTTCAATTTTTTAACATAATTTTACAAAAAACATTAATGTGGTATAATTATTTTTGTTTGGAGTTGAAGTATGTTAGAGGAAGAATTGTTCGAATATCTTCTCATTAATGAACAAGATGAAAGAGATAATGAAGATATTGAAGACGATGAAAATTTAGAAATAGAAATAATGGAAAGATTTTAATATAATCGTCTACTATTTACATAATGATGTATGTTTAAAGCAATAGAAAAAATAAGATATTTATATCTTTTTTTTGTTTTGGTGTTATAATATCGTAGAGGTGTTTTATGAATAAAGTGGTATTGATAACTGGATCAAGTAGAGGTATAGGAGCTTCTTCAATAAAAAAATTTGCACGTAATGGTTATAATGTAGTAATAAACTATTATAAAAACGAAGAAGAAGGTCTTAAATTAAAAGATTATGTTGAAAAAGAATATAAAGTGAAAGCTCTTATAATTAAATGTGATGTTTCTATAGAAGAAGAAGTTAAAAAAATGGTTGAAATTATTATTGAAAATTTTGGTAAAATCGATGTTTTAGTCAACAATGCATCCATTTCAAATGACACTTTATATGAAGATAAGACGGTTTCTAGCTTTAAAAGAATATTAGATGTAAATTTAATAGGAACCTTTTTAGTGACAAAATATGTTGGTGAATATATGTTAAGACAAGGATATGGTGTAATTACAAATGTCTCATCGACAAATGCAATTGATACTAATTATCCTATGAGCATTGATTATGATGCTTCAAAGGCTGGAGTTATTTCTTTGACTCACAATCAGGCTATTCAATATGCGCCTAATATAAGAGTTAATGCTATTGCACCTGGATGGACGGATACTGATATGAATAAAGATATGGATTTATCTTATAAAGAAAAAGAAGTAAATAAAATAATGTTAAAAAGATTTGCAAAACCTGAAGAAATTGCTAATGTTATTTATTTTTTAGCAACCGATGATGCAAGTTATATAAATAACACAGTAATTAAAGTAGATGGGGGAAATATAAATGTATAACGAATTAGGACTCTCTAATGAAATAGTAGAACTTGCAGTTAAATGTGAAAAAGAAATCGAAAAGGAATTTAAAAACATAAATAAAATCAGTGAATATAATAGTTTGAAAGTATTAAATGCTTTTCATAAAAACAAAGTCTCTGAAAGCCACTTTAATATGACGACAGGATATGGTTATAATGATAGTGGTAGAGAAGTAATTGAAAATGTATATGCTGATATCTTTAAATCAGAAGATGCTTTAGTTAGAAGTCAGTTTATATCTGGAACCCATGCTATAACAAATGTCTTATTCGCACTTTTAAGACCAGAAGATACTTTATTAAGTATCAATGGTAAACCTTACGATACTTTAGACGAGGTAATTGGTATAACACCTAATGATAGTTCGTTAAAGTCTTTCAATATTAATTATGAACAAATAGACTTAATTGAAGATGATTTTGATTATTTTAAAATAGAAGAGAGATTAAATAAATCGTTTATAAAACTAGTAGAAATACAAAGGTCTAAAGGTTATTCTAATCGAAAGAGCATCAATTTAGATAAAGTATCAAAAGTGATAAGTTTGATAAAAAAGATTAGTCCAAATACTATTGTAATGATCGATAATTGTTACTGTGAATTTGTAGGAAAAAAAGAACCGATTGAAGTTGGAGCAGATATTGTTGTTGGATCTTTAATAAAAAATTTAGGAGCCGGAATTGTTCCAAATGGCGCTTATGTAGTAGGAAAAAAAGATCTAATTAAATTGGTATCAGAAAGATTAAATGTTCCAGGAGCAGGAAAAGAAGTGGGTCCTAGTTTAGGGATGAATAAGTTGTTTTTACAAGGTTTGTTTTTAGCACCTAGTGTTGTTGGAAATAGTTTAAAAATAGCCGTTTTAGCATCAAAAATGTTAGAAGAATTAGGATATTCAGTCGAACCAAGATACAATGATGAAAGAGTAGATATTGTTCAAAGTATAATTTTAAAAAACGAAAAAAATCTTACAAGTTTTTGTAGAGGAATTCAAAACTGTTCGCCAATAGATTCTTATGTTACTTTAGAAGCTTCTGATATGCCAGGTTATAGCGATAAAGTAATTATGGCAGCAGGAACATTTACTCAAGGTTCATCAATTGAATTATCTTGTGATGCTCCATTAAGAGAACCTTATATTGCTTATTTACAAGGTGGACTAACATATGAATATGGTAAATTAGCAGTTATTAAAGCGATTAGTAATATTTCTTCGAAAGGTGATTAAATGAAAAAAGCAATTTTAATAATCCATGGTTTTGCGGGTGATTTGTCAGATCATGAGTATTTAGAAAATTATTTAAAAGAAAAAAAATATGATGTTTATACCTTTTTATTAGCCGGTCATGATAGAAAAGTTATTAGAAATGTTACTAGAGAAGATTGGGTTAAATCGGCAGAAGAAGAATTGTTAAAAATAATTGAAAAAGGTTATAAACACATATGTGTAATAGGACATAGTATGGGTGGGTTGATTGCGGGTTATTTAGTTTCAAAATATCCACAAATAAAGAAATTGGTTTTATTAGCCCCAGCGTATAAAGGTTTAATTTTCACTGAAACTGGTGTTAATATAGTAAGTAGTATAAAACTTGGATTAAAGATAATAATCAATAAAGAAGAACAAAATAGCAGTATTTCAAGAGGTTTATTTAGGGTGAGACCTAAAGATACTAAAGAGTTAACTAAAATGATGAATGAGCGCCAAGATGATATTTATGATATTCATATACCAACGCTTATTTTACATGGAACAAACGATGATTTAGTACCTGTTAGTTCATCTAAGGAAATTTTTGATAAAATAGATTCAGAACACAAGGTTTTTATTATAATTAAAGATGCTACACACCCTATGTTTAGGAGTGAAAAAAAAGAAATTGCATCTAAAATAATTTTGAAGTTTTTAAAAAATAAAAAAAATATAATTTTAGAAAAGGTTATTTAATAAATGGGAGGTGAAGTATGAATTATATTACTAAAACAATGTTAGTAAGTGTTATTACTAATATAATGTTATCAATTATAAAAATAGTAAGTGGAATTATTTGGAATTCAACAGCCATAATTGCAGATGGAATACATTCTTTTAGCGATCTCGTTACTGACTTTTTTGCGATTCTAGGAGGTTTTTTAGCGCGAAAACCAGCTGATGAAATGCATCCTTATGGACATGGAAAGACAGAGTATTTAACGAGTATATCGATAAGTTTAATAATAATGTTATTAGGATTTTTAATAATTTATAATTCGTTTAATAATGAAGTTGTTATACCTAATATATTAGTAAGCATTGTTACTGTTTTTACAATACTTACTAAATTACTTCTTTCTTCTTATGTAATTAAAAAAGGTAAGGAGCATAATAATAGCATTTTAATTGCTAGTGGAAAAGAAAGTAGAGTTGATGTTATAAGTTCAATTGTTGTGTTAATTTCAAGTGTTTTAATTCAATTTTCTAACAATTTCCCAGTTTTTAAATATGCTGATTTAATAGCAACCATCATTGTTGGAATTTTTATTGTACATGTAGGATTTTCAATATTAAAAGATAATATAAGTAAAACTTTAGACGAAAAAATAGATAACAATGAATACTTAGAAGAATTAAAAGAGGTAATTAAAAAACACAATGAGGTTATAACTGTTGAATCATTAATAGTAATTAAATATGGTTATTATTATAAGTTAACCGCTACTATTGAAATGGAAAGTTCAATAAGTTTAAAAGATGCTCATAATTTAGTAGATCAAATAGAACGTGAACTAAAAGAACGTGATGATAAGATTATTTATATAAATATTCATATGGAAGCTAAATAGGAGAAAAAATGAGAAAAGATCATATTGATATTGTTTATGAGGATAAGGAAATAATTGTTGTTAATAAAAGAGAAAATTTGTTGGCAATAGCAACTGAAAAAGAAAAGACAAAAACTCTTTTTCATAATGTTTTATTGTACTTAAAAACAAAGAATAAAAATAATCGTGTTTTTATAGTTCACCGTTTAGATTATGAAACAAGTGGTTTAATTGTCTTTGCTAAATCAGAATATGTAAAAAAAATACTTCAAAATAATTGGGAAGAAACAAAAAGAAAGTACATTGCTATATTAGAAGGTAATGTTAATAAAGCATCAGGAACAATAAAGTCGTGGTTAAAAGAAACTAAGACATTGATTACTTATTCTAGTCCCATTAAGGATAACGGTAAATTAGCAATAACTAAATATGAAATAATAAAGAAAAATGATAAATATTCTTTAGTTGACATCTCGTTATTAACAGGAAGAAAAAATCAAATAAGAGTACATATGAAAGAAATAAACCATCCGATTGTTGGAGATAAAAAATATGGTAATGGTACAAAAAGCGATAAGAGAATGTATTTACATGCTTATTTTTTAGAATTCAAACATCCAATTAGAAATAAAATAATGACTTTTGAATTACCAGCTCCTATAGAATTTAATAAATTAATTTAAAAAAAGTTGTTTTTTTGTCTAGTTTTGTCGATTTTATTAAATTGAATATATATTATGTTATAATTCAAATTATAAGGAGGAATGATGAAAAACATAATTTATATAGAATTTACAGTTGAAGAGAAAACTAAAACTGTATATAAAATTGTCAATAAAAATTATAACTTTCCTGTTAAAAGAGAAGATGATTCTGATATTATTATTGAGTTAGATAATATTCATTTTGAAAAATTTATCGATAAAATTAATATAATAAAAATAGTCAGATGGAAAGAAAATAAGTTTGCGTTAAATGATATAAATTGGAATATCAAAATAGCGTCTTATCAAGAAGTTGTTATTGAAGAAGGAAAGAACGAAGGATTTAATCATTTTAATAATGTATTAAATTTAATAAAAAGCATGTGTTGACAAATAAGTGAAAAAATGGTTAAATATAATTACTTTTATCAAGAATGAGGGAGAGAATTAGCTCGTTGATCTCATACCAACCTATTAAGTTAGGTGGTAACGCTAATCGATGAGGGAGTTATAATAAAAAAATAAAACTCTTTCGGAGTTTTTTCTTTTGATAAAAGAGAAGGAGGAGTTTATGAAAACATTTTTTACAAGTGAATCTGTTACTGAAGGTCATCCGGATAAAATATGCGATAAAATCAGTGACAAAATATTAGATGAAGCCTTAAAACAAGATAAAGATAGCAAAATGGCAGTAGAAACTACAATTAAAGATAATTTTGTTTTAATCTATGGAGAGGCTAATACTAAAGCTAATTTGGATTATGAAAATATTGCTAAGTGGGTACTTAAAGATATTGGATATGATGATGATTTTGAAGTGTTGTTAAAAGTTGGTAAGCAATCTAGTGAAATTAATGCAGCAGTAGTAAAAGAAGAAATATGTGCCGGTGATCAAGGTATTATGTTTGGATATGCCACTTTAGAAACAGAAGAATTAATGCCTTTACCAATAATGCTTGCAAATAAATTAGCACATCAATTAACGTTAGTTCGTAAAGAAGGAAACTTATTTTTAAGACCAGATGGAAAGACACAAGTTACAGTTGAATATGAAAACGGTGTTCCAAAACGTGTCGATACTGTAATTATAGCCAGTCAACATGTTGAATCTATTTTGCAAGATGAATTAAAAAAAATAATAGAAGAAGAAGTTGTTAAAAAGGTGATTCCTTCTAATTTGATGGATGATGATACTAAAATATTGGTTAATACTAGTGGATCTTTTATTTTAGGAGGACCTTTTGGTGATAGTGGAACAACGGGAAGAAAGATAATCTGTGATACTTATGGTGGTATGGGTAGAATAGGTGGAGGTTGTTTTAGTAGTAAAGATCCTTCAAAAGTAGATAGAAGTGCTGCTTATTATGCAAGGTATGTTGCTAAGAATATAGTTGCCCATGATTTAGCACAAAAATGTGAAATTCAATTATCTTATACAATTGGAAAATCAAATCCAATATCTTTATTTATTGATACTTTTAATACAGAAAAAGTAGATATTGATAAAATATATAAATATGTATACGATAATTTTGATTTCAGTGTATCTAATATTATAAAAGAATTAGATTTGTTAAAGCCTATTTACTATGATTTAGCAAGTTATGGTCATTTTGGAAGAGAAACAACTTGGGAAAAAATAAAGAGCTAAATACTAGCTCTTTTTAAGTAAAAATATAATCCAACTCCTAATAATGTTACAGTACCGAATATATAAGGTAAATATTCGGTTTTTTTCTCATTATTCGTCAATTTGAATACTGAACCTTCTTCATTTCTTTCGTATTTAATAACTACATATTCAGTACCTAAATTCTGCAGTGTCGATGTTAAATATTCATCTGTTTTTCCTGGTACTAATTCAGTATTCTCATTTTCTGTAAAAAAATCAAAACGATAAGTTAAATATCCTGTATTTAAAGGATCAAAGGTCCACAAAATTTTATAAGAATCAATTACACCTGTTGGATCTGATTCTAAGTCAATATCTAATAAAAGCGCTAGTTGTTCTTCTAAACTTTTATTAGATAAATCTAATCCTCCTGGAATAACATTTGAGAATTCACCATCGATTGAAGTACGATAAGCTATGTTAAAACCAAAAACTCTCATATTATTATCAAGATTAACCTTTTTAGCAGAATCGGGCATTTCGGTAGTTTCAGTTGAATTTATAGTCCAATTTGAAGTATTTGACATATATAGAGGTTTATCTTTTAAAACCGCATAAGGCGTTCCTATAAGAGGATTAACTTTAATATTCAATGTTTCATAATAAACTAAAGGTGCTTCATTTTCTCCTGGCACTTGTGCTAAAATCGTATTTAAACTATCTTCATTATTCAATAAATCATTTGTATATAAAAACATAAATCGATTGTTTTGATAACTTCTCTCAACGGTGTTGTAACTTCCAGCAATTAAATTAAAGTTAACTGGCATTTCAATTCCGTCAGCAAGAACATAACTTTCTAATAAAAATAAACTACAAAGAAAAATAACAATTTTTTTCATAAAAACCCTCCGTCAGTAAAATATATTCTTTAGAAGACTATTTATGAATTAAAAAATTATTTAGAATATAGCATAATTTTTTCTTCTTTATGAAGTAATAGTAATTGATTCCAAATGTCGCTTTCAATATTTCTTGCTTTTTTAGGATGCACTAAATATCTAACCGTTAAAACGACACATTCTTCTTCTACTTTAGTATAAATAATGGGTTCTAAATTATTATAATATATTCTGTAACTGTCGCTTGAATAGTTAATTTGTTCTTCCATTTTTTGAGGAATTTTCCTTATGACATCATTAGTTCGTACAACTTTTAAGATTAATGATTTTGTTTTTTTTATATCAGAGTCAATTGGAACTTTAATTTCTAATTCATTCCAAATATATTTAAATACTTTAGTGTAATTTTTTAAAGGTTCTGTAAAAATTTTAGAACTAGGAATATGAATAATTATTCCTGTGCTTTGTTCGCCTTTTTCTTTTTCATTAACTTCTAATATTTCAAAGTTTAAATAATTAATGTTTATAACGTCACCTTCAATATCCTGTATTTTGATTCTGTCTTCTAATACAAAAGGTTTGAATGTCTTAATATAAATCCCTGAAAAAAAGTTAAAAACAATGTCTCTGATGGCAAATACAAACGCTGTTGATAAGAAACTTATTAAAGTCATAAAATCTCTTATGTATGATTCCCATATAAAGAATACTGCAATAATTGTAAAAATGGTTTTAACAACATTCAGGTTTTTACTAAAATTATATATCTTCTTTTCATTATAACTTAATTTTTTATAAGAATAAATTAAAAAATCCACACCTATTTTAATTAATATGATTATTCCTAAAGTATAAAGAAACATTAAAATTCTATTATCTTTAATATTTAAAAGTTCCAATAAAATGATATTTAAATTTAAAATTTTGTCCATAAAATATTACCTCCTTTTTTAGACGTATTTTAAGATTATAACATCTTTTTTAAAAAATACCAAAAAAATGTTATAATAATGTAATAATTTAATTTTTAGCTATTAAATAAATTGAGGGTGATATTATGTTTAAGAAAAGAAGTGCTAAAATGAAAAAGAGTTTGTCTCTGTTTAAAAAGGCAGAATTTGATTCGGCAAAGTATGTATCAGATTTTTATTTAGACTATGGTAAAGCATATATATCTGTAAGAGTGTCTTCTATTGATCAACTTGTATCTAAGTTTTCAATCAAAGAATATGAATGGATAAATCCTGAGTTTGCAGAATATATTGTAAGAAATGCTTATTATATTCCAGTAGAATATAAGATTGTTTTAGAAATATATGGAAAATTTAATAAAGCAGAAAAGAAAATTATCATTGATACAATAAAAGATTTTACCGGTCTTAGATTAGGAGATAAACAAATAAAGTTAGAAACAAATACTTCGAAATCACTAAGTCTTTTGTTTTTTGGAATAATTAGTTTATTATTGTTTTTTTTCCTAAATAAAATGAATTTATTAGCTGGTTTAACGGAGATATTCAGTATTATTGTATGGTTTGCAATTTGGGAATTTTTTGGAATGATAGTATTTGATAGAGCTGAAATTAAGAAAGAGAAACTAAATGCCGCTCAATTAGCAATGTGTGAGATTATTTTTAACGAAAAGTAGTTTGACAAAATTAAATGTCTGTGCTAATCTATATTTCAATGTGGAGGAGATATTATGAAAAAATTTAATACACATCATCATAATATTCAGCGCTTGTAATAAAAAAAGATACAAGTGCTATTTTTGGTGCTTGTGTCTGTATAAAAAGAAATGAAATCTATACAGACTGTATAGGTTTTTTTTATAGGAGGAAATTATGAAATTAAAAAATATCAAAGGTAGTTTTGATTTTCTACCTCAAGAGCAAAAAATTAGAAACAATATTATGGATACTTTAAAGAAAAATTTTGAAAAATATGGTTATTTACCTTTAGAGACACCGATAATATGCTATTACGATTTATTATCTTACAAATATGATGAAAGCGCAGAAATACTAAATGAAATATATACTTTAACGGATCAAGGTAATCGTGATCTGGGGCTTAGATTTGATTTAACTGTACCTTTTTGCAAGGTAATTGGAATGCAGAAAGATCTAAGACTCCCTTTTAGAAGGTATGAGATAGGGAAAGTATTTAGAAATGGTCCTGTTAAAGCTGGGAGAAGTCGCGAATTTTATCAATGTGATGTCGATGTTGTTGGAATTGATAATCGATTAATTGAGGCAGAACAAATCAATATGGCTATTAACACATATAAAGATTTAGGAATAAATGTTAAAGCGGTATGGAATAATCGTAAAATAATGGCAGGTTTAATAAAAGAGGCTTCAATTGATGAAGAATTAATAGATGAAGTTATTTTAAGTTTAGATAAAATGGATAAAGATGGTAAAGAAGGAGTAAGTTCAGAACTACTTAAAAAAGGGGTAGAACAAAAACAAATAGAAAAACTGTTTGAACTTTTTATTGCTGATTTAGATGAACTTAATAATAAATATGTAGAAACTACAAATGAAATATTAAAAACAGGATTAAGTGAAGCTATGGAAGTGTCTAGTTATTTAAAGTACTTGGAAATAGAAGGTAAGACAAAATTCTCGCCTTTTTTAGCGAGAGGATTACAAATATATACCGGTATTGTGTTTGAATTTTATGATATAGAAAATAGGTTAACATGTGCACTTGGTGGTGGTGGTAGATACGATAAAATAATAACTGAATTTATTGAAGACGGGAATACATATCCTGCAATCGGTTTATCTTTTGGACTAGAACCAATATATATGATATTAAAAAACGAGCAATTAAAAATCAACAATGCAATCGATATATATATTATTCCAATGGATACTGAAAAAGAGTCTTTAAAATTAGCAATGAAATTAAGAAGTTATGGATACCGAGTTTTAATTGAAATGAATTCAAAAAAAGTTAAAAAAAGTTTTGAATATGCTTCTAGAGAAAATATTCCTTATGTTATTGTATTAGGAAAAAATGAAACTTCAAATAACGTATTTAAATTAAAAGATATGAATAATTCTAAGGAGTTTGAAATAGATTTATCAAAAATCGAAGAAATAAAAAAATATATAATATTGTAAATAAATCGTATTTTAGAGTTTTCCCTTGTAAAAATGCAACTTTTATTATAAAATGATAGTAGTGAAAGGTAGGTAAATATGAAAGGAATATATACTTCAGAATCAGTAGGAAGCGGACAACCAGATAAACTTTGTGATGTTATTGCTGATGCTATTTTAGATGCATGTTTAGAACAAGATGAAAATTCGCGTGTTGCATGTGAAATATTAGTAAAAGATGAAAATGTAATACTTAGTGGTGAAATAACCACAAAAGCAAAAATAGATTATGATAAGGTGGTTGCCGATACAATTAAAAAAGTTGGCTATACTTATATTCCAAAGGTAACAAATTTAATTAAGAACCAATCGGGTGATGTTGCATTAGGAGTAGACTTAGGAGGAGCTGGGGATCAAGGTGTAATGATCGGTTATGCATGCGATGAAACTGATGAGTTATTTCCTTTAGCACATTCAATTGCACATGCTTTAATTAGAAGAGTACAATTAATGGCACCGACTTTAGAGTTTACGAAACCAGATATGAAATCACAAGTAACTGTTGATTACCATACTTATGATAAACCTTATGTTAAAACCGTTGTGTTATCAGTTCAAACGATAGCAGGTGTAAATATGTTAGTTGCTAAAGAATTAATGTATGAAAAAATTGTAAAACCTGTTTTAGCAAAATATAAAGATATAGTACACGATAAAGAAATAGAGGAATTTTTGTTTAATACAACTGGTAAATTTGAATTTGGTGGTCCAATGGCAGATGCCGGAGTAACTGGCCGAAAACAAGTAGTTGATTCTTATGGAATCTACGCACCAATTGGAGGTGGCGCTCTATGTGGTAAGGATGCTACAAAAGTAGATAGAAGTGCGGCATATATGTGTCGTTGGATTGCTAAAAATATTGTAGCTTCAGGTATCTTAAAAGAGTGTATTGTTCAAGTTTCTTACGCTATTGGTTTAGAAAGAGCACTATCTTTCGACATTATATCAACAGATGATGTATCGGTTGATTTTATGATGAAGTTAGAAGAATATGTTCTTACTTTAGTGGATTTAAAACCAAGAGCAATAATTGAAAAATTTGGATTGAAAAGACCTCTATATAGTAAGTGGTCAGATGTAGGTTCATTTGGGCTTTCAAATAAAAATGGAGTAGATGTCCCTTGGGAACTGATAGACTTGGAATTTGTTGAAAAAATAAGGGATTTTAAAAATGAATATAAAGCATAAAAAAGACGATTTTTGATTGAAATAAAACAATGTTTATGTTACAATTAAGTTGAGGTAGTGATAGTATGAGTAACGTATTCAAACTACAATCAAATAATAGATAAAATAAAAGAAGACTTTTTGGGTCGTCTTTTTTTTGAGGGGAGAATGGAAATGCGAGTAAAATACAATGAGACGTTAATATTTTATATTAACACATTAAAAAAACAGAAAGTTATTGGTACTTGGGCAGAAGGAGCACAACTATATTATGAAGTTGAAAAAAAGGAAATAAGTCCTAGTGCTTTATCATCACGAAGTAAAAGTTTGGTCTTCAGTACTTCAGTAAATCCACAATTATTTTTTACATATTGTGATATGACCGAAAAATTAATAAAGAAAGAAGAACAAGTAGGGACTATTAAAAAAGATGAGGTTAGTTTTGAAGGTCCGTTGACAAGAACTTTATCGATTCCTAGGGAAGATTATGGACCAGTTTTCGGAGTTGACTTAGATAAAGATGCACCTGATGTTATAAAAAGAAAAATACAAGAAAAAATAGCTGATGACATCTTTTTATTAACATATTTAGGATTTAATCCAGGAAGATTTGAAGTTCAAAAAATAAATATGGGAGGATGGACAACTCCTGTAAAGACTAAAAACGATGGTAAAGAAGAGATAACAAAAGTACAAAATGATAAATTTACTATTATAATTGGTAAGAAAAAGAACCCTGTATTGTATTATACAAAAGAAGAATGTGATAATTGGTTAAATAACTTTTTATCAGACCATTGTTTAACACCATTTGATTTCTTTGGTAAAACTAAAACACCTGTTAAAAAAAGTGAATATAATCAAGATTTAATAATGGTTTCGCCAGGACTAGAATTACATTTAGGTAAATTAGCAACAATGGCCGATCATGAAGATTATTCAACTAAACAAGCAATGTGGCGTATAGTAAAAGTTGTTTACGAGATAGTTGAATATCAAAGACAACAAAAAGCATCAGGATTAATTTTAGGAATTGGAAATGATTATTTTAATAGTGATACGGTAGATGATAAAACAACAGCAGGAACACCACAACATAATGACACGAGATTTAAAGAAATATATTTATGGGGAAAAGTTGGATATCTTCAAATGATTGAGACATTAAAAACAGAATTTGATAAGGTAATTGTTAAAGGTAATCCAGGAAATCACGATGAAAAATCAAGTTTCAGTTTATTTACTAATATATATGATATATATAATCAAACTAAAGATCCAAAAGTACAAGTAGATTTTGGATTTAAGGATTTAAGATATAGTACTTGTCAATCATTTGGTGATAATTTAATTGTATTTAGTCATGGTAAAAGCCCAGAAGGAAAAAATTTAAATGATAAAAAAATAGCTGAAAATATTAAATATCAATTTCCAGAAGAGTTTAGTAGGGCTAAAAATGTTTATGTTTTTGTAGGTCATTTACATCAAGATTCCGAACAAAAATTTGATAATGTTACTGTAATTAGAACTGCTTCATTAACGGGTATTGATTCTTGGCATAGTGCAAATCTATTTTTAGGACAAAGACAAGGTCACAGTGTATATCTAATTGATAAAACAAAAGGATATGTAGGAAAAAGAAATATTACTTTATCAGAAGATGAAAAATATAGTAAAATTCCTGGTTTAGGAAGAAAAGATATCGATAATGTATATGAAGCTATGAAAAGAACTTTAAATTTAAATACTGATACTATAAATAAACAAAGAGCGGATAATCGTTTAAAAGAAATCGAGAAAGAGTTTAAAAGTATCGATAAAAAATATAATAGCTTGATAAATGATGTAGTACAAATATTAGGAGATGGAACTCCATTAGATCCAGAGACTTTAGAATCATTAAAGGGTGTATTAGGATATCCAAAAGAAACTGAACAATTAGAAACTGAAAAGGTTATGTTATTAAAAACAAGAAATAAAAAAGGTAAGTAATTTCAAATTTGACAATTTATTTTAAACTAGTATAATATTGTTTCATTGAAGGGAGTTTTATGGTAGAGAAGATAATATTTGATAAAAATATGATTCGTAAGATAACTAATCGTAACGATATAAGCATATTATTTGTCAAATTAAACACTAAAGAACGAAAAGCTTTCTATAGAACAGATAATTGTACTAATTATAGATTTATAGATATTCAAAAAGTTATAGATTTATAATTTACAAATAAATTATAAAGTGATATTATTTAATAGGTGATATAGTGAGTAAGAATAAAGAAGAAGCAATTAAATTAATCAAAAAGAAGTTAAACAATGAAAGTTATTTAACTTATGAGGAGATTGCAGAAATTACTAATTATCATCCAAAATACATATTTAAATTAGTGCGATCAATTAAAAATAATACTATTAAACTAGAACATGGCAACAAGTTTAAAAAACCGGCAAATGCAGTAAGTGAAGAAGAAAAAGAAAAAATCATTAATTTATATAAAAAATCTAGTGTAAGTATTAGAAAGTTTTGTAGATTTTATAATACGAGAAGTTATTCTTGTATCTATAATATAATTATGGAAGAAAAAAAGAAAGGTTAGCCTTTCTTTTTTGTTGTTTCCCATAATAATAAGTTATCGCCTATTTCGTTCGTTATTAAATTTTCATTTAACATATAAGATAGATAACATTTAATAGTTGTTGCAATTATATTATATTGAATTGAATTCATTTTCATATGAAAGTGATCAAATATAGCTTTCATTATTTCATCAAATGTTTTAGGATTATTGCAAATATCCTTTAATAAATCAATTGAATAATTTATATTTTTTTTATTTTCTTCTACTAATTCACCTACATTTTCAGATGTTTCACCATGGCTTGGAACAAAATAAGTTCCTTTGATATTTTTAATTTTATTTAAAGTTTTAAAATTCGTCTCAATATCATAAACAAATTGAAGTCTTGCCTTATTTAAAAGATTTATCCCAGTTACTGCATCCGATAAAAATATAACATCGTCATCGGTTTTAAAGCCAATCATGTCTTCAAGGTGTCCAGGGAGGTCTATAATTTCAAAACATTCAGGTAAAATATTGTTTTCTATTTGAGCAACTTCTGATTTTAGAGGCACTAATAGAGGATGACTTAATTCTTTTGAAGGATATCCACCATATGCTATAACGGTTTGTAAATGAGGATGTTCACAAAGTAGAATATTCATTTTATTAGTATAGATCGGAATATTTAATTCATTTTGAATGTAATTATTGCCACCGATGTGGTCAGCATGAGCATGTGTATTAACAACGCATTTTATATTCCAGTTATTATTTTGGCATATTTCAAGGATCTGTTTTGCAGAATCATTATTTAAGCCTGTATCAATTACAACGACATCATTATTATTAAATAAATAAAAACCAATATTGGTCTTTCCATAAAGTACAAAAGTATTTTTTCCTAATTGTTCTAATTTCATATAATCACCTTGTTGATTATAACATATTTAAATTAATTTAAACAATATTGTCGATATTTGAAATGTTAAACTACTTCTATCTTTTAACTTAAATTTATATATTTTATTGAAGGAGATGCTATGGATAGAATATATGGACTAAATGATGCAGAAGTTTTAGAAAGTAAGAAAAAATATGGAAGTAATGATATAACTAAAACAAGAAGAAATAGTTTTTTTAAAATGTTGATAGAATCCTTAGGGGATCCTATAATTAAAATATTGCTTATAGCTTTAGCGATTAAAGTGATTTTTTTGCTAAAACAGCATGATTGGTATGAAACTATTGGAATAGTAATTGCTATTTTTTTAGCATCTTTTATATCTACTATATCAGAGTATGGTAGTGAAAAAGTTTTTAAAAAATTACAAGAGGAAGCTTCTAAGTTAAAAGTAAGAGTCAAAAGAAATAAAAGAATAATTGAGATTAATATTAATGACGTAGTTGTAGGTGACATTGTGCTTTTATCAACTGGGGATAAAATACCTGCTGATGGAATTGTTATTGAAGGTGAAATAGGGGTTGATGAGTCTTCAATAAATGGTGAAACCAAAGAAAAATATAAGCGCAAAAGTGATAATGTTGAAGAATCAATGCTTTTTAGAGGAACAACGGTATACAATAAAAATGCAATTATGAGAGTAACTAAAGTTGGGGATAATACTTTTTATGGTAAATTAGCACAGGAAGTTCAAGTTAAGGCTAGTGACAGTCCATTAAAATTAAGACTTCGTACTCTAGCGCAATTTATCAGTAAAATAGGATATGTATGTGCTTTCTTAGTTAGTCTTTCTTATCTTTTTTCTAATATTGTTTTACAAAACAATTTTAATTTTATAAGAATAGGTGAAACTATTACAAATGGACCTTTAATGATAGGACATTTACTGTATGCGGCAACTTTGATGGTCACTGTTATAGTAGTTGCAGTTCCGGAAGGTTTGCCGATGATGATTACTTTAGTACTTTCATCTAATATGCGCAAAATGATTAAAAATAATGTACTTGTTAGAAAACTAGTAGGAATTGAAACTGCTGGAAATATAAATGTTTTATTAACAGATAAAACAGGTACTTTAACAAAAGGAAAGTTAGAAGTATCTGAGTTTGTAACAGCATCTTTAAGGCGTTATAAGAATGTGTTTGAACTTCAAAAAAAAGGAATATATGAAATTGCCAAGACTTCAATGCTTGTAAATAATGAATCAAATTATGATGGGGACGTGATTGGTGGAAATACAACAGATAAGGCTTTGGCAAATTTTTTTAAAGAGCCGGTAGAAAAAGACGTTATTAAAGTTATTCCTTTTGATAGTAAAAATAAATTTTCAATGGTTACTTTAAGAAGTGGTTTAGGACTAATAAAAGGTGCTCCAGAAAAAATTATTCCTTATTGTACAAAATATTATGATGATGACGGGAATATTAAAAGTTTATTGAGTAAAAGAGAGATAAATAGGGATATAGAACAATATACTAAAAAAGGTATTAGGGTTTTAGTTATGGCTTCTTTTAAAGAAAATGTAAAAAGTTTAACTTATATTGGTTTAGTTGCTATAAAAGATGAAATAAGAGATGATGTTAAAGAGACAATTGAAACTGTTAAAAAAGCTCATATAAATATTATTATGATAACGGGTGATAATAAAGAAACGGCGATTAATATTGCCGAGGAATTAAATTTATTAGAAGGTGGTATTGTTTTAACTAGTAGTGAGCTTGATATGAAAACAGATGAAGAAATAAAAAAAATATTACCTTCATTAAAGGTAATTGCAAGAGCATTGCCACAAGATAAAAGTAGATTAGTAAGAATCTGTCAAGAAATGGATTTGGTAGTTGGAATGACTGGAGATGGCGTTAATGATGCACCGGCTTTAAAACAGGCTGACGTAGGATTTGCAATGGGTAGTGGAACAGAGGTGGCAAAGGAAGCTTCTGATATTGTTTTACTTGATAATAGTTTTAATTCAATTGGAACTTCAATTTTATATGGTAGAACAATATTTAAAAGTATTAGAAGATTTATAATATTTCAATTAACAGTCAATTTATGTGCAGTTAGTTTATCAATTGTCGGACCTTTTATTGGAATAGAAACACCAGTAACAGTTATACAAATGTTATGGATTAATATGGTAATGGATACTTTAGCTGGCTTAGCATTCTCTTTTGAGCCTCCATTAAAGGAATATATGGAAGAACATCCTAAGAAAAAAGATGAACAAATTGTTAATAAATATATGATAGAAGCAATACTATTTACAGGGATTTACTCTTCTTTATTGTGTATTATATTTTTAAAAAGCGATTTATTAAATGCTTTATTTGGAAACAATCAATTAACTATTTTAACAGCATTTTTTGGATTATTTATATTTGTTTCAATTTTTAATTGTTTTAATGCTAGAACTAACAGGTTAAATATTTTTGCAAATATTAGTAAAAATAAAGTGTTTTTGTTTATTATATTGCTTATTGTAATTATTCAGTTGATACTTATTTATTTTGGTGGCACTTTATTTAGGACTAATGGATTAATGTTTAAAGAACTGATTGCTATTATTTTGCTAGCAACAACTGTAATTCCAATTGACTTTTTAAGGAAAGTTTATTTAAGAAAAAAGAATAATTATGAGGGGGTTTAAAAAAAACAGGTCAATCCTGTTTTTTTAATATATCTCTAGCAGCAATAACGCCACTTATGGAAGCTTGCATTAATCCTCTTGTGATTCCTGCACCATCCCCTATAGCGTATATGCCTTTACTTGCAGTTTCTAAGTTATTATTTACAATTATTTTTGAAGAATAAAATTTAACCTCTACACCATATAAAATAGTATCTTTTCCTGATATTCCAGGACAAATTTTTTCTAATTCATCAAATGTTTCTAAAATAGCGTTTAATATTCTTCCAGGAAGTGCGAACGACAAGTCTCCAGGAACAGCATCTGCTAAAGTAGGAGTATAAGTTAATTTTTTTATACGATTAGCAGTAGATCTTTTACCCTCTTTTAAGTCACATAACCTTTGAACCATTATCTTGCCACCTGTAAGCATATTTGAAAGTCTGGCAATGTATTTTCCATATTCGATTGGTTTATCAAAAGGGTCTGTAAAATGCGCTGAAACTAATAGAGCAAAATTAGTTAAATTGCTTTTTTCATTTTTAAAACTATGCCCATTTACACACGCTAAATTATCATCATAATTCTCTTGGGTTACAAAACCACCCGGATTCATACAAAATGTTCTAACGACATTTTCAGTTGTCTTAGATGTGTTATATATTTTAAATTCATATAATTGATCTGTTAAAGCATCTGTTATAGACCTTGGAAGTTCAACACGAACACCAATATCAACTTGATTGTTGACACTTTTAATTTTGTTTTCTTTACATTTGTTATATAACCACTCAGAACCGCTTCTACCAACTGCTAAAACTATGTTTTCACATGGATATCTATTGTCTTTGGTTATAATTACTTTATTTTTAAAATCCACATCTATTGTTTCTTTTAAAGTTAAAATGGTAACATTTTTAAAAGATAACAAGTAATCGTACATTCTATCCATAATAGCTGCACTTTTTTCTGTACCTAGATGTCTTATTGGACATTTAACAAATCTTAAACCAACTTTACTGCAATCGTATTCCATTTGTTCTGCAAATTTTTGATTGTAGGATATCTTTTTAGTGCCACCATATTCGATATATACTTTATCGACATAATCGATTAATTCGTTTAATTTTTCTTCGCCAACATAGTCTTCTAACCATCCACCTACATCTTTAGAAAGTGATAATTTCCCATCACTGAATGCTCCAGCACCACCAAAGCCGGAAGATATGCTACAAGGTTGACATTCAATACATTTTATAGTTTGTTTTTTAGGACAACCTCTCGTTTTTATATTTTTGCCTTTATCAAGCATTATTATTTTTAAATTAGGATTTGCCTTTAATAATTCTAAGGCTGTAAAGATACCTGCCGGTCCACAACCAACTATACCAACATCATACATACTATCCCTCTTTCCAATAACTATTTTATCATATATGCAATTTGATAACAATAAGATTAATTAGGTGAAATCATGATTTTGTTTATAAAAGGGCTAATAATTGGCTTAGGAAAAATAATCCCTGGCGTTAGTGGTGGAATGCTCGCAATCAGTCTAGGAGTATATGATAAAAGCATTAAAACAATCTCTAATTTTTTAAAAGATGTAAAAAACAATTCAAAATTTTTATCTGTTTTAGGATTAGGAATATTAACTTCAATAGTATTAGGTAGCAATATTATATCTTATTCTTTAGATAAACATTATCTTACAACTATATTACTTTTTGTTGGCTTAATTATTGGAGGATTGCCATCTTTGTTTTTAAAAATTAAGGATAATTTTAGTGTTAAAAACCTTTTTTTGCTCTTTATTCCTTTAATTTTGATGTTTACATTTTCTTTAAACAATGTATCTGTCAATATCGATATCGATAATAAAATTAATATATTTTTACTAGGGATTATTGAATCTATTACAATGATAATTCCTGGAATAAGTGGTACTGCTGTGTTTATGATTTTAAATTGTTACAATGAAATAATAATGGCTATAAGTGTTGTTGATTTAGGATTCTTGATTTATTTTATAATAGGTATAATTATAGGATCAATTGTAGTTATCAAAGGTGTCGACTACTGTTTAAAAAATTATGAAATCGGAAGTTATTTTCTAATTTTTGGTTTTGTTATTATGTCAATACTATTGCTCATTTTTCAACTGTTTCAAAATAGCTATGATTTAATAGAAGTGTTAATAGGAATGTTTTTTATGTTTTTTGGAATATTAATTGGTTTTAAATTCGATAGATTATGATATAATCAAATAGGTGATAATATGGCGAGAAAGAAAGTAAAATTAAAGAAAAAAAATATTTTAAAATTATTACTATTTCTATTAATAATCTATTTTATTGTTAATACCTTATTTAATAATAAAGACTTTAAAGTAGAAATATTAAATGAACCAGTAGTAATAGATAAAGAAGGAAACCTTGAATTAAAATTTAAGGCTACTTATAAAAAAGAAGACGTGACTGAAAAAGTTGTATTCAGTGCAAATCAAAACGATTTAAATGTAAATAAATATAAGATAACATTTAAGTATAATTTAAATGAAAAAGATTATGAACTAATCATTTCAGTTAAAATAAAAGATGAAATTGATCCTGTTATTACACTTGATGGTGGTAATGAAATAGTTTTAACAATAGGGGATAACTATAAAGAACCAGGATATAAAGTTTTAGATAATTTTGATAAGGATATCACTTCAAAGGTAAAAGTAGAAGGCAAAGTTAATGCATCTAAAAAGGGTGCTTATATTATTAAATATAGTGTAAGTGATAGTAGCAATAATAAAGCAGAAGTTATTCGTACTGTAAATGTTACCGAAAGTCGTTTAGATCTAAATAAAAAAGATTTTAGTTTAGATGGGCTATACCCTAATACTTTAATTGTAAAATCAGAATACCGAGAAGGTTATGCTGATGACTTTATAATTGCTGGTGATTCAGTAGCACTCTATTATGTTATGAATCAAATAATACCTGGAAGTAGGTTATGGCATAAAAATGGAATAAATCCAGAAACTGCTCTTACTAACGAAATTTTTGTTAGTCATCAAGAAACTGGTAAAACATTTATTGAAGTATTTGAGGAAAAGAAACCCAAAAAAGTTATATTCACGCTTGGGACTAACAGTGTATCATTTATGGAAGTAAATTTCTTTATTTCAAATTATAAAAAATTATTAGAAGGAATTAAAAAAGCTAGTCCCGATACCTTATTAGTTGTTCAATCGATACCGCCAGTTGCAAAAATAAGTGACGACACAGGAAAAATAACAAACGATAAAATTAATAAATTCAATTATTATTTATTAAAATTGTGTGATGAATTAAATATTCCGTTTTTAAATTCTGCCGAAGTGCTAAAAGATTCACAAGGTAATTTAAAAGATGAATATGCTAGATTAGATGAAAAAGAAACACCTGGTGTTCATTTAAGTAAAGAAGGAAATAAAGTTATATATGACTATATAAACAGCCATGTTATAAAATAGTCAAAAAAATGAGTTTTATTCATAGACTATAATGAGGTGGAATATGAATAAAAAGTTACCGGGCGTATTTGCCAATAAAAATATCGGCGATCTAAAAAACAATAATAATGTATATTGTTCTTATGAAGATAGAAGTCCTCAAAAAGATAGTAGTGCAAGAACTAGTTTAATAGGTCAAAACGTTAATCAAAAGATAAACACAATTTTCAAATCTTCAAATTATATATATAAAGCTGATGTAGTTATAACTTTAGAAAAAGGAACCGTAACAAAGAGAATAATTGGTAAAAATAGTACAAGTTTAATTACAAGTGAGAATGAATTAATACCAATATCTTCTATAATCGATATTGATTACCAAAATAAAAATCAAGAATAATCTTGATTTTTTTGAATAAAACTAAATGCAGTCAACAAAAGTATCATTTAAACATCTAATTGCACAACAACAATCTAAATTCATTGTAAAAAAACTATTTGTAGCAGTGTAAGGTGCTAAACTTGATTCTGTATCACAACGGTTTCTTTTTAAAACTCTGAAAGTTGCACAATTACCATCTAATTTTTCTACTCTAAATACGCATGAGCTTTCTTCTGTATTTTGGCAATCACTAGTTTTGGAAACTGGCATTGAGAAAGGAACTCCGTTTCCAGCACAAGTATATAATACGACAGGTCTTGTGTTACATTTAAATTTAGTAGCACCGCTTCCAAGGAAACCCTTATCACAAGAATCTAAACAAGTATCGACACAATCAGCGTTTTGTTGTAGTATGTTTATAACTGATAGTATTTCTGCGATGCAACTAGATTTTTCTTTATTACACATATAATCCACCCCTTCTTTTATTTTCATTAATATGATATTCGCTAATTAGTTTTCAGTGTAAATAATTAACCTATAAACATTTTATTATTAAATTTGTTTATCAGTATAGTATATGTATAGGGGAATTTAAATTTCTTGAAAAAGTTGAAAAAAATAAATAAAAATGTTACAATTTGGTTATAATTATAATGAGAAGAGGAAAATATGAATAAAAAAGGATTTTCTTTAGTCGAAATGTTGGGAATAATAATAATTTTGAGTATTTTGTTTTTGATATCGTTCGTAGCAATAGATCAAAGATTAGGAAAAGAAAGAGATATTCTATATATTGTTCAATTAAATGAAATGAAAATAAACCTTGAAGATTGGTCTTTAGATGATACTAGGTTGAGACCTTTATATGCAAGTGAAGTCTTATATTTAACTTTAGCACAATTAAAATATGCGGGTTATGTCGATAGAGCAGTTGAAAATCCAAAAACAAATAAACCTTTTGCAAACTATATGACGTTTAAAATATCTTTGACTGGTAGAAAGTATAATTTCGAAATAGTTGAATCGACAATTGCGGATACTAAAGATAGAGTAGATAATATAATAACTTTAAAGGGAAATCCTGTTGAGGTATATAGTATGACAGGGGCTGGATATATTGATCCGGGTTATACAGCTAGAAAAGGTTTAGTTGATGCTACTGACGAGGTTAATGTTTCGGGAATTGTTAATTTATCTACAAAAGGTGTGTATCAAATAACTTATTCTTTGGGAGATACAAAGGTAATAAGAAATATAATAGTAAGATAATCTTACTTTTTTATTGCATAAAAATGATGAACTCATATAATGTAATGAGGTGATTTATGTATACTATTTATCAAGTAAGAAATGGTGATACTTTAGAAAGTGTTGCACAAAGATTTAATACAACAGCTGAATTTTTAAATACAATTAATGGATTTCCAAATGATTTTCAATTAGTTCCAGGTACTAATGTAATTGTTCCGGGCACACGAAACGAGATATTTTTTAAATATACGATAAAAGCTGGAGATTCTCTTTATTCAATTGCAAACCGATATGGTGTGAGTGTTGACAATCTAGCACTTTTAAACGGTCTATCAAAAGAAGAATATATCTATCCTAATCAAGAAATAATTATTCCACGTTCTGATGTAGGAATATTTATTACTAAAGAAGGCGATACTTTAGGTAGTGTCAGTGAACAACTGGGATTAACAAAAGATGACTTATTAAATCAAAATGCCAGCATATATTTGCAACCAGAACAATTAATAGTTTATAAAAAAGAGGAAAGTTAGTAAAAACTCTTTTTTTATTCTAAAAAAATGTTATAATTTATATGGTGGAAATATGAAAAAAGAATTATTAAAAATTATATTTTTATTTATAATGACAACAATGTTAGTAGGATGTACTAAAGGTAAATTAATAGAAATTGATTTTCAAGAACTTAATATTAAATTAGATAATAAAGAAAGTTTTGTTTTAGTAGTTGCTCGAGAGGATTGCTCACATTGTCAAAACTATAATAAAACTTTAAATCAATTGATAAACAAACATAATGTTGATATACATATAATAGATGTTTCTCTTTTAGAGGAAAGTGAAGAAAATATATTTACATCTTTGTTTTCTTTTCCAAGAGGTTTATCAACGCCAACAACTATATTTGTTGAAAATGGAAAAGAGACGACAACATATGATAGGATAACAGGAGCAGCAAGTTTAACAGAAGTTGTTTCAAGTTTAACGAAAAAAGGATATTTGGGGTGAAATCATGGAAAAAAATATAGAAGTTTTGGGTTTAGAGAAAGTTGAACAATCAAAAAAACAAGAACTCAGTGTTGTTGATATGTATGGTGAGAATTTAACTATCAAAACATACATTACTAATCCCGCAATTGCTCGTGAAGAGGAAATAAAAAAACTTATAATTGTACTTTTAACACCTGATAAGTCAGCTTTATTAGTAGGAAAGCCTGGTATTGGTAAAACAGCGATAGTGGAAGGTCTTTCATACATGATTCAAAGAAACGAGGTTCCTAATGCATTAAAGGGGTATACAATTATTAAGATAAACTCTACTTCTTTAATTGGAAAAATAACTGTTGATGGTAGAGAAGAAATGGTTATTAGTCTATTAGTCGATGAACTTAAAAAAATGAATAAAACAATAGTGTTTATAGATGAGGTTCACACTTTAATTGGTGGCACTAACGATGGCCCTATGGATTTAGCAAATATTTTAAAACCAGCTCTAGATAGAGGGGACGTTAAGGCAATTGGAGCAACAACTACAATTGAATATGATACTTATATTGTAAGAGACCGTGCTTTTTTAAGACGTTTTGACAGAATAGATGTTGAAGAACCAGACATTCCAACAACTGTAAAAATTTTAATGGGTTCTTTAGGACGTATTGAGAAAAAAACAGGAATAAAATTTAAATATAATGAATTTGTTATTGAAAAATTAGTTACATCGATTGTTGAAGCAACCAGTGAGTATAAGAGGGTTTATGGTTTAGCGGCTATGTACCCGGATGTGGCGTTTTCAATTTTAAATCAATCGTTTTCAAATGCTTTATTTGAAGATAAAGAAATGGTAGATCTTTTAGATGTTTACAATGCTATAAAACAAAGTAAAAGAATTTATCCTGATAGTATTATAAAAGAGTTAGATGCTTTCAGAATAAAATACAAAGATATGGCTGAAGAAGAAGGTATATTTTTACCTGTTGTAAAAATTGAGGAAGTAAAAACAACAGAATAATTTTAAATTGATAACAAAAAAAATATGTTATAATATATATAGATAGTGGTGATAAGATGAAAAATAACGATATGAAAAAACCTATAGGTAATTATGTTTTGCTTTTTTTAGCATCTATACTTACAATTTGGCTCTCTTGGTATGTTTTTAAAATGTATACAATATATTTAATTGAAAAAGATAATGTCTTGTCAAAATTCATTTCAGAAATAAGTTATGATGAACTACCTAACTATATTATGGATAATCCTAATGCAATAGTATATTTCAGTGCAAATGATAATAATAACTATACAGTTTTTGAAAAAGACTTTATGAATTACATAAAAGAAAATAATTTAATAAACGCTATTGTTTATTTTGATACAAAAAAAATTGAAGAAAATGATTTAGTAACTATCAAAGCAACATATTTTGAGGAAAATTTAACAAGCGCTAGTTTTGATATTTTCCCAAATTTAATTATTTTTGAAAACGGAAAAGTTATCGATATTTTATATAAGAATAAAAAGGACATAACATTAGAAGAAATAAAAAAAATTATAGAAAAGTATGAAGAAACCGATGATTAATATTGTTTTATATGAACCAGAGATTCCACAAAATACAGGAAACATAATGAGAACATGTGCAGGAACTGGATCAAGATTACATTTAATAGGTCCTTTAGGATTTATAATAAATGATAAAACAATTAAAAGAAGCGGTGTAAATTATGTTGATAACTGTGACTATGTAATATACGATGATTATGAAGATTTCAAAGCAAAAAATTTTGGAATTTTCTATTATGTTACAAGATATGGCAAACAACCACATAGTTCATTTGATTTTAGTAATAATAAAGAAAATATATATTTTATTTTTGGAAAAGAAAGTACAGGAATCCCTAAAAAAATATTAAAAGACAATTTAGAAACTTGTATGCGTATTCCAATGACTGATAAGATTAGAAGTCTTAATTTATCTAATTCAGTTGCAATAGTTCTCTATGAAGCACTAAGACAGCAGGGATATAATACATTATTAAAAACAGAACCATTTAAGGGTGAGGACTATTTAGAAAAATAATTCTTGAAAATCGTTAATAATAATGATATTATAAAAATAGAAAATAGGAGGAGTACAATGGAAACATGGATGATACTTGTAATAGTTGGTGTAATTGTTGTAATGGCTATTATCGGTTATTTTGCAGAAAAAACTGATTTTGTGGCTATAAAACAAGCAAGTGATGAGCGAAAAGCTAAAAGAAACGAAGAATTAGCAAAAGTAAGGGAAGAAAAAAGACTTAAAAAAGAAGAAGAAGAGAAAATCAGGGAAGAAGCAAAAGAAAAAATTAGACTTGAAAAAGAAGAAGCAAAAAACAAAAAATTAACTGATGACAATTCTTTAGAAGAAACAAAACAAAAAAAGCTTTCCAAAGAAGAAAAGAAAAAAGCTAAGGAAGAAGAAAGATTAGCGCTTAAAAAAGAAAAAGAAGAGAAGAAGCAAGCCGCTTTAATGGCTAAAGCAGAAAAGAAAAAAGTTAAGGAAGAAAAAGATGATTTCAATCCAATAGAAAATATTGTTTCAGAACCGGTAATAGAAGAAACTAGACCAACAGTAGAAGAATTTGTTATTTCAGAACCAGTTGTTGAAATGCCGGTAGAAACAATCGAACCTGTTCAACCGATTAACCCTGTGCCAACGGTTCCTAATTATGAAGAACTAGAGGTTTCTCCAACTATACAAGAAGACATAGTAACAGAGATTCCTGCAGTTGAACAATTAAATACGGAAGTAATTAGTCCTTCAGAACCAGAGCAACTTAATGTATCTGAGTTAGAACCAGAGCAACTTAATGTATCCGGACCTGAAATAATTGAACTTCCTGAACAAAATGAGGAAAATAATACAACAAAATCTTCTGAATCTGAAGAAGATGTATGGAAGTTTTAAGATGCTTAAAGCATCTTTTTATTTTTTTAAAAACAAAATAGAAAAAAGTATAAAAATGTGCTATAATTTTATAGAGATTTGGAGGATAACATGAGTGTAGATGAAATATTAGATTTATTTATAAAATTAATAGACGTACTTATCTCTTGGATGGTATTCTATTTTATATTAAAAAACTTAAGAAAAAATGTAAAAATGATATTATTATTTAAAGGAGTATTTATAGTTTTAATACTAAAATTACTAAGCGATTGGTTAGGATTAGTAACTATTAATTTTTTGATGGACTATGTAATCGAATGGGGACCTATTGGATTAATTATTGTGTTCCAACCTGAAATAAGAAATGTTTTAGAACAATTAGGAAGAAGTCAACTATTAGGTCGTCATAAGGTTTTAACTGTTGATGAAAGAGAAAAAGTTGTATATGAAATTGTAAATGCGTTTGAATATATGAAAAAAATGCGAATCGGAGCATTATTAGTTATTGAAAAAGATAACAGTTTAGTAGAATATATCGAAAAGGGCAAAAAAATTTACTCTGATATTAGTTCTGAATTGATTATCTCAATATTTTGGCCGAATAACCCATTACATGATGGTGGTGTAATTGTTCAAGGCGATAAAATAACTTGTGCTGGGGCAGTTTTTCCAACTAGCGACAGTGTTAGAATAAGTAAGAGACTAGGAACTCGTCATAGAGCGGCTTTAGGAGTTGCTGAAGAAACAGACTGTATTTCTTTGATAGCTTCAGAGGAAACAGGACGTCTATCTATAGCACTCCGTGGGGAATTACATTACAATTTAACATTAGATGAATTTAAATTAATGATTCTGGAGGAACTTAGACCTAAAAAATCTATAGAAAGTGAGGAATTATTAGATGAAGAAGATATTGAAAGTAATTAAATCACTTTTCATAAACATTAGAAAAATTATAGAAAAAACGATTGTTATACCAATTACTAAATTAATATTAGGAATTACTAATAAAATAACAAATTCTAGTAAAACAATTGAAAATTGGTTATCTAAAACAAATACTTTGTTATTTGTATCATTATTTATAGCGCTATTGCTTTTTGTAGTAATAGATCGCAAAATCATTACATATGCTCAAAGTTCTGCTGAAGTATTAAAGTCACAACCAGTAACAGCTATATTTAATAGAGAAGCATATGTAGTTGAAGGTTTACCAGAAACTGTAGATATTACCTTAGTTGGTAGCAAAGTAAATCTTTTTATTGCAAAACAATCACCCTCACCTGATATTACTGTTGATTTAACAGGTTTAAAACCAGGACAACATAAGGTTTCAATAAAGTATACTCAATCAATTTCTGATTTGGAATATACAATAAGTCCTTCTGTTGCAACAGTTATAATTTATGATAAAGTATCTGAAACAAAGAGTTTAACAGTCGATGTATTAAATAAAGACATGTTAGATTCAAAATTAGTTATCGATGACATTTCAGTTAATGTTGATAAAGTAATTGTTAAAGGTGCAGAACATCAATTAGCAAAAGTGGCATCTGTTAAAGCATTTGTGGATATAAATAATTTAGTATCTCAAGAAACAGGAATACAAACTATGAAAGACATAACATTAAAAGCTTATGATATTAATGGTAGTGTAGTTGATGTTGAGATTGTTCCAAGTAAAGTAGATGCTGATATAACTATTTCTTCGCCAAGTAAGGAATTAACGATAAAAGTAATTCCAATTGGTCAAGTAGCGTTTGGAAAGGCAATAAAAACTATTGAAGCAAGTGCAACTAAAGTAGTGGTATATGGTTCTTTAGAAGTCTTAAAAGATTTAAATTATATTGAAGTTCCAATCGATGTTGAAGGATTAAAAACAGATTTAATAGGAACAAAACAAGATTTGATCAAACCTACTGGTATAAGATCAATGTCAGTAAGTAGTATTACAGTTGACATAAAATTAGATACTGTAACCGATAAAGATATTACTGATGTTAGAATTGACTTTAGAAATCTTAATGATTCGTATCGCGCTAATGCTGCAACGGTAGCAGATGAAACGGTAGTAATCAATGTTAAAGGTGTTGAATCGGTATTAGAAAAAATCACTTCTGAATTTATAAATGCTTATGTTGATTTAACAGGATTAACTGAAGGTGTACATGAAGTAGAGGTAAAAGTAGAAGGTTCTGACAATCGAGTTCAATATCTTTCTAAGAACAAAAAAATAGCTGTTAAGATAACAAAAAAATAACAAGAAATTGTTATTTTTTTAATCAGTTATATGGTTGAATAAAATACCTATGTTTATTATTCCGGCAATAGCAACTAAACTATATACTATTCTTGCTAAAGTTGTCATCTCTCCAAATAAAAATGATACTAAATTAAAATCCAACAAACCGACAAGTCCCCAGTTTATAGCACCAATAATTGTAAAAACCAGGGCTATTTTTTGTAAAGTTTCCATATATTCTCCTTTCACTTCTATAATTATTTTATACAGAAAAATATTAATTATTCAGTTAATACAATAAAGTTTATAAAAAAAGGTATAAAAAACTTCATTTATCGTATAATTTATTGAAATACAAAATGAGGTGGAAAATGAAAAAAATATTATTTAGTATATTATTAGTTTTTTTATTGGTAGGATGTGGAAAGAAAGATGTCGATGATGTTTTTTCAAAATTAGAAAAAAAAGTATCTTCGTCTGATGGCTATTATTTAGAAGGAACACTAGAAATGGTCAATAATGAGACCACATATATTTATGATGTCGATGTTTCATATGAAAAAGAAGAAAAATTTAGAGTAAGTTTAAAAAATCAAACGAACGATCATCAACAAGTTATCCTGCGTAATGAAGATGGAGTTTATGTAATAACGCCATCATTGAATAAAAGTTTTAAATTCCAAAGTGAATGGCCATATAATAACTCACAAGCTTATTTGCTCCAAACGCTGTTAAAGGATATAAAAAATGATCAAGAAAAAACCTTTGAAAAAACTGATGATAATTATATATTTACTACAAAAGTAAATTATTCGAATAACAAAGATCTAACAAAACAGAAAATATATATCGATAAAAATATCAATTTTGAAAAAGTTGAAGTATTAAATAATGAAGATATTGTTCAAATAAGGATGGTTTTTGAAAAGATAGATTTAAAGAAAAATTATGAAAATGAATATTTTGCATTAGAAAAAAATATAGAAACTACTTCGACGACATCTGCAGTTACTAAAATCGAAGATATTATATATCCGATGTATTTGCCTAAAAACACTACTTTGACAAGTCAAAATAAAGTGGCAAAAACAAACGGCGAAAGAGTGATATTAACGTTTGGTGGCGATTCTTCTTTTACATTTGTTCAAGAAACAGCAACTATTGAAGATGAATTTACAACAATTCCAATGCATGGGGAACCAACTTTCTTATACGATTCGTTTCTAGCGCTATCTACTGATTCAGCTAGTTGGGTAAGTAATGGTATAGAATATTATATTTTCTCTTCTGATTTGTCTGAAGATGAATTAGTGAAAATAGCGTCATCAATTAATTTGTTACCAGTTATAAAATAGATTTTTATCTATTTTTTCTTTTTAGTTGCCCCGACTAAAAAAATCGTGATATAATTGTGTAGGTGATATTATGAGTAAAGTACAAATTAAAAAACAAAAACCAAAACAAAAGGAAATAAAAGCAGAAAAAATAACAAATCCAAACCAAATAGATATGTTAGTTAAAGTTGTTTTAGCAATTGTCTTAGTATTAGTGGCTTTTTACGTGTTGACTCTTTTTATAAAGAAAGAGGAAGATATACCTAATGATTCAGAAGGTGATGTGACAATTTCATATTCGACAATATTATTTAGTAATTTATTATCTAAAGAAGGAACATATTACGCTCTAGCAATATCTGATGATGACTTAAATAAAGATTTATATAATGCTTATTTATCTGTTTATTCATCAAAGGAAAAATCATTAAATTATTATATGATAGATTTAGATGATACCTTTAATAAAGGATATATTTCTGATAAGAGCAATTTAAACACAGATAAAATAAACGAATTAAAAATAAGTAGAACAACCTTATTTAAAATTAAAAACAAAAAGATAGAAGCATACTATGATAATAAAGACACGATAGTAGAGCATTTAAAAATGATAACAGAGTAAGAGGTGAATTATGGCTAATATTTCAAAAATAGATAAAAATAAGAAAAAAGCAACAAAAATCGAAGAAAATAAAGCTTCATTTGGAACAATTGAGGTAATAGGATTAGTTTTAATTACCTGTATAGTATCTTTAGTTTTTGGCTATTCCCTTAATTTTTTTTCACGTCAAAATAATGAAAAATATGTAGCGGTTGATGAAACGTTACAAGAATTTATAACAAATTATAACGAAGTGGTTGATAATTATTATGGCGATCTTTCAAAAAAAGATTTGTTGGAGGCTGCTTTTAAAGCAATATTATTAGAAATTGATGATAAATATACAGGCCTAATTGATATGGAGAACAATTCCGTTAAAATCTCCTTGGATGGAGAATATCAAGGAATAGGAATAGAAATAAAAACTGATAAAGAACAAAACATTGTGGTAAATAAAATTTTTGAAAATAGTCCGGCTTCTCAAGTTGATATAAAACAAGGAGATATAATAACTAAGATAAATGAAACTGTTATTGATAAATTCTTTGCTTCTCAAGTTTCTGAACTAATATCTGTACAAGGGGATAATGAATTCACTCTAGAATTAAAAAGAAATAACAATACGTTTTCTGTAAAACTAAAAAGAGGCAAAATTGAATTAAACCCAGTAGTCCATAAAATGATTGAAGAAGATAATGCTAAAATAGGATATATTAAATTAAAAATATTTTCTGCTAACTCTTATAATTTTTTTGAAACCGCTTTAAAAGAATTAGAAAATAAAAAGATGGAAACATTAATCATAGATTTAAGGGATAATTCTGGAGGACAATTATTTGCGACAGAAAATATTATGGATTTGTTTGTAGATTCCTCTAAGATTGTTTATCAAATTAAAAAGGATAATAAAATCAGCAAAACATATTCAGATGGCAAAGAAACTAAAAAATATCCAATAGTTGTATTAACAAATGGAGAAAGTGCATCGGCATCAGAAATGTTAACAGGAATGTTAAAAGATAATTTGGATGTTTATATTGTGGGTGAAAACACTTATGGTAAAGGAACTGTTCAAGACGTTAACTCATTTGGGGATCTAAGATATAAGTATACTTCAATGGAATGGTTAACTCCTAAAGGAACCTCAGTTAACGAAGTAGGCATAAAACCTGATTTAAAAGTAACTGCCAGTCAAGAATATATAAAAAATCCAACTTCTGAAAATGACAATCAGTTACAATCAGCAATTGACTATATAATAGGAAAGCGATAATACGCTTTTTTTTATTTTTGTGTTAAAATAATGTATAATGAAAAAGAAAAGAGGTATACATGGAAAAGATAATGACGGGTGAAAAATTTCAAATTCAATGTTATAAGCATAACGGAAATATTCATAGAGCTTGGGATGAAGCTACTTTTTTAGAAGAAACAGATGAATATTTAGTTTTTGCTAATTACAAAACACAAGTAATAAGAGCAGAGGGGATATCTTGGAAAACAAAAGAACCGGCAATAATGTATTTCTTTAAAAAGAAATGGTACAATATAATAGCACAACTTAAAAAAGATGGAATATATTATTATTGCAATATAGCGAGTCCCTATATAATAGAAGAAAATACAATCAAGTATATTGACTATGATTTAGATTTAAGAGTTTTCCCGACTGGTGAATATAAGATCTTAGACAAATTGGAATATGAATACCATAAAAAAATATTAAATTATTCTGATGATTTAGATGTTATTGTCAGAGCTTCTTTAAATAATTTAATTAAAGATTATAAGAAAAAAGCTTTGATGTTTGATAAAGATTCTAATTACAAATATTATCAACAATATAAAAAGATAGTTAATAAAAAGATTAATAATTAATAATTAATTGCATATATTATAAAGAATTAAAAAAATTCAAAAAAATGCTTGACAACAATTCTTCTAGATGTTATATTATTTGTGCTTTTAAAGAAAACGCATGTCAAATTTTACGTTTTTGCAAAAAATGTAAAAAAAAAGCAAAAAACCCTTGACTTAGTTGAAGTGTTTTGGTATATTATTAATGCGTTGCAAAAAAGCAACAGGATGATCTTTGAAAACTGAGCAAAATGTCAATTCAAATAATTAGTCAGGAAACAATTTTTACAAAAAAATTATTTTTTTTTGGAGAGTTTGATCCTGGCTCAGGATGAACGCTGGCGGCATGCCTAAGACATGCAAGTCGAACGAAGTGGTCCATTGAGAATAGAGTGCTTGCACAATATTTGATTTGGGTTACCACTTAGTGGCAGACGGGTGAGTAACACGTGGGTAACCTACCCCAAAGACTAGGACAACAGTTGGAAACGACTGCTAATACTGGATAATTCGTAAATGGACAACTATTTATGCTAAAAGGAGCTTCGGCTTCACTTTGGGATGGGCTTGCGGCGTATTAGCTTGTTGGTGAGATAATGGCTCACCAAGGCAACGATACGTATCCGAGCTGAGAGGCTGATCGGACACACTGGGACTGAGACACGGCCCAGACTCCTACGGGAGACAGCAGTTAGGAATATTCGTCAATGGGGGAAACCCTGAACGAGCAATGCCGCGTGAGTGATG
>JAQVXV010000019.1 GCA_028708945.1 Bacilli bacterium
TCTAAGGTATGGTTTAAAAAGTCAATTAATTCTTCTCTTTGTTCTAAAGTAACTCCTTCTAAATTTGAATATTTCTTATATATTTCTTTAGCTCTTTTACTTAATACCTTTTGTCTTTTCGCAATAGCTTGAACCCCTTCTTGACCAAATATGGGTTGTAATACTTCATCAGGTAAATTAAAAACCGGATTAGAAAATATCCTTGCTGGCTCTAACTTTACTTCTTCATATGCTTTATTCCAATAACTTTTAAGCATATCGTATTCTTTTTGGTTTTTTGGCTTCTTTGTTGATAGTAGATATTTAGCCATAGTGTTATCAATTGCATCACCCATAATTACATAATTAGCGTTTATTGTTCCATCACATTCATAGTATTTCTTTTTGTTTTCATAAATTTTATTTAATTTATTACTATTAGAAATCCATTTTTTAATTTTTCTTTCACCATAGCGATCGATTAACAATTGATTGTATAAATTCATACTATCACCTCTAGTTTTAGTATATCATTTTTACTTTTCTAATTCAATATTTGAATGTAAAGCCGAATTTATTCCTTGAGCAATTATTTTGCTAGTTTTTTCAATTAAAAAATCTATCTCTTTTGTAGTTACCATCAAATTGTAACCGATTGGAGTTAGAACATCAAAAATTAGTTTTCTAAATTCTATTTCTTCTAAATCACCGATTAGTCCAAACAAATCTTTTTTATTAATTTCTTGTTCATCTACTTCTTCATCAAGGTAGTTATTCCCAATTGCCAACTTAGAAGTAGGATTATTAATATTTTTCTTTAAATAAGATATATGCTTATACATATAATTAATTGTATCTGTCACTATTGTAACAGCATCGACAACAGTTGGAACACCTATTGCTATTACAGGTATTCCTAAAGTATCATAACTGATTTCTTTTCTTTTATTTCCAACTCCACTACCAGGATGAATCCCAGTATCAGTCATTTGAATTGTTTTATTCAATCTATCTACAGAATTACTTGCTAAAGCATCGATTACAATTAAAAAATTAGGTTTTGAAACCTCAATAATGCCTTTTATCAAATCACTTGTTTCAATACCAGTTTCACCCATTACTCCAGGATTAAATGCCGAGACATTTCGATATCCATCATCTAAACCCTCTAATTCATGTAGGTAACTAGTGACTAAAATGTCATTTATTACTAATGGTCCTAGTGAATCAGGTGTTGACCTTGAATTACCCAAACCAATTATTAAAGCTTTATCATCATCTTTTATATTATTTTTTTCGATTATTGATTTTAATTCTTTAATGAATACTTTTTTAACATTAGAAGCATTTTTACTATCAGTGATATCTTTATACTCAATTGTTATATAATTGCCATTCTTTTTATCTACATCTTTTAAAACATCATCTTTTAATAAAATATCAGTAATTTTAATTCCTTTCTCATATTTTATTTTTTGATTAATTTTTTCATCTTCACTTATTTTTTCAACTACTAAATCTGTTCTAATTTGATATTTACTCATATCTATTTCTTTTCCCATATATTCCTCCTTTATTATTTTTAACATTTTCCTTGATTTTTTTACATTTTTTTGTTAAAATGTTTGTGTTCATGACATGGAGGTGAAAATTATGCCAAATATGAAAAATGCTGAAAAGAAAGTAAAAATTATTAAAAAACAATCTGAAAAAAACAACAATTATAAATCAAGTATGAAAACAGCAATTAAAAAAGTGGAAAAAGCTGTACTTGCTAATGACAAACCAATGGCTGAAGCAGAATTAAAAGTTGCAATCAAAAGAATTGATAAAGCTACTAAAGCTGAGGTTTCAAGCAAAAATAAAAGCGCACGTTGTAAATCAAAATTAACAAAAAAAGTAAATTCAATGGAGTAGATTTTACTTCTTTTTTTTGTTATAATAAATTTGGTGATAAAATGAAAAGGTTTTTTTATTTTTCCTTTCTTATAATTATTTTAGGATCATTACTATTATTTAAAGATGAAATTGCTCTCATTGTTATAAAAAAAATATATGAACATGATGCATCAACTTATGAATCAAACAATTATACAAGAGGGGACTCTTTCTTAATTTTTCAAAAGTTAGAAAGTTTTATACCTCAAAATAAAAATGATTTAATTAATATTATTTATACTTTCGTAGATTCTGGCGCTGAAAAATTTAACTTTATTTGCCCAGAAGAATATATTGATTGTATCGAAGATATGACTAATATATCTGAAAAAAACTATGAAATATTACACATAAATAACTTTGTACATCCCTTTAATAGTTATCGCAAGATTTTGTTAGAAGTTAATATGTTAGGAAAAATTACATTATCCGTTATAAAAAATTATAGCGATGGTGAAATTAATTATGTGAATGATCAAATTGATATTATTGAAAGTAATATTATAAAAGAAAATATGGATACTAGACAAAAGATAAAGGCCTTTCACGATTATGTAATAAATAACTCAAAATATGATATTGATAATATTGATGAAAATAACAATTCTATCGATCCATATAATATATCGCATAAAGCAACGGGTATCTTACTAAATAAGGTCGCTTTATGCGGAGGTTATACAGATATAATGGCAATTTATTTGAATAGATTAAACCTTGAAAACTATAAAATTGTCAGTGATAATCATATTTGGAATTTAGTAAAACTTGATGATAAATGGTACCATATTGATGTTACTTGGGATGATCCAATTATTGAAAACAAAGACACTTTATTAGATGATTTTTTTCTAATTTCAACAAAAGAATTGTTAGAATTAGATGAAAAGGAACATACTTTTGATACAGATATATATATAGAAGCATTAAAACCTCATTAGAGGTTTTTTTATTCTTGGAATAGTGGTAGTTTAATAGTAACTGTTGTTCCAAAACCTTTTTTTGATTTATAAATTAATTTACCATTATGTGCTTTAATTATCTCGTCACATAAAACAACACCTAAACCAGTACCACTTCTTTTAGTAGTATAAAATGGTATTTTTAAATTATCAACTTCTTCTTTATTCATACCGACACCATTATCAGAGATATTTATATATGCACTATCATTATCATATTCTATTTTTACTTTTACTAAAGATTTTTTATTATCCTTTAAAGCTTCAACAGCATTTTTAACTAAATTTAATATAACTTGACTTAAACGATTATAGTCACCATATATATATTTTTCGTCATCGATAAGTTCAAATTCGATATTGCATTTTCTATTGATTACAATTCCGTTTATTTTATCTTTATTTTCCTCAACTAACATGTTTATATCTAACATTTCTTCATTAATTTTTATTTTATTAATCGAAAGAAAATCTTGTAACAAAATTAAAGATTTATCAATTTCAGATTTTATAATAGGAACATATTCTTCAGTTTTTTCTGGTTTTCCATCTAACATTTCTAAATATCCTTTACATACCGATAAAGGGTTTTTTATTTCATGAGTTATTTTAAAGATAACTTGTCTGAATTTTCTTTCCTCTTCTAAATCTTTAGCACTCATATAATATTCCATTATTGAATCCCCTGTTTTTATTAAAATAAGTATTAAATTAGAGGTTATATACATATTAAAAATAGAAAACAATTCATATAAAAGTACAAAATTGTTTTTAACACAAAAATAATGAAGCAAAAACATTAAAACCTTAAATATAGTAAAGACCGTAATATAAGAAAATTCTTGATATTTACGATCTATTTTTAATAGTGAAGCAAAATAATAAATACTGTATTCTAAGATTAAAAGAAAGAGATTGTAATTATAATTTTGACTTATATAAAACATTATAAAAATACTCATTATCAGAGCCGTTCCTCTTTTTCTTAAAGCATAGGCAATGATAAGTGGGACATTCACTATTATAATTGAACTATTTAAAAAGAATGGTTCATAATTTAAAAATAAATAAAGACTCGAAAAAAGAGCAATATCTAGCCATATACCCTTCTCTTTTTCTTTATATTTCTTATTATGCGCCGCATACAATAAATATATTATCAAAGGATATGACAAAATAATAATAGTTATGAAAATAGAACTAAACTTATTCATCTTCCACCTCATCGTCATTATACACAATATTATTGTCAAATAATGTCGAAAAAAAAGATAATTTGAAAAAAATTATCTTATTTTAAATCATCAATCTGTTTTTTTAGTTTTTTAGCATGTTCACCCATAATTATTTTTAATTGATTATCTATTTCTACCATCCCTTGAGCACCCATTTTTTGAATGGCCTCCTTATTAACGATAGATATATCATGAAGCGATACCGTAAATCTTGATTTGTTAACTTCATAACTTATAATATTTTGTTTACCACCTAAATACTCGATAAGTTTATTAACTTCTATTTTAAAATCTTTCTTTTTTGACTTCGTAATTGCCCAGGCTATTAAAAGCGTAACAATTATAATAATTATATATTGTAAATATTCCATTCTATCACCACTATAATTATACTATAAATTCATATTTTTGAAAACATTAATTATTTTACTTGAATAAATTTATCGTATCTTCTTTCAATTTTTTCTTTACCTAAAATTCGCATAATTTCATATAGATCAGGAGTCATTGACTCTTTTGTTAATGCAACTCTAAGAACTGTGCTGACATCAGCAACATTACCTTTATATTTATCAGGATTTTCTTTATAATCTTTCATATCACTAGCATATCCTAATTCATCACATAATTTTCTAATATTATTAAACCAAGTATCTTTATCACTAATATTAAAGTATTTTTCCATATATGATTTTAAGATTGTTGCTATTTCTTTTGAATTATCTATAGATTGAAATTTGTAATCGTTGCTATCAAATAATTCATCGTACATATACCAAATTTGACTCTTTACTTCGCTGTAACAAGCATAATCTTTACGTGGTTTTTTTTGTTCTCTTTCAATATTTAATATACTGATTGAGAAATCTTTATATTGTGTTAATAGATTACTAAAGTCTTTATCGTATATTAAAGACCATGTTAATAATGAATTATAAACCTCTAAAGCAGTGAGTTTACTAATGTAATTTTTAGAAATATTGAGTAATTTATTAACATCAAATAATGAACCACTAGCACTCATTTTTTTAAAATCAAACTTAAATTCATCAATTGTCTTAGTAGGATTACTTTCCATCCACAACTCAAAATTAGAGTTTGCAATAGTCATTAAATACAGTTTTGTTGCATAGATAGGAATTCCTTTTTCATGGTAATAACTAACTGCCGCCTCTGGATCTTTTCTTTTGCTCAATTTTCTTCTTGAACCATTTTCATCAATCTTCATAATGAGTCCTAAATGTGCATATTTAGGAATTTTAAATCCAAAAGTTTTAAATAATTGAATATGAATTGGTAAAGATGAAACCCATTCTTCACCTCTTAATACATGAGTTGTTCTCATTAAATGATCATCAACTAAATGTGCAAAATGATATATTGGTAATCCATCACTTTTTATTAATACAATATCTAAATCGTTTTCTGGAAACTCAAGTTTTCCACATACTAAATCATTAACAACTATTTTATTATCAAAATTCCCTAGAGATTTTAATCTTACTATATATTCTTCACCATTGTTGATTCTTTTAATTCTTTCTTCGTTACTTAGTTCGCGACATTTAGCCCATCTTCCATAATAACCAAGTCTTTCTTTTTTCTTTTCTTGAATCTCTCTTATTTCATCGATCTCTTCTTGTTTACAAAAACAAGGATATGCTAAACCTTGTTCAATAAGATGTTTAGCAAAAGCTTCATAAATTTCTTTTCTTTGACTTTGAATATATGGTCCATAATTTCCTTTTTGTTCAGTTTCAGAAACTACTCCTTCATCCATTGTAATATCAAAGTTTTTTAAATCATCAATGATACCTTGAATACCATTTTCAACACTTCTTTTTTGGTCAGTATCTTCTATTCTTAAATAAAAAACCCCATTAGTATCTTGTGGAACTTTTCTTTCAATAAAAGCTGCCAATAAACTACCCATATGAACAAATCCAGTAGGGCTTGGTGCAAATCTAGATACAACTGCACCTTCTTCTAAATTTCTTTCTGGATATTTTTTTTCGTAATCATCTAATGTCATAGTTACATTTGGATATATTAAATTCGCTAAATCTTTATTTGTCATTTTTCTTCCTCCTTAATAAAAAAAATCGCATCCTTTATAAGGACGTGATTACGTGGTACCACCTTAATTTTAGTATTTCTACTCTTAAAATCTTAACGCGATTAACGAAATACCTTGTATACAGTATTTAGCTCCAAAGTTTCTTCTAATTTTTTAAATACTAATTCACACCATCCATTAGTTCTCTTGAAAATAAATAAATTATACTATTCTTCTTCTTTGCTCTTAATATTTAAATTATATTATTTTTTTAAATATTTGTCAATATTTAATAATGGCTTGTTTTATACATAAACTCTATTTCATTATTATCAAGAATTCTATTATATATGCGAACATCATCAATATAACCAGAAATATTTGCCCAAGGACCATTACCACCTGTTTGACTCATTCTATTAATGGAAAAATCCTTATCCTCATAAAGAAATTCATCAACTGTTATTTCTCTAGCCGATAATAATTCACCATTTAAATAAAATTTTATTATTTTATTAGGTTTATCTAAAACAGAGGTTATAAAATACCACTTATTCAATTCTAAATCCGTTGTAGTTGTTTGATATTGAGAAACTTTATTTCTAAAATATGTTCCTATTTTTGTGTAACTAGTACCATCTGACTGAATAAATGTTCCAAACCCAGAATAATAAGCACTACCCAATATAACTCCAGTTCCTTGACTATTATGTTTGTTAATTTTTAACCACATTGAAAACGTATATTTAGCATCACTTAAACCATAATTCGTATTATTCATTTTAAGCGGTAAATCAATTCTTGTATTAGTATCAAACAAATATGAACCATTATCCACCCAAGTAGGTGTTGTAGTTGTATTTAAGTCAGCATGATTATTATTTAAAGAATAATCAACAAGGATTCCTGTACGGTTAGTCTCAGTATATGGCGTATCATAACTCTTTTGTTCCATTTGTATTCCAGATATTTCGATTTGCCCGGCAGGCGCATTATCTTTATAAACATACCAAGTCGTTATGCTCTCTGGTGTTTTATTTTGATTTAATGTTGCTACACCTACTACTTTTTGCCAATTATTTGCATAGGTTTCTTTCCACCAATCAGTAGGGTTATATTTCCATTGATGATTCTCTATTGTTTCATCGGTATACTTTACTTGAACATATCCATATAAATTCCCCGGTGATATAATTACTTTGCTATAAAAACTGATTGTTATATATTTTGGCCCTTGTTTATCTAATAAAACATTAGGTGTTCCCATCCTAAATCCAAAATTATTACCAATATTAGGATTTGTAACAGTATTAACATAGACAGGATTTCCTAAATATTGTTCATCTTTTATAGACCAACTCGAACCATGTCCATTGATACTCATATGTTGAATAAGGTTTTGGGTAGGTTCTTGAAAATTATCAAATTTATAGTTAGCAATTAAACGATCTTCATTGCTAGAACTTATATCATTAAAACAATTTAGATAAGGATTATAATTATATTCTTGTTCATTAACTTTAGTAATTAATACATAACCATTACATTTGTTTTTATTCCAAGGATTATCAATTTCTTTAATTAGATTTTTTGATGTTAACTCAGTTAGATTTAACTCAACAGTATCACCAATTAAGGAAGGTAATTTATTTAAATTAATGGATAAATAATTTTTAGTTGCTTCTACCATTGTCTTTTTATTTAAATTATATACTTCCGTTCTTGAACGTTCTACTTCTTGAATAATAATTGGTGCTGCTATTAAAGCAATGATTGCTAATATTACAATTACTGCTAGTAATTCCATTAATGTAAATCCCTTTTTATTACATTTCATTCTTTTTCTCCTTATTATAATTTAACTATATTTTAACACATTATATATTGAAATTTCAACATTATAACCCCTTTATTTCATATTATAATTTTACAATTGACTTTATTAATTATTTATAATATTATTTATATAGGGATGTGATAATATGAAAAACATTCAAAAAATATTTATTAATTTAGGTATCAAGGCTTAGATGACTTTGGTATCTTTTTTTTAAGAATGAGGAGGATTTATGAAATATAAAAGAATTTTAATTAAAATAAGTGGAGAGGCTTTGGCAGATAAAACTAAAAAGGGAATTGCTTTTGATGAAGTATTAAGGATATGTTCATCAATAAAAGAATGTTACGACTATGGTGTTGAAATTGCTCTTGTAGTCGGTGGTGGTAATTTTTGGAGAGGCAAATATCACGATGATATGGATAGAGTTAATGCTGATCATATTGGGATGTTGGCAACTACTATGAATGCCATAGCACTTCAAGATGGATTTTCTAAAATAGGAGTTGAATCTAGAGTACAAACTGCTGTTGAAATGCGACAAATTGCTGAATTTTATTTAAAAAATACCGCTGTTAGACATTTAGAAAAGAATCGAATTACTATCTTTGGTTGTGGTACTGGTAATCCATTCTTTTCTACAGATACAGGTGCTGCTTTAAGGGCTGCCGAAATAAATGCTGATTTAATTATAAAAGCAACAAAAACGGATGGTGTTTATGACAAAGATCCTAATAAATTTAATGATGCCAAAAAATTTGATGAAATAGCTTATATCGAAGTCTTAAATAAAAAATTAGAAGTTATGGATGCAACTGCAATTAGTTTATGTATGGAGACTAAAATTCCAATCATAGTCTTAAATATGTATGAAAAAAGCAGCATGTTAGATGCCATTAAAGGTAAAAAAGTAGGAACAATAATCAAATAAAAAAGTAGTTAATTTACTACTTTTATTTTTCTAATAACAGGTTGATTTTGTAATAAAACAGTCCCATTTTCATCTTGAACAATAGTATCCTCACATATTTTATCAACTATTTCAATTCCTTCAGTTACCTTGCCAAAGGCAGCATAGAAGCCATCTAATTCCAAATTGGTTTCTTGAACTATAAAAAATTGTGAACTAGCGCTGTTAAAGTCATCAGATCTAGCCATTGAAATGGTTCCTCGTGAATGAATTATTTTATTGTTAACATGATTTCTTTTAAACTCACCTTTGATCGTATCTTTTGATCCTCCACTACCATTTGCATTAGGATCTCCACCTTGAATCATAAATCCATCGATGATTCGATGAAAAGTTAAATTATCGTAAAAACCTTCTTCAACTAAATTAATAAAATTAGTAACTGTAATCGGTGCAGAGTCAGCATCCAATTCTAATTTTATAACCCCATAATCTATAATGTCTATTTCAATATTATGTTTTCCTTCTAAATAAAGAGTTTTTTCACTGCATCCTACTAATAACAACATTATTAAACTTAAGACTATTTTTTTCATAATTACCTCATAAATATCTTTCTATAAATTTTTCAATCGCACCCCAATAAAGAACAGGATTTGTTATTGCTGCTTGGGTATGTCCAGCATCTTCAACAATTAATTTTTCTTTAAAACTAGTAGTACTATTATACAACTTATCTAACATTTCTAAGGGAACAACTTCGTCTTTATCACCGTGAATAAACAATATTGGTAATTTGTTGTTACTTAATTGTTTTACACTTGATGCTAAACCCAGAAAGTATCCATTTTTTATAAAAGTTACAACTTCTGCGGATGATATTACTAGGAAAGGAGGTAAACTTTTTTTTAACTTTAATTGATATTCAAACAATTCCCACGCTGAAGTACATCCTGAATCCTCTATTGCTAATTTAACATTTTGGGGTAATTTTTCCCCTGTTGTCATCATAACAGCTGAAGCTCCTAAGGAAACTCCATATAAAATTATATTATCATTTGGATTATCAGTTAAAATATAATTGATCCAATCAACGATGTCTCTTCGATCTTTCCAACCCATACCAATGTAATTACCCTCACTTTGGCCATGGCCTCTTAAATCAACTACAATAACATTTAAACCCATATTATAAAATTTTCTAGCATTATAAATCATGTCATCAGCATTACCTGCATATCCATGGGCTATAATTACCCAAGAAGAATTTTCAAAATTTTCAATTTGATAAGCATGTAATTTTAGTCCATCCCTTGAAGTGATATATACATCTTCATAGCGAGATTCATATTCGAACCAATCGTTTACTATCTCAGTTGGCATGAAAGCATTGTTTTCATCAAAACCTGCAATTCTTTCAATATCTGGTAATTTAATTCTATCCCTATTAAGTGTAATATTATGAAAATATTCACCGATCATGAGATATGCCAATAATAGTAAACCTGCTATACATAATAATAATAGCTTCACTCTCTTTTTCATTTCCCACATCCTATTATACCCATAATTGCAATTATATTATATAATATTTATTAGTATTTTTCCATCATATAGGGAAAAAAAATCAAATTTAGACACTTTTATGATAAAGATGAGGCAATAAATTCCAAAAATAAAGGATGTGGTTGTTGTGGTCTACTTTTAAATTCTGGATGAAATTGTGTTCCAACAAAGAACTTATGATTAGATAATTCAACAATTTCAACAAATTTGTTATCTGATGATATACCTGAAATAGTTAATCCGTTTTCTTCTAATCTTTTTAGATATTTATTATTAAATTGATATTTGTGACGGTGGCGTTCAGAAATGTTTTGACTTTTATAAGCTTTATAGGCTTTCGTATTTTTGTTTATTATACAAGAATGTGCTCCTAATCTCATTTGTTTTTGATTTAATTTTTTTATTTCATTTGTACTATGAAAAATTAAATTATCTGCTTTATAATCAATCTCTTCGGTAGTTGCGTTTTTTATATTTGCAATATTACGCGCAAATTCAATTGTTGCTAATTGCATACCATAACCTAATCCTAAAAACGGAATATTTTTTTCTCTTAAATATTTAATTGCTAATATTTTTCCTTCAACACCATTTTTACCAAAACCACCAGGAACTATAACTCCATCAAAGTTTGAAAGTTCTTTTAATTTGTCTGGATCTTTTTCATAATCATCAGATGATAGCCAAGTGATTGAAGGTTTCATATCAAATGCCCAGGAAGCGTGTTTAACAGCCTCAATTACCGATAAATAAGAGTCTGCTAATACATAATCCCCTGTCTTAAAGTATTTGCCTACAATCCCTATTTTTACCTCTTTTTTTAAGTTTTTAATTTTACTAGATAAAGCTTGCCATTTTATTATTCCATCATTGTCTTTTCTTTTTCTTAAATTTAAAATTTCTATTAATCGATCATCTAAAAATTCGTTTTTAAAGTTAATAGCAATATCATATATTGAACTAACGTCAGGCGCTGAAATGACACAGTTTTTAGGAACATTACAAGAGAATGACAATTTTTCTTTTCTTTTTTCATCAACTGGTTCTTCAGAACGACACAATATAATGTCAGCTTGAATTCCTGCAGAATTCAATGTTCTAACTGCTGTTTGAGTAGGCTTTGTTTTCATTTCTCCTACCATCGGTGGTATTGGTAAATATGACACTATCATAAAAGCAACATCTTTAGGAGTTTCTATTTTCATCATTCTTGCAGCTTCTAAAAATAATAGATTTTGATATTCTCCAATAGTTCCACCTATTTCAATAAGGACAATATCCGATTTAGTTAATTTAGCAGCATTTTTTATTCTCCCAATTACCTCTAATGGAATATGAGGAACAACTTCTACACATTTTCCACCATACTTTAAATTTCTTTCGTTATTTATAACTGTATTATAAACACGACCAGTAGTCATATAATTTGTTGATAAAATACTTTTATTTAGAAATCTTTCGTAGTTTCCTAAATCTTGATCTGTTTCATCACCATCATCGGTTACAAAAACTTCTCCATGTTCAGTTGGACTCATTGTTCCTGCATCTACATTGATATAAGGATCAATTTTAATACAAGTGACGTTATAACCCCTTGATTCTAATAGTTTAGCAGTTGACGCTGTTGCAACTCCTTTTCCTACTGATGACATTACTCCACCAACAACAAAAATAAATTTACTCATAATCCCTCCATATATACAAAAAAGTTCTCATTTCTGAGAACTCTTAGGCTCTTTTTAATTATAGCACTATAAAATTTTTATTTCAATAATTTATTAAATTATATTAGAAATTTATCTGTTGGTTGCAAAAAAGGCTTTGTTTCATATACTATAATGTAAATTTAGGTAAATAATAGAAAGGTGATAAAATATGACAACTTATACAATAGTACCAGGTGATACTATGTGGAGTATAGCTCAAAGATATGGGATTACATTAAACAATTTATTGATGGCTAATCCTCACATCAGCAATCCATCTCTTATTCTTCCAGGGCAAACAATTAATATTCCTAGTAATAATAATTCAACTTATACAGTAGTCTCTGGAGATACTATGTGGAACATAGCACAAAGATATAGAATCACATTAAACGAATTGTTGATGGCTAATCCCAAAATTACTAATCCATCTCTTATTCTTCCAGGGCAAACAATTAATATTCCAACTGTTCCAAGTGGTCCTGATGTTTCTGATAATATGCGTCCATTAGAAACAGAAGTTATCCGTTTAGTCAATATTGAAAGGGAAAAAGCAGGTGTTCCAAGACTTAGTGAAAATAATGAATTAAATAGAATTGCTAGAATAAAATCACAAGACTTTATAAATAATAATTATTTTGGACACAATTCTCCTACATACGGAAGTCCTTTTGAAATGCTTAGAACTTTTGGAGTTGAATTCACTGCCGCTGGTGAAAATATTGCTAGTGGACAAAGAACTGCTACAGAAGTTATGAACTCTTGGATGAACTCTACAGAACATCGTGCAAACATTTTAAATCCAACATACAATCAAATCGGTGTTGGTGCTGTAAGAGATGATAATGGCAATACTTTTTGGACTCAATTGTTTATAAGAAGTTAATGTAATTAAAAAAATTAGGAAAATACCTAATTTTTTATTTATAAATATTAAAACCCTTACATTGTAAGGGTTATTTTCTTATGGTGGAGCTGAGGAGAATTGAACTCCTGTCCAAAAACAAATTCATATAAACATCTACAAGTTTAGTCAATTAATATTATTTCCTAAAACATTCGACAATTGACAATCTGT
>JAQVXV010000020.1 GCA_028708945.1 Bacilli bacterium
TATTTTTCATGTTCGTTCATTCTTAATTTTACCTTTCTCATGTAAGTCACCTCGTGACATATTGTATATTATTTTTGAGACATAATCAAAAGTTAATACTTAAGACATTATCATAAGTTAAACACACAAATACCAGTTTTTTCCAAATATTCTTGACAAATAAGATATTATGATATATCATAATAAATAAATTTTTAAGGGGGAGAATTATGTTGAATATATTTTTTATGATTTTATATATAATTTTATTAAATATTATATATTGGCTAGTATTAACTAGTAATAGTTTTTTCACCTTAAAATTGCATTATTTTAGAGAAGTGGCTGCTTGATTTCTTGATAGGAATAAGTACCACTTTTTTTAAAAAATATAAGGGGGTAGAAAATTATGGGTTTACCAAAATCGTTGCAAGTAGTTATTGAACAATATCCAAATTTAGAACATTTTGTTAGAGGTTTGCCTAGTTTAGGTCAAAGACCGGATGGCTTACAATTCACTGATGAAGTAAAAAAGATTCATAATGCGTTTGAAATCTATGGTAATGGTTTATACGAACTATTAAATGATAAAATTAGAGACATTCCTTCAAAATCTCTAGGAGGTGGTAGTCCAATGAAAACTCCACCATTTCCATTATGTAAAAAAGCATTAATAGATACTATTAGTTTTGATGATTTATCTGAATATCCAATGGCTGCAGGTGATGAATTATCGAGACGGCAAATAGTTGAATATTTAAAAAAAGAAGGTTTTGAGTCCAATGATGGCATAAATGAAGATAATGTAATCTTTACAATGTCTACTACTCAAGCATTTTCTATTATTTCAAGTTTAATTACCAGACCACATGATGTTATTTTAATGACTGGACCTAATTATGGTTTATTCACTTTTGTTCCAGAAAGAACTAATAATGCTGATGTAGAAATTTTACCATTAAGTGAAGATGATAATTGGTATGTTAATCCTGCAAAATTAGAAAGCAGAATAAAAGAAATTAATAATAATTTAAAGAAGAAATACAAAGAAAAACTACCTTATGTTCCAAGAGTAAGAGCGTTTTTAAATGAGAATCCTCATAATCCACTGGGAAAAGTAATGAATAATGAAAACAAAGAAATATTAGAGAGTATTGGAGACGTCTGTTTACAAAATGGTGTATTTGTAATTGATGACCTCATTTATCGTGATTTAACTTTTGATAGAAATAATTTAGCTTTGCCAATGGGTACATACTCAAAATATTTTGATAATACAATATCATTATTAGGATTATCAAAGGGTTATGGTCTAGCTGGTATTCGTGCAGGTATGGTTGTTGCTAATCCAATTATTATTAGGGGTATAAGAAATTATATATTTCAAACAATGGATTCATCTCCGGTGTTACAAGGAAAAGCATTAGCAAGTGCTTTTAATTCAAGTGATGAGAGATATAATGAGTATAATAAATATTTTAATCCAATAATTGATGAATATAAATATCGTTTAGAATTGTTAAAAAGTTTAGTAGAGGGTATTGATAGTATTAAAGACTCAGAAAATAGACTTAAAATAGAGACAGATATAAGAGAATTAATAACAGGCGATTTAAATTTGAAACATACTTTAGAGGGTATTCCAGACGTTCATATTGCAAATAGAACAATGCCAGATGCAGGCTTCTTTGTACTCTTAGATTTTACAAATCTTAAAAATAAAGAAAGTGATAAAAGAGTTATAACAAATGAATTAGAACTTTTAAGATATATGTATGAAACAGAAAAAATTAAGTTGATATTAGGGCAGTCTATATCTTGGTCTAATCCAGAACAATTAATAGGTAGAGTAACAACAGCAGTCCAAAAAGATGATATGGTTAATTTCATTGGTTCAATGAATAAAACTCTAAGAAAGTTAAGATAAGGTGTTAACATGAAAAAGGTTGGAATAGTATCATGTGACAAATGGATTAACAAGATTAAAGAGGATTTATATTTAAATAAGGAATTAATATCATTAGGAATAAACTCAAATTTAATTTCTTGGGAAGATCAATCTATTGATTATTCAGAATATGACTGTTTAATAGTTAGGTCTATATGGGGTTATCAAGATAAATTAGAAAAATTTTATGAATGGTTAGAGCAAATAAAACAAAATCAAATTCGACTTTTTAATACCCCAGAAATAATAGAAAGTAATATAAGAAAAGATGTTCAATTTAGTATTTTAAAAAAACACAATATATCTGTTGTTAAAACTGAATTCATATATGAAAAACATTTATTTGGTAATATTAGTTCTTCAGTATTAGAAGTTATGAAAAAACAATTTGTTGATACAAAATTATTTGTAGTTAAACCAATCATATCTGGAAGTGGTAATAATACTTATTTAGTTGATTTAGAGGGTTACAGTATTAGACCTAATAATGTCCGAATTGAAGAATTAGATACACTATTTAATGGTATAATTATGGAACAGAATAATGGCTTGATGATACAACCTTTTATTAGTGAAATAGACAATGGGGAAATATCTTGCGTATTTATAGAAGGACAAAATACTCACAATATAAGACGTTATCCCTCTGTATTTCATGAAAAGAAAAAACAACAATTAGAAACAAGTCTATCTTCTGATATTTTGGAATTAGCAAAGCAAGTTGAAGCTATAACAGAATACAATGGTTATTTATATATGAGAGTAGATATGGTAGAACAAAATGGAAAACTAGTAGTAATGGAAGTAGAATTAACAGAGCCAGATTTATTAACTAGATATATGTCAGATGAAATAAGAGAACCAGTTATTAAAACATTTGCTAAAAGAATTGAGAAGAGACTAGTAAGGTAGGTGAAAAATAGTGGATAAAGAACAACTAAATGAAATTATTAAAAAATATTACAATTATGATGATATGTTAAAATACAAGTATAAAATTGATAAAGATAAAAATTATAATGCAATAATAATTGCTCCAACGTGGAGACCAGAGTTTGTATTTGATAAAAAATCCTTTGAAACAGTAGAATTAAAGCGTGGTAGAGGAATTGAAACTTATGATATTTTGGGAGAAAATAAAGCATATCTATTTATGCGTATTGGGAAAGGAGTGACTTCTATATACGATAATATGTTGCTCTTAGGTAATTACGAATGTCCATTTATTTTTATTGGTTCAGCAGGAAGTTTAAAACAAGAAATAATTCCAGGTGACATTTTAGTTCCTTCCATTTCAATTGCTAGTGCAGAGTCTTCAACACTATTTGATAATAGATTTAATTCAGATAATTATAAGAATACGTTCCCATCAGATGAACATATGTTAAAAACTGTCCATGAGATTTGTTTATCATTAGGTTATGATTTAAAAACAGGTACAGTATTATCTATAAATTCAATAATTGGTGAATACTTTCATCTTGATGATATTATTAGACTAGGTTATGACGCTATTGAACAAGAAACTGCTGCATTTAATCATTGTTTACAAATTTTAGAAAAAGCAGGTATTCCATTATTGTGCATTTCAGATAATTCTTTACAGGGTAGTCATTACAATGAACCATTTGAAAATAAAGAAAGGTATTTAGAAACGAGAGAAAAGAAATTAGAGAAAATTATTAGTAGAATATAAATGGGGGTTAATATGAAAAAGTGTTTATTATTTTTTGATGAAGCTGAATCAACATTGGGGCATACTTTATTTAATAGAAATGATATAAATTTTGTTTTATTAAGAACGACAAAGAATCTAAAGTATTTAACAGAAAAATATTTGGAAAAAACTAAAAACTATAATTCTTTTGTAGTAGATTATAATGTCCCTTTAGAAATGGAAGTTGCTAGATTCAAAATTTTTCTTCAAGAAAAGGGTATTAATATAACTCATTTCTATAATGACTCAGAATATTATCAAGAGTTTGCTAATTGCTTTGCTCGTGAATTAGGATTACCTGCACTTTCAGAAGAACAAATTAGATGGGTACGGGATAAAGTTGATATGAAAGATAATTTTCGTTCTGTTGGCTTAAAAACAGTTGATTATCAAGCAGTTGAAAGTTTTGATGATGTAAGACAATTTTTTCTTTCACAAAATGGGAAACCAATTATATTTAAACCAAGAAGAGGAATGAATAGCATAGAAACTTACAAAGTAGATTCAATAGAACAAATTGATGAACTTCCTGTTGAAATGAAAAAAGGAAAGTACATGGTAGAGGAATTTTGTTTTGATAAAGAGTGGTCTATTGAGAGTTTAGTCCAAGATGGTAAAGTTATAGATTCATATGTTACATACATACCTAATCCTACTATATGGGCTGCTATTGATAATAAATTAAATTGTCACATGACAACTCCAGAAGTTCCAAAACATTTTAAATTTGTACCTAAAGAACTGATACAACAAATAGTAGATGGTATGAAATTAAAAAATGGTGCTATGACAATAGAAATATTTGTAGATCAAAATGGAAATGTTATGCCAAGTGAATTAGGTTGGCGATTGCCAGGCTGTCAAGCAACATTAAATCATAGTTTATCGTATGGATTTGATATGTATAATACTCTTATAGATATTATGATAGGGAATAAAATTAAATTAGATTATAGTTACCCAATTCGTTGTGTTGGTGATTTATATTTACCTAACAAAGAGGGATTAGTTACTTCTATGACTTCTTTGGAAGACTTGTTAACAATGGATGGTGTAATTGGTGGAGAAATGTTTGCACAAGTTGGGAAAGAGCAAGTGAAACGTAGAGTTGGTAATGACTCATCTGGATGGGTACAAGTTTTAGGAAGAACAACAGAAGAAACAGAAGCAAAAATGCAAAACGTATTTGATAATTTTAATTTAGAAGTAGAAACACAATTGGTAAAAAAATATAAAGAAAGATTAAGATAAAAGGAGAAAAAAATATGAAAAAAAATAGTAAATTATTTTTAATACTAACTGCTATCGTATTAGTATTAACAGGTTGTAGTTCAAAAAACTTGCCAAAAATAGAAAGTCTATCTGACCTTGAAAATAAAAAGGTTGGAATATATACAGGTTCAGAATATGATACAATTTTAAAAGATAAGGTATCAAGTGCTATACCAGCCTATTACAATAATTATAGTGATCAAATATCAGCACTTAAATCTGGCAAAATAGATGGATTTTTAACTGATGAACCATTAGCAAAAGAAATGATAAAGAATAATGATGACATAAAATATTTAGATAAATTTTTTACTACTGATAGTTATGCGTTTGCCATTAATCCAAAATTAACAGATTTACAAGAACAAGTGAATACGGTTATTAATCAAATGAAACAGGATGGAACATTAGATAAAATTGCAGATAAGTGGATGGGTGAAGCTGAATCTAAAAAGGTATTACCAAATTATAATTATGATACTAGTAAAGGAACAATTAAATTTGCTACTGTATCTGGATCTGCACCATTTGCATACATAAAGGACAACAAAAATGTAGGTTATGATATAGAGGTAATAATGTATATAGCAAAAGAATTAAATTATAAATTAGAAATTACAGAAATGTCATGGGAGGGAGTTTTACCGGCGATAGCTTCTGGTAAAATGGACATGGCAGGTTGTTCTATCATTGTTACAGAAGAAAGGTTAAAATCTGTATTGTTCTCAGAAGCGAATTTTACAGGTGGAATTGTAGTTGTAGTTAGAAAATAAAAAGTGGGGATGTTTATGAAAAATAAAAATAATAAAAGAATTATTTCAATTATTATTAGTGCTTTAATTGTATTGTTAATTTTATTATTGATAATATTTTATAAAGATAATATTATCAATTTTTTGAATAATTTAAAAATTAGTTTTTCAAGAACTTTGCTTGAAGAAAAAAGATATGAGTTGATTTTTAAAGGATTAAAGATGACACTTATTTTATCTTTGTTATCTATTATTTTTGGTACAATATTAGGTGGAATAATTTGTTATTTGGGTAAATGCAAAATCAAAATACTATATAAATTATCAAAAATGTTTATAAGTTTAATACAGGGAACACCACTTCCAGTTTTGCTTTTAATATTTTATTATGTGATATTTGGAGACATAGACATTAATCCTATGTTAGTTGGGATAATAACTTTTTCTATATATTTTTCAGCTTATGTATCAGAAATATTAAGAGCTAGTCTTGAATCAATAAATAAATCTCAAATAATAGCTGCCTATTCTTTAGGATTTACAAAAATACAAACAATTAAATATATATTTTTACCACAAGCATTATCTTATATATTACCTACTTATAGAAATGAAGTTGTATCTTTAATCAAATTAACTTCTATTGGTGGTTATATTTCCATATTTGAATTAACAAAGGCTTCTGATGTCATAAGAAATAGAACTTATGAGGCTTTCTTCCCATTAGTTTTTACTGCCATTATCTATTTTCTTATATGTAAAATGGTAGGTTATATTTTAGATTTCATCAATAAGAAAGTTGATCCACGATTAAATAAACGAAAGTTGGTGAAATAATGTTGGAAATTAATAATTTAATCAAAAATTATGGAAACGAAAAAGTGTTGAAGGGAATTGATTTAAATATTAAAAATGGTGAAGTAATTTCTATTATTGGTAAATCTGGTAGTGGCAAAAGTACTTTACTTAAATGCATTAATAGATTAGAACATATTGATTCTGGTGAAATAATATTAAATGATAAAAATATTAATGATTATGATTTAATTGATTTACGAAAACAAGTTGGAATAGTTTTTCAAGAATTTAATTTATTTGAGCATTTAACAGTTTTGGAAAATATAACAATAGCTTTAGAAAAGGTAAAGCAATTATCGAATAAAGAGTCAAGAAAAATAGCAAAGCAATTACTTTCAGATATGGGGTTAGTTGAAAAAGAGAGTAGATATCCTAATGAATTATCTGGAGGACAAAAACAAAGAGTTGCTATTATAAGAACTTTAGCAATGCAACCAAGTATAATTTTATTAGATGAACCTACAAGTGCATTAGACCAAGAAATGAAATACGAAGTATTGGAATTAATAAAGAGAATATCAAAATCAAAAATAACTTTAATAATAGTTACGCATGAAGTTGAATTTGCCAGAAAAATATCAGACAGAATTATTACATTAGAAAAAGGAAAAATTAAAAGGCAGGAAAATGTATGATTATGATTACAGAAAGTTCCAAAACGTTTGGTGATTTTACAATAGAAAAAGAACTATCTGATGGTGGGTCTCCAGTAAGAAAGTATTTGCTATCAAAAGAATTAAAACAATACTTATTACGTTTGTATAATCCTAAATTTGTTTCATCAAGAATGGTTGCTTATGAGAATATTAAAACACTTTATGAAAATAGTATTAATGTTCCAAAACCAATAGAGTTTGGTTTATGTAATAATAAAGAATATGCTTATATGATATTAGGGTGGATAAATGGTATCTCAATAGAAGAGTTAATTAAAAATAGTAGCGAAGATAAAGTCATGCAATTAGGAGTTAATACTGGACAAGAACTAAATCATTTACATTCTATTAATACAAATATAAATTCCAGTTTGTTATTAGAATATAAAGATAAAATTGCAAAGAAAAAAGCAAAATTTCTATCACTAGGTTTATTAAATGAGAAAGTATCTTCATTATTTGCTTACTTAGAACAAAGTAAAATTTTATCAAAAAATAATGCTTCTTCTATAATTCATGGAGATATTCATGCAGGTAATGTAATTTTAACTAATGATGAAAAGCAAATTTTTATAGATTTAGATGTATGCAAAAACGGTGCTTCTTGGTATGATTTGGCTAGTAATTCTTGTTTATTAAATAATGATTTGTATTATGTTGGTTTAATTGATGGGTATTTTAATAAAAATGTTCCAGAGGATTTTTGGAAAGTGTATAATTTTTATGGTTGTCTATATTGTTTAGATTATGTATTATATTCAATTAGAACTAATGGACTTGGTTTATCTCATGGACTAGAGGTCTTAAATAAGTTTATCGATACCACTAAGGGGCTAGATAATTCTACTCCAAAATGGTATGAAGATAATAAATTAAAATATGTAAAAACATTAAGGGGGAAAAATGTATGAGAGAATTAGTAAAATATGAGGGGGATAGAGTCATTCTTATGGCTTGTTCAAAATGTAATGTTGCTTGTACTCATTGCTATATTGGTTTTAAAGGAAATCGTGTACCAGAGGAGTTGACAGAATTAACTCAAAAATTTATTGATAATGGAAAACACGTTAGAATAGATGGCGCTGAAGTTTTAACAGACTTAGGGTATTTAAAGTCATATAAAATAGCAGGTCAAGACTGGATTATGTCTAATGGTTTAAGAATATTTAAAGAACCGGAAGTAATAGATATAATGAAAGAATATGGAATTGACACAGTTTATATGTCATATCACTTTGGTATTCAAAATGATTTGAACCAAATTACTGTTACAATGTTGGATGAAGTTATCAAAAGACTTAGAGAAAAAAATATGAAAGTTGTTTTAATGACTACTATAACTAATAAAAATGTTAATGATATATCAAAAATTTGTGATTTAGCAAAAAATTTAGGAGCAACAGGTGTTGAGTTTAATAAATTGTTTAATCAAGGTAGGGCAAAGAATCTAATTAATTTAGATTTATCAAATAATGATTATGATACATTTTTTAGTCAATTACATGAATCAAGAGAAAAATTTGATATATCAGAATTGGAAGTTGCTAGAAGTGGGACATTCGGTGCAGATACAATTTATGAACCAAATAAGTTTAAATGTAGTGCAGGTATTCGGAAAGTGGTTATTACTCCAGATAATAGCGTCTATGGGTGTACTTGTATTTGTAAACCAGGTTATGAAATTGGGCAATATATTAATGGGGAAATTTATATGTATAGTGATTTTTATAATGACAGAAGTTGGTGTCTTGGTGATAAATTAGGTGCATTAAATATTGAAGATATAACAGAATTATCAACTGATAAAGTAAAGAAACTAACTAGAAATGATATAACAAAATAATAGTTTCTAAAAAAAGGAAGTGTTGAGAATGAATCATCTTAATAATAATCAATATGAGGAACTTGTACAGTCTATTGCTGAGATTAATAATCTCGGTGTAGTAAAAACTTTACAAAGGATTAATGTTGGATTTAATAATATTATTTATCGTTTGAATGATGAATACTTTATAAAAATATGTACTAAACTAGATAAGGAGTTAGGTGTTAAAAATGAAATTACTTTTTATCAACGAAATGATTTTGAGTTTCATCCTAAGTTAATTGTATCAGACTCAACAAAAAAAGATATTCCTTATATTTATCTGGTAGAAGAATCTATAAATGGAATTAATTTGTATGATATTTGGAGTGAGTTATCCGTTACACAAAAAAAAGATGTGCTTTGTCAGTTATTAAACATAATAAAAACTTTTCATAAAAAGGGTTGTGATAAATCAGAATCATTAACAAAAATTATGGAGTCCTATGACACTTCTTTTAAAAAAGCTAAAGTTTTATTAGCTATTTCGGATGCACAGCAAGAATATCTACAAGAATTAAAATCTTTATTACCATATTATTTTTCAGATGCTTTATTTAGTTATATTCATGGAGATATTCATTTTAATAATTTAATGATGAGTAATGATGGGAAATTAAAAATAATAGATTTTGAAAATTATTGTGGATTTCCTAAAGATAAAGAATTTGATTCAATATCACGAATGGTAAGGAGACCACAAGACTATAAGCAAAGTGGAAATAGCAAATTATTAATCCCAGAAGAATGTACTGAAATTATTCCTTATTTTAAAGAAAACTATAAAGAGGTTTGTGATGCTCCATTATTTGAAGAAAGATTATTAATATATGATTGCCTAAATTCTTTGAAATGGATTTCTCAATACCCCAAACACCAAATTTATCATGATATTCTGTTTAATAAAAGCAAGAGGTTAATGAAATAATATGGGAAATATGGTATTATATACTAGGGGGAAGTGGTTATTTTGAAGTACGTTATTATGTCAGCAGGACAAGGAACTAGATGGAATTATTATAATGGTATTACAAAACAAGAAGCTGTAATAGACAATGAGTCGTTACTACAAAGAATTGTTAGGCAGATAAAAGAGAGAACGTCTGATCAGATAGTAATACTATCTGATAATGTAAATCATTTTATTCAAGGTTGTGACTTATTAAAACCATTTTATAGTGATTATTATAGAAGTAAATATGCTTATGAATTAATCGATAGTGAAATGACATATTTGTATGGTGATACTTATTATAGTGATGAAGTTATAGAAAAAATAATAAATACTCAAGTGGAAGATGTTATGTTTTTTGGAAATACTGCTTCAATTGTAGGGGCAAAAGTAAAAGATTATCAACTTTTTAAAGAAGTAATTAGTAATTATACTGGAGATGGTTCGTTATATCATGCGTTTGATAATTTAAGTGTTAATGGTAACATTCCAGAACGATTTGGCTATATTGGTAATGAAGTGTATAATATAAATAAGCCAGAAGATTATGAAAATTTATATACTATAACAAGCGAATTAACGGCGAATAATAATCTTATTAGTATAGGTATAATTTGGAATGTTGGAGCAACTTGGTCGGATGAAATATTAAAACAAATTGCAGAAATATATTCAATAGACTATTCTCAAAAAATAGTAGCAGATGATTACTATGATTTTTTAAAAAGAATTTATAGAGGAGATTTATCAGAAGAAACAATAAATCGAAAATACGTTTCAATGATTAATAGTGGTAATTCAGCAACTGTATTTCAAATTAAAATTCCTAATCCACAATTTAAAATTCAAACACAAAAAGGTAGTATTGCATGTGAACAAATAAGTTCTTTAAAGAAACAAATACGTGGAATATATAAACCATTAGTAAATAATAATAGTTACGACAATATAATACACATGACAGATACTCCAATTGAAGCAGCTAAAACAATGAAAATTATTAGTCAATATGGTGTGAATTTATATTCTACACAAGAATTGCAAAAAAAAAGGAGGTTAAATATATGAAAGAGGTAGTACACAACAAACACAATTTGAAAGAGGAAGAGATTAACAAGAGAGTGTATAGAGCAAGGGCTTTAATAATTAATTCAAATAATGAAATTCTTTTAGGTTTTTGCAAAAATACATATCAATTTCCAGGAGGTTATTCTGAAGATGGAGAAACACTGTCTGAGTGTTTAAAAAGAGAAGTTTTAGAAGAAACAGGAATAGCAATTGAAGATAAAGAATATATGCCATTTTATGTAATAAAACATTATAATCCAAATCATCCAGAGGAAGGTATTAATAGATATACAGAATTAAATTATTTTGTTGTTTTCACTAATCAAAAATATAATATAGATAAGATGAATCTTGATGAAGGTGAAAAAGAAAATAATTTTGAGTTAAGATATGTTAAATTAGAAGAATTTGAAAAAACATTAAATTCCACTTTAAAAGATAATCGTAAAAATGAAATAGTGTACCCAGAGATGATAGATGTTATGAAAGCATATAGTGAATTAAAAAATTGTGAATAAAAAAAATTTATATAATATTACAAGTGAGGTGGCATTTTGAAATATTTAATAGCAGTAGATAGTGATGGAACTTTAAGAAAAAGTGATGGATCTATATCAATAAGAACACAAAATATAATTAAGAAATTAGTATCAGATGGTCATTATATAGTTATTTGTACTGCTAGACCAAGATATCATACTAAAAGAGTAAGTGAAGAGGCTATGGCAAGTAAATATCTAATTTCTTCCAATGGCACAGAGATATATGATGATGATAAAGAAAAAATTATAAATACTGTTTATTTATCTAAAGATGATTGTCTAAAAGTATATGAATATGCAGCAAAAGAAAATATTAGAATTATTTTTGTGGTAGATGATATTGAATATGCTACTCAATTTATTAGAAATGATAATCAAAAAATATTACCAAATGACATAACAAAGTTTCTTATTGAAAATAAAGTGAAGCAATGTATGATAATTGGGAAAGAACATGAAAAAATATTTAAGTTTAAAGATTATATTACTAATAATTTGAAAGTCAAAGTTGTTAACTCATCAAATACTAAGAAAGAAGAAATATGGTTTAGTATTGTAGATGGTAATGCTTCAAAAGGAAATGCTTTGAAAACACTAGCTAAATATTTAAAAATACCTATGTCAAATACAATAGCAATAGGTAATGATTTTAACGATCTATCAATGTTTGAAGTAGCAGGGCAAAGTGTAGCAGTTTCAAACGCTAATGAAGAAATTAAATCTTTTGCTTCTATTATTACAGAAGATAATGATTCTGATGGTGTTGCCATATTTTTAGAAAAACTATAAAATTAATGAGGGGAGTAGATAATTTGAGAAAATTAAAAGAAAAATTATATAACAATGATAACTTAAAAAAAGAAGATATAACAGAAACAGTAGTAAGAGTCAAAATGTTATTAGTAAATTCTAATAATGAAGTTTTACTAGGATTTTGTCATAATACTTATCAATTTCCAGGAGGACACCAAGAAGAGGGTGAAACCTTAATTGAATGTGTTATTAGAGAAGTAAAAGAAGAAACTGGAATTGAATTAACTTTAAGAGAAATTGAACCATTTTTTGTTATTAGACATTACAGTAAAAATTATCATGGTCTTGGTGAAAATCGTTGCTCAGAAATTTATTATTTTGAAATTAAAACTGATGAAAAATATGATCTATCACATGCAGAATATACAGAGAATGAAAAAGAAGGTCAATTTGAACTTAAATATATTAATTTAGAAAAAGTAGAAGAAGTTTTGAATGAAAGTATTACTTGGAATGAAAAAAATGCTGTGATAGTACCAGAAATGATAACTGTTTTTAAGGAATATAAATTAATTAATCAGTAATTAAACTAAAAGACAAATTGTCTTTTTTTTGGTTTTTATTTATCATTTTTTCCAATGACAAAACTGTCAATAACTTTTGAAAATGTCTCAAAATAATCAAATTATTAACGGGAAATTTATTCCAATTTCCTTTTGACAAATTCAATTTATTTGATTTATATCTTAGTCGTTAAAGTTATTAAATTTCAA
>JAQVXV010000021.1 GCA_028708945.1 Bacilli bacterium
GTTTTAAATGTTATTGAAAAGATTCGTTAGATATGATATTATTTAAATTACTTAGGGGCATATTTCAATGGTAGAATGACGGTCTCCAAAACCGTTAATGTGGGTTCAACTCCTACTGCCCCTGCCATTAAGATAAAAAGTCGAAATTTTATATTTGAAGACTTTAAATAGATATCAATTAGTTAAACACTAATTGATTTTTTTGTTGTAAAGGAGGTAAATTATGAAATTGGAAATAACAAAAGAAGAATTAGAGATTGATGTTAATATTCAAAGAAAGGTAGATGTGATATGTAGTTTTTGCCAGACAAAGGCTAAATATATCAATGGTAGTATTAGAAGAGTTAAAAGAACTAACCTAGTCTATATTGAGCCACATCGGATTATTATTAATGACTTGGTATTTCTAGTATTCAATGATAGTAATAATATCTTCCTAGGTAATCTTAACAATCAATACGAGTTTAAAGATTTAGAAAAAATCTTAAAATCTGGTATGAAAGGTTTGGTGGTATAAATGACTTACGAAGTAGAATCGAGAAACTACTATAAAGAAGAACTTACTAGAAAACTAGTATTTGAAATATTTCTCTATAAGAAATATTTTGAAAATAATGATGAAAGTTTGTCTGAGATATTTAAATCGTGTTTGGATAATTGGGTATTAAGTGAGAAAGAAGCTAAGAAAATAATCGATAACGCAAAATCACAATTAAAGAATATATGTGGTTTAGATATAGTTAGTGATGAGCCATTAGTATTCAAAAAGATTGACATTTCTTAAAAAAGTGATATTATATAAAGCCAAGAAGTGCAGTAAACCTTTTTAGGGGGAGGTTGATGTAATGAAAATACACAAATTTAAAATAATATTGAATCTTAATAAGAGGTGTCAAAGGTATTAATTCTTAATACTTTTGTGCCTCTTTTTTTGTAGAAAGGAGATTGTTCAATGATTGATGATAAAAAGATTGCAGGAATTTATATTAGAGTATCTACCGAAGATCAAGCTAGAGAAGGTTTTAGTTTGGGTGAGCAGAAAACAAAATTAGAAGATTTATGCAAATATCGTGGTTATAAAATCTATAAAGTATATGAAGATGCGGGAATTAGTGCAAAAGACACTAACAGACCAGCTTTTCAAGAAATGATAGAGGATATGAAAAATAAAAAGATAAATGTTATTGTTTCATATAAACTTGATAGATTGACAAGAAGTGTTGCCGACTTAGAAAAACTAATCAAAGAATTTGATAAATACGATTGTATATTAGAATGTGCTTTAGATGATATAAATACTGATACTGCTAATGGTAAATTCTTTGTAAGAATGTTAACGGTATTATCGCAACTTGAAATTGAGAGGACTAGTGAAAGAACTAAATTTGGAATGATCGGGGCTATTAAAGGTGGTCATATACCAGGAATAACTCCAATTGGTTATAAACGAGATAATAAGAGATTAGTTATTGATGAAGCTACTAAAGATGTCATTATTAAAATCTTTGAATTATATAGTACTGGTTATTCATATCAAAAGATTGCTACTAAATTTAATCAAGAGAAAACTTTGAATAAGAAATAGCGAGATGGCATGATAATGAAAGTAATCGATAATGTAATCTATCGTGGCGATTATGTTGATGGTAAAACAATTGGGAAACCGGTTTTATATGAAGATGTTGTTGAGCCTCTTATTACTAAGGATTTATGGTATGAATGCCAAAGTCAAAAAGGCAAAAATAGTCGTAATTATACGAGAGATGTTATATATCTATTTTTACAAAAAATTAAATGTCCTAAGTGTGGAAGAATAATGGCCGGCAAAGCTCCAGGAGCTAAAAAGAAACATAGATACATTTATTATAAATGTTGTGATTGTAATGACTATGTCAGAGAGGATAATATTGAGTCTAAGTTAGTTCCGTTAATAATGCAATTAACTGAATTTGATTCACTGATTAAAAATCAGTTTGCAACAGTACTTTTAAATAAATTAGAAAATCCTATACCAAAACTTGAAAAAGAAATTCAAACTTTAAAAAATAAAAAAGATAGACTTAGACAAGCTTACTTGAATGAAGTTATAAACTTACAAGAATTTGATGAAGAATCTAAAGTTATAGAATCAGGAATTAAAAATCTTCAAGATAAATTAAAACAAGAAGAAATAAATGAAAAAATAGATTTCAGTTATGAAAACATAATGATATGTCGAGATATTAGAAGATTCGAGTGGATAAAGAATAATGATGCCTTTGGATTATCACCATTACATGAATATAATAAAATGTCAAAAGTAGAGAAGCAAAATATGTTTATGAGATACATAGATAGCATTGAATATGAGGGTGAAGGTAAAAATATTATTATTAAAAAAATTAACTTTAGATCATCATTTGTCAATGAATATAATGAATGTATTCAAAAAGAAATGTTTGATGAGCTATATAATATTCAATTAGAAAACGGAAGATTCTTAATCTTTTGTAGTAATGAAAAGACACACGATCAAGCAACCAGCTATGTTAATAAACTTAAAGAACTTTATGATGTCGATTATATTGAGTTTGAAGTTATCAATACTAAAAAAGGGCAATTATTCAATATAAAACCAGAAGATGTTAAAGATGGTTATAGAGCAATAAAAATGATTCCAATTAAACAAGAAAATAGACTTGATAATATTTCAAAAAACAAATTAGGGCTTTTAACTATTCCAAAAAAATTACAATAAATAATAATTTTTCAAGAGCAACTTTGTTGTTCATCTGGACTCTTGAAAAATTGTTATTGAGCTTACAATTAAGTAAGGGTAAGGAACATTTCATTCCTTAACCTTACCAATAAACATTAAAAACAAACGAAAATAATTAAAAATAGAAAGTCGGCACTTTTAGACTAATGACAACTAATTATAAATAATAATTACCAAGTAATATAAGAAAATAAAAGTAAAAGCCGGTAGATTTCGCAAGTGCGAAATTTTGTGACACTGAAAAATTATCAATGTTTATTTAGAATAAACGATTTGTAGGTGTCACTCCCTTATGCTCATTATTAGATATTTACATATTATAGTGCCGATTTAGTATAGAGGAAGGAGGAATAAATACGAGAGTAAGTAATAATGCAAGAACTACTTTAAGACTTCAAAAAGATTTAAAAGATGGAATTAAATTACTAGCAAAACATAATCATATCAGCATGAATGAGCAAATACTTGAGATGTTAAAATATGCCTATGTTAATTTTTTAGATAGCATGAAAAACAATTTAAATATCAGAATGAAGGAGGTTGATAATGTTGATCAAGAAAGTAACATTTAGAATTGAAGAGTCATTGTATAATCAATTGAAGGACAAGTTGTGTAATCAAAAAGAAAAAATATCAATTAACAATTATATTTCTAGTTTAGTAAAAAATGATGTGCTTGGTTTAAGCGAAGATACTAATAATCTACTTGAAAAAACAATTAAGGAACTGAATAAGTTAAGTAATTTTAGTAATGTTCAATACAAGATATTAAGACAGTTATTCGCTAATATGGGATTCCATGAAAATATGAATTCGTATAAGGATGTTTGCTTACAAGAACTTATGAGGAACAAGAATAATGATTTCCACGACTAGCCCTAAAGTTGTTTTGAAAACGCAATTTCATTTAGCTTTGAATAATAGAAAAATATCAGATAAGATGATAAACAACATTAATGGTATGTTTGATTATTACTCTAATCCAATAAAGCAAGCCGAGAATATGTTTGACTATTATGATGGAACACTCAAGAATAAGAAGTTTAATTTGGTGTTAGAAGATGGAAGTTATGCTACTAAAAAAGATATAGATAAAAGAAAAAATGATTATCAAAAACATCTTAAGAAATCTAATTTATGGAAAGGTATAGTAAGTTTTAACAATGATTATATCGATGATAACATTTCATTAGAAGATTTAGAAAAGAAAATGGCAAGTGAAATATTGCCTAGATTTTTTAAAGAATGTGGATTTAAAAACATAAGTAACATGTCATATCAAGTGGCATTACATACTGATACTGATAACTATCACTTTCACTTCTCTTTCATTGAAAAGAAACCTAATTATGTTACTAAACAGAATACATTATCATATAGAATAAAGGGACAACTATCCCAAAGAGAAATGAATTATTTAAAGGATCAAGTTATTTTATCTATTGAGAGAGGAAATTATTACACTAACCTATTAACTAAGACAAATAAAGACATTGATTACTTAAAATCATATTTTAATCCTAAAGATAAAAATTTTACATTAAAAAATAAGAAAGATATTTTCTTAGAAGAAAAGATATTAAGACTCGGTGATTTAGTTAGCAAGTATCAAGGTACTGACAATTATAATAAAGTTAAATATAATTCAATTAGAAATAATGAAATTAAAAAATTAACCCACGAAATAAAAGAATACTTGTTTAATAATAAAAGCTCAAATTTACGAGTATATAAGGGTATTATTGATAAAGATATAAAGAAACTAAACAAATACTATGTAGAATTAAATAAATCTAACAATATTGAAAATTATCACAATAAAGACTTGTTGGATAGTAAAGAAAGATATCTGGACAATTATATTTTGAATTCTATTATTAATCATGCCAAAGATAGAAAGTTAGATTCTTCAATCCAAAAAAATAAGATTGATGTAGATGATCTTATAAAGTCATCTGCTTGCCTAGCATGGCGAAAGCACAGTTTTTCTAATAAGAAAGTAATGAGAAAAGTGATATTACATGATTATTTCACTGGTAGCACTAATAAAGCAAAATTCCCAGCTAAATATGAAATTGAAAATTCGTTAAAAAAGATAAGTCGTGAAATGGATAAAGCAAGTGAACAATTTCATAAGTTATTTTCGCAAGAAAAGGAAAAAAGAAAAGATGACTATGAATTGTAGTCATCTTCATCATTTTCATCTAACTTATCGTCAAGTTGACCAAGTTTTCTTAATACTTCTTTTTGCATAAATATATCTCTATGAACTTCAATATATTTCATTCTATCATCATTGAGTACAGTAGTAAATATTCCATTATTCAATTTTAATTCTGATTTAAGCTTTGCATTATGTTCCAATAGAAAGGAAAATATGATATTTTTATTTTCATCAATAGTTATTAAATGTTTATCAAATAGTGCATCAGCATTAGCACACAATAATAACCCGTTGTTAATATCATAAGCTTCATTTGGATCACAGTTTGCAAACTCTTTAATATGAGAAGCTCTATATAGGGTTTTTAAACTGCTATAATCAGAGGTTATATATGTAAACGGACAAAAGACTTCATTTTCAGTTGCTGTATAGTTCATCATTTCGGCAGCTAGCATATCTTTCCATTTGCCTTGTAGACTTCTACTCTTCTCAACATCTTCTTTAGAAAGATTATCTTCCATTGTAAGCTTTTGAAGATCTTTAATATTTTTAAGACTTAAATAGTTTTCCCATGCTTTATTAGATTCACCTATTATTGTAAAGAATATAGGGTTCTTTTCTAATAGAATATATAGTTCTTTTTTTCTTGTATCTAGATTTTCTTTTACCAAACATATAAACGAATCTGTTTTAAATATATTTCTTCTAAGTTTATGAAACTCAGTATCACTTTCTATTCCTATACCATGAATGGCACACGATATTTTAATAGGAGTAAAATCATTATCAGTAAAATCAACTACAAATTTATCAAAATCCCAATTTACTTCTTTTCCTAATTTTTCAAAAACTTTTTTAGTATAGTCAATAGTAAAGTATTTCATAGTATCGTTTACTAGATAAACATCAGCATAATGATTTATTTCCGGATGTTCATGTTGAGTTGTTTGTGCTCCAATTCTTCTCTCCAATTTCGGAATTCCAAGCACTTTATAGAATTCCTCTGGAACACCTATATTTGATTGTTTAGCACTTTCCATTTCAGTTTCTTGTTCCATTTCAAACATTTTTTCATTAGATAAATAATAAAGATAATTCCTATCAACTGACTGTTCCTTGCCAGCTCTTTTACCAGATGATATTAAATCAGAGTGTGAAATATATTTTTGAAATAAAGTGTATGAACAGCTTGGATCCGATTTAATCAAATTAATAATAGATTCAGATTTACCGTCTAAATATTCAATAATTTTTTCTAATTCATTAATAATAACTTTTTTCTTTTGCATTTTAAACCTCCCAAACTTTATTTTCTTCAATATATGATATTAAGCTTTTTGCAACTTCATAAGCAACATCAACAGTCACAGCATTGCCAAATTGTTTATATGCTTGGGTGTCGGAAACAACTTGTTTCCAGTCACTAGGGAATCCTTGTAATTTTCTGCATTCGTTTGGTGTTAGTTTTCTTATATTTGTTTTGTTTTCTTTACAATGCCTTTCGTAATTAGTGTTGTCGGTGAAATAGTTATCTTGGCTAGCCCTATGCATTTTGTGCATTGTTGCAGTTAAAGTCTTGCATAAAGGCATATCAATGGTTGGCTTTACAATATATCCTTTTGTTCCATTTCCTAAGATCGTTCCAATCATGTTTTTACTAATAAAATATTTTTCTTCAACATTTTCATCAAGCAAATCTTGAACTGTTGTTTTTAATTTTTTAGGTTTAGGATATTCAAAAGGCACATCATTAAAACATCCTTTTCTTAAAGCAACGATGTAAACTCGATTTCTCCTCTGTGGTATGCCAAAATCAGCAGTATTATGAACTTTAAAATATACAACATAACCTAATTCTTCTAACTCTTCTTTTATTTTTCTAAAAGTATTACCGTTGTCATGATTAACTATGTTTTTTACATTTTCTAATACAACAACTTTAGGATGATGTTTAGTAATTATTTCTTTTATTGTAAAAAATAATGTTCCTCTTTCATCATCAAATCCCTTTAGTTTTCCTAAAGTTGAGAATGGTTGGCATGGGAAACCACCTATTAATATATCGTGTTTTGGTATTTCATCTAGATGTTCATTTATATCTCCACATACTATATTATCATTAATATTAGCCCTAAAAGTTTCACAAGCATACTTGTCAAAATCATTAGCCCATACTATATCAAATCCGGCATTAGAAAAGCCTAAGTCAAAGCCACCAATTCCCGAGAAAAGACTAACAGTTCTATACTTGTATTTTTTATGTTTAATTCTTTCCATTATTTGCCTCCATATATATTATTTAAAATAGCAATTAATACATCGACAACTATCGAATTCCCACTTTGTTTATATGCTTGTGCTTTTGAAACTACTATTTTGTAATCATCATCAAATCCCATCAGTCTATGTGTTTCTCTAATTGTTAATGCTCTTATTTTCCCATTTGTAGTCACATAATTATTTACACTTGCCCTATGAGTATTTCCCTGTGTTGATAATAATGCTCTTGCGACTTTTAAATCTATTTCAGCCTCTGGATGCATGAAGTTTTTAGTTCCTGGCGAAAGTACATATTTTTTAAGTTTATCAGATAAGAAATATTTTTGTTCAACTTCCTCACCACATTTTTCAGATATTTTTAATTTTCCATCAATATTAACTAAGTTACCATCTTTTGTATTTTCAATTAAAAAATCTTGCAAAGTATAAGCCAACTTTTTAGGTTTTGGAAATTCAAATTTATCAAGATCCCCTTTATTTTTGAATCCCACAACATATAATCTCTTTCTGCTTTGAGGGATTCCATAATCTTTTGCATTTAATATTTCCCATTTGTAGTGATATCCTAATTCATCAAAAATGTTCTGCATAACTTTCCAAGTATTACCTTTATCATGGGTTAATACACCAAATACATTTTCATAAATAAAAACCTTAGGTTGTATTTCATTTACTAGTCTTGCATATTCATAAAAAAGTGTTCCTCTAGCATCTTCGAACCCACCACGACTACCAATAACAGAAAAGCTTTGACATGGACTTCCACCAACAAAAAGATCAATTTTACCATTAAAATCTGTACCATCTAGAAGTTTAACATCATAAAAAAAATTGTCATTATTTATTTTGTAATTTGCCTTGTAAGATTGCTCAACAAAATTAGTTTTTTTTGAGTTTACTTTGTATAAATTGTTAGCATATTCTCTCTTTTCAATAGTAGATCTCATTTTTTTAATTTTTTTAATTTCATTCTGATAATCCACATCTATTTCAATGTCTCCATTATCGCAAGCAAATTCTACTTCGTGTTTAATATTCATTCTTTTTAACGCTTGTTCTATAGCACCAATACCACTAAATACGGTTCCTAACTTCAACATATTATTACCTCTCAATTCGACCTGCGTCTACTATAACAAGTATATCATGTAAGTTGACCTGCGTCTACAAAAAATGCACAATTTTTTTAATTTTCATAACATTCTTTTTACTCCCTTTAAAATAAAGACTTCGGTGTGTAAATAAAATGCTATAATAGTTATATTAAATACAAATCTTAATTATTTAATAAGTTTTTTTATTGATTGGAGGAAAACATGGAAAATAAAAAAGGATATTGGATATATAGTATTGTAGCAATAATTATTGGTATGGGATTATTTGCATTTATCGGTTATCTTATTTATGACTTGATATTAAAACTTGCGGACAAGGATTTTTCAAATAATACCGTGATACAAGCATTAATCACTTTGATTATAACCGTATTTATTGGCGGATATTTTTCTAAATGGCTTGAATTTAAAAACAATAGAAAGGTAGAACTTTACAAAATTAGGATATCCATATCATTAAGATTAATTGATTTAGCTAGTGATTTTTACAGAAATCAAAGTGAAGAGATAAAAAATATACTAATTTTTGAATCTGCTAAAGTAAAACTATATTTTAATGATAATGCTTTAAATTGTACAAATAGATTTATCGAATCAAAAAAGAAAGATCTGATTGTCAATTATAATTTATTAATTGATGAGTTAAAGAAAAGCATAAAATAAAATTTAGCGTGATTGATTTAAAAAATATTAATGCAACTATATATTGCGATGAAGTTAAAAATGCTAAATTAGATATACTTAATTTGGAGGGTTTTAAAATTAGGATTATATTGGTATTGGTGTTATTCCAACTAATTAAATTAAAATATTGCTTGATGAATTAAATATATTTGATATGTAAAAGTTTAGATTTGTGATAAAATATATTTGTAACTAGTATTTATAATTTGTTAATTCTGCTAGACAGCTAGGTTTTCATTTATATTGTTAGTTATGTAACTTTGTTATATATAAAATTAAACATATTATTAGAAAGTAAAAAAAGGGCTAGTATAGACTTTTATAGTTTATAGTGGCTTTTTTTATAGGAGTAGTTAATTATGGATATGATAAAAACAATAGAAATAAACAAAATTAAAGGTATAGATAATTTAAAATTGGAATTAAATATGATTCCTAATAAACCTAGTATATTTGTTGCCCCTAACGGCTTCGGAAAAAGTTCTATCACAGTAGCATTTGATAGTATTTCGCAAAACAAGTTAAATATAATGAAAGAATATTGGTATAATGGAAAAGAACATACAGATAGTTATATAAAGATAGAAGAGACACGAGATGATATTGATAAAGAATATATTGTAAATAACAGTTCCAATAGCATGAACCAACAATTTGACATTTATGTTATTAACAACAAGGTTACTTCAGAAGCAAAATTAATGAATATAAATGGTCATAGCATTGCCAAATCAGACATGATTATAAAAGATGTTATTTTGTGCAATACCATCCCAACTAAAGAAAACTTAAAATATTCAGTATTACAATTCCGTTCTAGATATAAAACAAATAAATGGATTATACCAAATATAGATGTAGAAATTCAATCCTCAAGTTTTATTTTAAAAATATCAAAATGTAAAAAAAGCTTGGATAGCATTTTAGGTAAGAAAAGAATAAATGAGAATATTTTAAATTTAGAAAATAAATTCCAAGAAAAACAAATAAGGCAAGTAGATTTTATAACTTCTTTCGAACATAATGATTTAATAAAAATTATATTAAATGATAGTGACATTTCATATATATCAAACATTTTTAGCTCATATTTAGAAAATAAAAATGATTTAGAAAAAGTTATTTATATTATACAAATCATAAACTTATATAAAAATAATAAAGACATATTTCTAAAAGTTTATAAAAGAACAGTGTATGATTTATATAAATTAAGAACACAAGAACTAATCAATTCTATTGATAATAAAGGTCGAATAGTAGCAATAAAAGAGGAAAAAGGCAGTCTCTTGGCTAAAATGGTAAAAGCAAGTATGATTTCGAATGGAGAAATTGATTTAATCTGTTTTATTCTTTTGCTGGAGAAAATAAGGTATGCTAGTAATAATAAAGATGCTATTTTAATAATTGACGAGGTCTTCGATTATTTAGATGATATTAACATCATAATAGTGCAAAAGTATATTTCGATGTTTATAAATTCATTTTCAAAATGCGATAAAAAAATATATCCAATTATAATGACTCATTTAGACCCAAATGTTTTTAAAAATTTTTACTTTGCAAAAATGAAAATATATTATTTAAGTAACTTTAATTTGAAAATAAATGAAGAAGTAAAAAAGATTGTAACTGACAGAAGTAATATCAGCGAAGATAATATAAGCAAATATTATCTTCATTATCATAATGAATCTTGTGATCTGTCAAAAGAATTTTATCAAGTAGGTTTGACTGATAAATTTTGCACATCACAAAAATTTAAAACTGAGGTTTATAATGAATTAGATAAATATATAAGTGATAAACAATGTGATTATTTGATGGTACTATGTGCTTTAAGAATTAAAATTGAAGAATATATATATTTAAACTTAGATGAGAAATACAAACAAAAAATGTTAGACATTAATATGACAGTTAATAAAATTATATATGCAGAAGATGTAAATTTACCAACAAACGAGAATTTTAAATTTTTATCGGTTCTATATAATGATTTCATGCATTTAGATAAAAAAGCCGATCCACAAAATAAAAAAGTATTATTTTTGTCTTCTAAATTAGATAACTTATTTATAAAAAGAATTATAAAAGAGACAATCAACATTATCAATAACAATTAAAAATGCATTGAATAGATTTTAAGAATATCAAATAATACTATTTAATTATAACTATTAATGAACTTATTAATATAAAGTGAAAAATTGAATGATAGTGATATAATGTTTATAAGGGGTGATAAAATGAATAAATATGAATTTACTACGGATAGTTTATCTTATGGAAATATAGAGCACGAAATACTGAAGTATTATGATCTAGGGTTTGCTAATTCCTCCGATTTTATGGAATTACAATTGGGGATCAATAAAGAACACAATATTTTTGCAACAAAAGGCTCAATAGATTTTACTGCCATTGTGGGGAAAACAAACGACAATAATTATATTGTTACAATAACACCAAAAAAGATTACTAGAGATTAAACATAGCTTCGTGAATATAAAAAAATGGTGGTTAGGTTTATTGTGTGCTTTGTTGATACCTTATATTGCTGATCTTATAAGTTTAATAATCAACGGTTTAAATCTTAAATTAAACATAATGTTTTCATTTATTGATTTTTTTGCAAATATAATATCACAATTAGCATCAATCCCTACATTGACATTAATTGGATTAGCACTATATGATTTGTCGAATAAGTTAGGCTACTATGGATTTTTATTACTGTTAATTATAGCTACATTTTTAACATTTAAAGATAATTTTGATTTATAATTTTTCATAATAATGTAAGGAGATATAGAATGGTTGATTTAGATAAAACAATAGATGAAATAATTGCTTTGATTGAAGATATGTGTTTTTTTTGGAAAAACTCACAAGGATGGGCGCCAAAAGAAGTCTCTGAAGAATTCGACAATTTAGAAATGGATAGGTTTAGTGATTTTACAAAAAATTTGCATAAATTTAAGAAAGAAGAACTGTCTGAAGGAGAACTTGTATTGGTATACACCATAATAGGCAGCATATTAGAAGGAGTCATGATTATATTTTATACAATGTGGTTAGAATCATATAATACAGATATAAAAGATGAGGAATATCGACAAATATCCAAATTAGATGAAGGTGAAACTTATGATTACAAATATAGGAAATGGGAAAGAAAAGAGAACAATTATAAAAAGCCCTCTGAATTAGGATTAGAACTCTTAAAAGTATTTAGTGTTGAGCGATTGTTTTCTAACAATGACGACAGAAGTATTAAGTTTTGGAAAAAATATATAACAATTATTCAAGAAAATAGAAATAGTATTCACGTTATGAAAAAAAGAAGAATTGATAACTCAGAAACATTAAATGAAAAATTAGAGTTATTGGTAGAGTTAATTAAATTGGTAGATAGCAAATTAATATATCCAGATGGTTATTATCACGGTATGCAGAATTTAAATAGTTTATTTGAATAAAATTATTACTAGTTTATATAATTTTATGTTATACTATATTTGTAATTGATATCTATAAAATTAACCACTTGCTTGTCGTATTAAATTTCTAAATACACTACTAGTAGGTGCCAAATTTAAAAAAACCAAAATCGTAGAAATGCGATTTTTTATATTTTATAGTTAATAGTTTAACTACAAAAAAGAACCCGCAAATTGTGGATTCTTATAATACAATCTTATTAATTATTTCTTT
>JAQVXV010000008.1 GCA_028708945.1 Bacilli bacterium
CATTTTTTTAATCTTATCTTCGATCATAAAGCCTCCAAATTAAAGAGTGGGTTAACCCACTCAGTTGTAAATATAGTTTCATTATATCATATAATTACTAAAAAAATACTATTTTTAATGAAAAAAATAGATTTTTAATGATATAATTATACCTAGGAGATGATAATTATATGATTAAAGAACAGGTATTCAAAGAATTTTTAAACGATATACGCAACTTAATTATTGGATTTAGCGTCGTTGTTCTTTATTTTTCATTCGATAAACTAGCTATTTGGGGATTAAATTTATTCACTATCGACTATGGATCATGGAGCCTTAATGCAAAATATGCTATTTCCTTAATGATTAGCATTTTATTAGCTTTAATTATTGTCTTAATTTATTTCAAATTATTAAAAAAAGAATTTTTATTTTTTTTAAAACACAGAGATGAATACCTTAAAAAGTATATTAAATATTGGCTTTATGGTCTAATTGGAATGATATTTGCTAATTTAATATTGGTATTAATAAGTGGTAATATTGCAAATAATGAAGAAAATGTAAGAAATATTTTTTCTACTAGTCCTATATATATATATATATCTGCTGTTTTTATTGCACCATTAGTAGAAGAATTAGTCTTTAGATTATCGATTAGGAAGATTTTTCCTGTTTCAGATAAATTATATATCTTTATATCTGGTCTAGTTTTTGCAGCATGTCATATAATTGGAAATGTAGAAATTCCTTTCGATATCCTATATATTTTTCCTTATATGTCACTAGGTCTATCGTTTAGTTACATATATACTAAAACAAATAATATTTTTTCAACTGTTGGATTCCACTTTATCCACAATGGTATAATGATGGCTATACAATTGTTTTCTCTTATCTTTATGGGGTGATTAAATGAAGTTTAAAATTATATTTATTACTGTTATTTTTATTTTAGTGTTTTCAGGTTTTATGTTATATGGTCGCTATATATCGACTAATGGACTTGTTACTAAAGAATATAAAATAGTGAGTAAAAAATTAGATAAAAAATATCATGGTTTAAAGATTGTCCATATATCAGATTTACATTATGGGAGTACTATTTTTGAAAAAGAACTAGATAAAATAGTTTCAGAGATTAATTTAATAAATCCTGATATTGTAGTATTTACAGGTGACTTATTTAAAACAGGTGATATTTTTGATTTAAATTTAAGTAATATTTCAAATCGATTAAAAAATATAAATACTAAAATTGGTAAATATTCTATTATGGGGAATCACGATTATGAAAATTTAAGTTCTTATAAAAAAGTAATTAAAGATAGTAATTTTACCGATTTAAACGATTCTTATGAATTAGTTTATAAAGACAGTAGCAAACCTATCTTAATAGCTGGTTTGAGTACTAATCTTTTTGGAACATTATCTTTAAAAGATAAAACGAATCCAATCATTGAATTTATAGATGTAACAGATACTACTTACAATATATTATTAATGCACGAACCAGACTTTTTAACTGATTTTGATTATGGTATATTTGATTTAGTCTTGGCCGGTCATTCACACAATGGTCAAGTAAGATTACCGATTATTGGAGCTTTATATACTCCTTTTGGATCAAAAAAATATTACACCGAATATTATAAATTAAATAATACTGATTTATATATTTCTAGTGGACTAGGAACATCTTTATTCAACCTAAGATTTTTTAACAAACCATCTTTTAATTATTATCGTCTTACTAACTATTAAAAAAACTACTTACGTAGTTTTATATAAATAAAGATAATATAAATATTGTCGTTATTACTATTAAAAATAAAATTATCGATAACATAACTTTAATGATTTTGTTATCTTTTTTTATCTCTGTATTCATATCTTTCAGTTTTTCAAAATCTTTTTCTTGTATCCCAACATTAGATGTATAAAAAGAGCGATCAATATTTTCTATCTCTGTTTTTTTAGTATTTTCAATATTTTGTGTACTTTGTAAATCATCAAATAAATCTGCTGCTAATGATCTATCATCCATTTTATTTATCATCGTTGCACTAGTAACAGTATGAATCATTTCTTTTAATTTGTCTTCTTGACTTCTTTCTTCTTGATTTCTTTTAATATTTATTCCTTTTAAAATATCATATTCCGTATTTTTAAAACTACGATATTTACTATCATCTTCTTCTTTTTCTTCTTTAGCTTTATTTAAAATATCCCTAATGTCATAACTTTTTTCTTCTTCTAACATATAATTAGTTGGATAATTTATATCACTAATATCTTTTACAATGCGACTTCTTTTTTCTTCATCGTTATTTAATAACTCTTTGATTTTAGTTATATCAACTTCATTTGCTTTCGGCGAAGTTACAACACCTTCGATATTAGTATACTCAACATTATCATATATATTTTTATATAATTCCTCATTCAATTGAGTTCTTTTTGTTTTATCACCATCGTTAGATTGATATTTTTCCATTCGACTTTGCATTGTAACCACCTCACTAAAATAATAGCACATTTTTATGTTTTTTAAAATACTATCTTGCTTTTTTTCTCCTAGTTTACTATAATTGTCATAGGAGGATTTGTATGAAAGTAAAAGTAAATAAAGAAGATTGTATCGGATGCGGAGCGTGTCATGCTATTGCACCAGAAGTATTTGAAATGGATGACGAAGGCTTTGCAACCGTTATTGTTGATGTAGTTGATAAAGATATGGAAGATGATGTTAGAGACGCTGTTGAAGGTTGCCCTACTAACGCCATCGTATACACAGAAGAATAAAACACTTATTGTGTTTTTTTATTTTGTCCTAAACTATAGAGTTGTTTTACCTCTTTAGGATTAATATATCTATATTCCCCAGATTTTAATCCTCTTAAATCTAAAAAAGCAATTTTTTCTCTTTTTAATTTTATTACTTCATAGTTTAAAGCTTTAAACATTTTTTTTACTTGATGGTTTTTTCCCTCATAGATAGTCAATTCAACCAACGATGTATTGGTTTTTTTGTCTATTTTTTTAATTCTTGCTTTAGCTTTACTTGTTTTAACATTGTCAATTAGAACGCCATTTTTTAAAATTTCAATATCTTTTTTATTTATAAGTCCCTTTATTTTAACTACATATACTTTTTCGATTTGATTTTTAGGATGAGTTAACATATTCGTTAATTCACCATCATTTGTTAATATTAAAAGACCACTAGTGTCATAATCTAATCTACCAACGGGATAAATTCTATTAGTTGTTTTTATTAAATCAACGACTGTTTTACGATCTTTATCATCACTTGTCGTAGTTACTACACCTCTTGGTTTATATAATAAAACATATTCTTTTTCATCATTTGAAAGTGTTTTCCCATCAATAGTTATTATGTCACTTCCAGATACCTTAGAACCTATTTGTGCTAAATCACCATTTATTAATACTTTTCCTTGTAAAATTAATTCTTCAGCTTTCCTTCTTGAACAATAACCTTTATTTGCAATCACTTTTTGAATTCTTTCCATAAAATCACCTAAGTTAATTATACTTTAATCTCAAAGAATATTCAATTAAATAAAATGTTTACTACTATAACACTACAGATAATTGCAATTAAATCAGAAATTAATCCAGCCCACAATGCATACTTTATTTTTTTAATACCAATACTTCCAAAATACAACGTTAAAACATACAAAGTTGTATCATTAGTACCTTGTATTACAGACGCTAAACGTCCAAGAAAACTATCAGGTCCATGTTGATTTAACAAATTATTTAAAATTGCTAGGGAAGAATTTCCAGAAATTGGTCTCATAATAGCCATAGGAATTATCTCTATTGGAATATGTATAAAATCAAATAACGGTGATAAAAAATCAGTAAGATATGTTAAAATATTACTTTTTAAAAATATATTAATTGCTAAAAGCATTCCTAATAAATTAGGAAACAACATCAAGATCATTTCAAAACTTTCTTTAGATCCCTCAATAAAAGTATCATAAACATTTACCTTTTTATAAACCCCATACATAATAATTATTAAAACCATTAAAGGTATTATTAGTTTTGTCATATTACCACCTTTTCGCAAAAATTCTATCGACTATTATTGCCAGTAAAAGAGCGATAACTGTAACGATTATACAAGCTAAGATTATTTCAGTTGGATTTTGACTATTATAAAGCATTCTTAAAGAAATTATCGTCGTTGGAACAATAGTTACTCCACTAGTATTTATAACTAAAAAAGTAATCATACTTCTACTAGCAGTATCTTTATTAGGATTTAGCTCCTGTAAAGATTTCATAGCTTTAAGTCCAAAAGGAGTTGCGGCATTTCCTAACCCTAACATATTTATAACTATATTAGAAGCAATAAATCCAATTGATTCATGTCCTTTTGGTATTTCATCGAATAATTTTCCTAATAAAGGTTCAATAAGTTTAGAAAATTTGCTCATTAGTCCAGATACTTTAGCAATATTCATAATTCCTAACCATAAAGCCATAACTGGGAATATTTTAATTATCATATTAAAACAAGTGTCAGCACTTTCAAATATTATTTTATTAACAGCCTCAATATTACCTGTTAAAAATGCAAAAACTATTCCAATTATTATAAAAAAAGCCCATACCTTATTTACCATTAAACCACTTTTTCATAAGTTGTAAGATAGTTATCTTTTCTTTTTGTAATTTAACATATAAAACATCTTCATATATTACTTCATCTCCTAACAAAACTTTAACCCTTCCGATTGAATCTTTATCTTTATAGTTATATTTTTTTTCAACTTCAAACTTTAATATAATATTGTTTTGTTCTGATTTATTTAAAGGATAAGAAAAATCATTTTCAATATATATAGAATTTCTTTTATAATGATTTTCATCAACAATATTAATAGTTCCTTTTTTTAATATTTTAAAACTATTATATTCTTCAAACTTTTCTTCATATAATCTCTTATGATTTTCAAAATCATTGCCATCATTTAAAGTAACAGCAACAAGGTGAAGATCATCTTTATAGGCAGTTGTAACTAAAGTCCTTTTTGCTTTTTCTGTAAAACCCGTTTTCCCTCCAGTTGTGTATTTATACATATTTAACAACTTATTTTTATTTATCCATAAATATGTAGTTCTGCTAGTTGTAACTTTATACTTTTTTGTTCTAACTATTTTCTGATAAGTTTCATTTTTCATAGCATAACTTGTTAAAATGGCCATATCATATGCTGAAGAATAGTTTCCTTTATCCCCATCTAATCCACTAGGATTATTAAAAACAGTATTTTTCATACCAATTGAAGATGCTTTTTCATTCATCAAACTGACAAACTTATTTACACTACCAGAAACATTATAGGCAATTGCTAAAGCAGCATCATTTCCACTTCTAAGCATCAAACCATAAAGTAAATCAATCAACTTTATCTCTTCGTCTTGTTGAATATAGATTCCAGATCCATAGGCCTCTTCAATTTCATTACCAATTATGACTTCTTCATCTAAATCTCCATTTTCAATTGCAACAATAGCAGTCATAATTTTAGATATTGAAGCAACACTTCTTACATCGTGAATATTGTTACTATATAAAATTCTATTACTATCTATATCCATTACAATTGTCGATGTTGCTTTTACTCTTATTGGCAATAACAATAGTAATAATAATATTTTCTTCATTAGATCACCTATAAAAAGATATGAAAAAAGGACTACTTTTAGTCCTTTATTTTTTAGTATTACAATAATAATCTCGCTCTGATAATGTTTTAGATAATTCTTCTAAATCAGAGTCAACTTCTTCATTATTTATAACATCTTCTATTTTAAAGATTAACATTTTTAAATTCATACAATCATTAAATTCTATCTTATATTTGTTCAATATCGAAATATTTTTGTCACTTAATAACAATCCGTTTTTTTGTATTTTTAACATAGTTTTTTCAATATCAATATTTTCTAATAATTCATCAACCGAATAATTTTTCCCATTTATAATCATATTATTCTCCTAATTTATATTCACCTATGTCTTGATTAAACCTAAGTAGATAACCATCTGGATCCATGATTAAAAATTCTCTATTACCTAACATTATATCATTTTGTCGATAATAATTATCTTTCATTTCTATAAATATCTTATGTTTTTTTGAATTGATTCGATTATATATTTCTTCCACATTAGATACTTCAATACTTAAATTTATTCCTCTTCCAAAAGGATAATCCATATCTCCTGTTATCCAATTATCATCTTCAGTTAACTGATTTAACATTATTTGAATGTCATCTTTTAACTGTAGAAATACAAAGCCATTTTCAACTCTTTCATACATTAATTCAAAGCCTAAAATATCAACGTAAAATTCTTTGCTCTTTTTTATATCGGTCACTAATAATTCTGGAATCATCTTATTAAATTTCATACTATCACCACCTTAATTATATCACAAAAAAATCCACTAAGTGGATTAATACATATAAATTCCGTTGATTTTATCAATATCAGTTGATGGCAGATCATCTAAAGTCCAATTTTTATCAGTTTTAGTTAACTTCAATTCTAATGTATATTTTACTGTATCCTTTACTTCTTTTAATTTTTTTAACTTGTAGTCAACGAACAATGATTCATTATGTTCTCCATTTTCAACAAACTCCTCAGGATGATCTTCTAAATATCTATTAGCGTCATTAATTACCTTGGAATAATCAATAACCTCTACCTCGACAGTTACAATTGCCTCATCACCTTGAACTTCTTCATCTTTAACCTTATATGACATCTTAGGATAGTTATTTTTAATAATTTCTCTATATTCATCTCTTTGATTTGAATTGAAAGATTCTTCAAGTGCTACTACAGAATCTAAGTCATCAGTAACCTCTTTGTCTAAAGTTTGATACTTATTAAGAAACATTTCTACTTGTCTTGTTGGAGTGTTATTTAAACTATCACAGCCTACAAATAAAAGAATACTAATAAATAATAATATTTTTTTCATAAATTCCTCCTATTCATATTCTTTCTAAATTCTATCTTTTTATACATTTGAAATAAGTTTAAATAAAGATTCTAACGTATTTGATATATTTTCATCGTTAATATTTTTCTTTAATTCTTCGACAATCTTAAAAAGATCTTCTTCTTTTTTATTAAAACATTCAAAAAAAATGTATTTTAATTTATCTTCTTCTTTTTGTTGCACTAATTTATTTATTTCCTCATTCAAATAAATCTTTTTTTCATATTCTTTTTTTGTTTCAAAAAGAAGTTCTCTATTTTTTTCAATTACTTCATAATTAATAAGGCTATAATCCATTCTTTCACAAACTTCTATTATTTCTTCTTCTTCGTCTAGTAATAATAAACTTTTATATTTATTAATACCATTTTCAAATTTTATTGCTATAGCTTCTTTACCATTTGAAAATAAAGATACCTCATCTATAATTTGTCTATCTTCAAAAATTTCACATCTTTTTTTTATCTTAGTAATGAAATTTTGTTCTACTTTTATTTTATTATATTTTATATCCCTATACGTCTTATTATTTATTTTAAAAACAGGTACCTTTCTTATATGAGTTATATCATCTGTAGTATTCCAATCATAAAAATCATATAAATTTGTATCAAAATTTAAAAGAATATCATATATATAATTCATTTTTTCCTCCTGGCAAATATATTGTGCACAACATAATCAAAAATCCAATTAACGCATTTAAGCATTCTATTCTCCTAATTATAAATTGAACATATTCTTTAAAATTATACCCAACAGTGAGCAAATTTAGATAACTTATTATATAAACTAAACCTATTATAGTAAGACCAAAACCAATTAAAAAAAATAGTATTCTGATGGACATATTATCACCTACTTAATTTTATTTGTTTTATATTTTTAAATTACAGTATAAACTTTATTTTATTTTACACTTTCGAATTGTTTTTCAACTTTTAATTTATTCTTATATGCTATAATTAATTTGGAGGTTGTATTATGAAAATAGAATGGAAAAAATTTATTTCAGGTAACTGGAATTTAAATATAGATGTCGAGGATTTTATTTTAAAAAATTACAAATACTATGATGGAGATGATAGTTTTTTATCTCCTATTAGTAAAAAAACAAAAGTTATTTTAGATAAATATGAAAACCTTGAAAAAGAAGAAATTAAAAAAAATGTGTGGGATATTGAAACGGAAAAAATAGCCGGTATAAATAATTTTTTACCTGGTTATATCGACAAGAAAAATGAAGTTATTGTTGGACTACAAACAGACGCCCCACTTAAAAGAATAGTAAATCCATATGGTGGTATTAGAATGGTAAATAATTCATTAGAAGCCTATGGTTATAAACTTAATGAAAATGTCTTAAAATATTTCAATGAATATCGAAAAACACATAATCAAGGGGTTTTTGATTGTTATACTGAAGAAATAAAACTTGCTCGCAAAATGGGTCTTTTAACTGGGTTACCAGATGCTTACGGAAGAGGTAGAATAATTGGTGACTATCGTCGTATTACACTTTATGGAATTGATTTTCTAATTCAAGAAAAACAAAAAGATTTAACTAACTTAAAAGGTTTAATGAACGATGAATTAATTCGTCTAAGAGAAGAAGTAAATGAGCAAATAAAAGCTTTAAAAGAAATTAAAGAAATGGCTTTAAGATATGGATATGACATTAGTAATCCGGCTAAAAATGCACAAGAAGCCGTTCAATGGTTATACTTTGGTTATTTAGCAGGTGTAAAAGAAAATAACGGTGCTGCAATGAGTTTAGGAAGAGTTTCTACTTTCTTAGATATTTATATTGAAAGAGATTTAGAATTAGGTCTTATAAACGAAGAAGAAGCACAAGAACTTATCGATCAATTTGTTATTAAATTGAGAATGGTTCGCCATTTAAGAACACCAGAATACGATCAATTATTCTCTGGAGATCCAACTTGGGTAACAGAGAGTATCGGTGGGGTTACCAGAGAGGGTATTCCTTTAGTTACTAAAAACTCATTTAGATTTTTACATACTTTGACTAACCTAAATCCAGCTCCAGAACCTAATATGACTGTTCTTTGGAGCGAAAAATTACCAGAAAAATTTAAAAATTATTGTTCTAAAATAAGTATAGAAACCGATTCAATTCAATATGAGAACGATGACATAATGAGAGATATATACGGCGATGATTACGCTATTGCATGTTGTGTTTCAGCAATGCGAGTTGGTAAAGATATGCAATTCTTTGGAGCTAGATGTAATTTAGCAAAGGCCCTTTTATATTCAATAAATGGTGGCTATGACGAAATGAGTAATATAAAAATTATCGAAGGTTTTGAAAGATGCACCGATAAAGTATTGGATTTTGATAAAGTTTTAAAAAATTACTTGAGAATGCTTGCTGAAATTGCTGAAATCTATACTAACACTATGAATATTATCCATTATATGCACGATAAATACGCTTATGAAAAAAGTCAAATGGCGCTTCATGATACAGATGTAAGAAGATTAATGGCTTTTGGTGTTGCTGGTTTATCAGTTGTTGCTGATTCATTATCAGCAATTAAATATGCAAAGGTCTCACCAGTTTATGAAAGCGATGGTTCAATTAGTGATTTTAACATCGAAGGAGATTTCCCAAAATACGGAAATGACGATAATCGTGTCGATGATTTAGCAAAGTTGATTTTAAAAGAATTTAATAAGGAACTTAAAAAATTCCCGTTATATCGAAATGCTTACCATACTCTTTCAGTTTTAACAATTACATCAAATGTTGTATATGGTAAGAAAACCGGTTCAACTCCTGATGGAAGAAAAAAGGGCGTACCTTTTGCACCTGGTGCTAATCCAATGCATAATCGCGATCAAAGTGGTGCTTTAGCGTCTTTAAATTCAGTAGCAAAATTAGATTATAAAAATTGTTGTCTAGATGGCATAAGTAATACATTTTCAATTATTCCAGATGCTTTAGGAGAAACAATGGATAAAAAAATTGAAACCTTAGTTTCAATTCTCGATGGATATTTTAATAAAGGTGGACATCATTTAAATGTCAATGTTTTAAATAAAGAAACTTTAATAAGAGCTATGGAACATCCCGAAGAATTTCCTTTGTTGACAATTCGTATTAGTGGATACGCTGTTCGTTTTAACAGATTAACTAAAGAACAACAAGAAGAAGTTATTTCGAGAACCTTCCATGAAGGGTAGGTGAACACTTGAAAGGTAGTATTAACTCAATTGAATCCCTAGGCCTATTTGATGGTCCAGGTATTAGAATAGTCGTGTTTATGAACGGATGTACTCTTAGATGTTTATACTGTCATAATCCTGAAATGTGGACAAAACAAAAAGATAATATCTCCGTTGATGAATTAGTAGAGAAGATTAAAAGCTATAAACCTTATTTTAAAAATAGTGGTGGCGTTACCTTCTCAGGTGGAGAGCCTTTATTACAAACTAGCTTTTTAATAGAAGTTTGTAAAAAGTTAAAGAAAGAAGATATTCATATAGCAATTGATACAGCTGGTATTGCCCATGGAAATTATTTAGAATTATTTAATTATGTGGATTTAATAATTTTAGATATTAAACATGTCTTTAAAGATGAATATAAGAAACTGACTGGGGACTATATCGAAAAAAGTTTTCTATTTCAAAAAGATATAAATAAACTAAATAAAAATATTTGGATAAGACAAGTTATTATTCCAGGCATTAATGACAATATTGAATATGTTGAATCTCTCTTTAAACATATTAAAGATTTTAAAAATGTAAAAAAGATAGAGTTTCTTCCTTATAGTTTATTAGGAACAAAAAAATATGAAAAATTAAATATAGACTATCCTTTAAAAGACACTCCTAAAATGGATAAAGAAAAATGTAATGAATTATATCAATATTTATTAAATTTATATAAAAAAAAGTCTAAATAGACTTTTTTATTTATTTTCAAGTTGTTTTTTCTTTGATGAAAATTTTTGATATTCTTCAGTAATCTTTTGTGAATCTTCTTGTTCTAGAGGATACCATCCTTTTTTAAACATTAAATTAAAAGAATCTCTAGCCATATCACCAACATCTTTATTGATTGAATCTACTTCATTAACTAATTTTTTATTACTAGCTTCTTGCTTTAAGGTGCCATACATTGTTGATAAGTGTTTTAAACTTGTCAAAACATCATTGAGGATATCTTCATCATTGAAATTTTCTTCATTTGGAAGAATAGCTTGTTTTGGGTTTTCAACTTTATTACCTTTCAAGATTAAACACCTCCATTAAAGATGAGTATTGCTTTATTAAAGCATCACTTATATTTTTTATTAATTCTTTTATTTCTACATCTTGGACTTCCATATCGTAATGTTGGAACTTTTTAATCATTACATAAGTAACATTTAAAATATCACATATATGTATACAATCTTTTGTTGATAACATTACTGGCGGTTCTTTCATATAATTCTCCTTTCATTTTTATTATGTTTTGTCTATACTTTTTTATACTCATTTTTATATTGTTTATTATGTTTTTTTACTCTAATCATTATGCAAGATATAATAAAAATGAATGAAAATCCTCCAAATAACAATGGAAATATCTGTTTCATAAAATTTAAAAAGATAATGACACTAGGTAAAATAGGATTTTGTATTAAGAAGACAATTATTAAGGCTATAATTGAAATAAATATTATGTTTGTTTTTTCTTGTTTAACTTTAAACATATTTTTAAAATATTCCTTTATAAAATATAATCCCATTACAATAAGAGCAAATTGATTTATAACCCAATGAAGAGATAAAAAATTTTCCAAATTATTTATTGCTCCTCCTAGTGATATTTTTCTTAAGACATAATAAGCTGGAAAGCGATAAATTCTCGCAAGAATAGGTGTCATAATCATTGGTATTACAAAAAAAATCAAAATCATTATAAGCGATGATATACTATAACCTATAAAAACGTATTTATTAAATTTTTGATTATCAACAATATTATCTTTCGGAATAACTGTCATTATCATTATAGGTGCAAAAAAATATGAAATATAAAGTAACGTTGCATAAACTATCGGTTTATATCCGTTTTCAAAGAAAGGCTTCATTTCTTTTAAATTCAAATAAGGAAATAAAAAAATTACAAAAAAAATTATTACTAAAATTACTAGATAAAAAAGCATTTCAGATGTTCTTGCGATTGTTTCAATACCTTTATAAATGGCATAAATAGCAACAGATATAAACATTAAAGCAATCACAAATTCTGGCGTTTTTGATAAATACATAGTTATAGTAAAACTACACAAACTCCATACAACAAATGTTACTATCAATAATATAAACAAAGTTATTATCGTATTAAGTATAGTACCTATTATATTACCAAAAAGGTATTTATTTTTATCAAATATATTTTTATCAGGCCGATAATTCATAATATAAATAAACATCAATATTGGAATTATTCCGATTACTAGTCCTAATATAGGTATTATCCAAGTATCTCGAATTGATGACTCAAAAATTATTATTATGCCATACCCGACAAATAAGCTATTACATATTAAACTTAACATAACCATAAATTGAAATAAACTTATTTTATCATTTTTTGTTTCCATATTTATCTTCCTTCCTGCACTTGTTTAATAGCAGTACTTATCCTATATATTTTAATTTTTGCATCACTTGTTATTTTTATAGAAGGGAAAATTTCATCCCATTTATTTTCTACTTTTTTCCAATACTTATTTTTATTTCGGTAAAAACTTTCTCCAAATCCAACAATGTCACTTTTTAATTCCTTTTGCATTATATTAATTGTTTCATCAATATTTTTTTTTAACTCTTTTTCAGCCATTTTCTCAATTTTATTTATATTCTCTTTTTTATTTAAATCAATTTTACAATTATATTCAGTAACTGTTGCCTCTCCATTTATTTTTACTTTACTCGAAGGTTTATTATTTTTAAGTTCAGGTATAACTTTTGCTTCTATTTTATTAAAAATTAAGGTCCCGTAACCATTTTTATCACATGGGAATGTAACTGTCACTCTCTTTGATTTATTTTTTAATAAATTTAAAACGATACTATGATTATCTTCTAAATAACCTACGATCTTATCTTTCAAAAAAGATGCAACTCCAATAACCTTTATTTTTGAACTATCCTCAGCTTCTTTCAAATTATCAAGGTCACCAGAGTTTTGTTTTGGTTTGATAATTTCGATGGCTGTTATTGTCATATTCCTTCCCTCAATATAATAACACATTAAAACTTCATCAAATAACACATTACCAGTAAGACCAGTGATTTTTTTATTTGTTTCTATAATTGATTTAGTATTTAATGAATTTATAGTTTCAATTGGTGGAATTACTTTTAATGCTTCTATAGCATTATCACCTTTTACAATTACAATTGGGAATATTTTTCTAACTTCAATATTGCGCATAAAGAAATCAAAAATATTGATTATTCCTTCTTTTGCAACCTCTTCACTTATTGCTAATAAATTCATTTGACCTAAATATAATTGTTTTGGACATACATATAAAATTCTTTCTAAAGCTTCATCAATTGTATTTCCAATTGCTTCATAAACAGTAAATGGAGACTCGCTTACACTACTAGATGAACTATTTGTATTTAATGTACTGGTGTTTAACACTTGAACACTTATACTATAAGAATCATCGATTTTATCAACACCAATTGCTTGAACAATAGAAACTTGATCTAATTCGCGATAATTCCAACATCCAGTATTAAGACACATTAACATTAATACAACAAATAATTTATATAATTTCATAATTCACCTATTGCCTTCCTTGTTTTTTAGCAGTCAAAACATTTCTTTTTTCAAATTTTCTTTTATTAGTAATTATAATAGAGTCTCCCAAATTTTCTTTTTTAAACGGTGCAAAAGGGGATAAATAAGGAATACCAAAAGATTTTATACTAGAAACATTTATTATAAAAATTGTTAATGCAACTAAAAAACCAATTAATCCTGCAATTCCTGATAATAATAAGAAAATTGTTCTCCATCTCCTTACACCATTAACAACATCAAAAGAATAAATAATCATTCCACATATTGATGTCACCGCAACGACAATTATTGTAATCGGCGATACAATTCCTGCTGCTACTGCTGCTTCTCCTAATACTAAGGCTCCAACTATTGATAAAGAACCACCAATTGCTTGTGGTGTTCTAGTATCCGATTCTTTTAAAATTTCAAAAGTTACAATCATCATAATTACCTCAATAATCGTTGGAAAAGGAACTCCTTCTTTCTGTGCTGCAAAACTAATTAACAACCGTTCTGGAATTGCTTCAAAATTATAAGTTGATAATGCTATATAAATTGCTGGTAAAAATAATGTAATCATAAATGCCAGTATTCTAGTTAACCTAGTAAAAGTTACGTTCGAACTTTTTTGGTAATTATCGGAAGGTACATGAAAAAAATCTAAAAACAGTGCTGGTATTATTACTGCATATGGAGTGTTTTCAACTATTATTGCTATTCTTCCATCTAGCAAATATCCACTTACATTATCTGGTCTTTCAGTAGAAATATAGTTGGGAAAAACCGATTTTTTATTTTTTGAAATCATTTCAATTACATAATTGCTATCAAGAATCGTATCTATTTTAATATCTTTAATTTTTTTAACAATTTGATCTACTAATTCTTGGCTAGCAATATCTCTTATATACATTACTCCTATTTTCGTTTTTCCTAAACTACCTAATGTCATTTCTTCTAACCATAGATTTTCCGTTCTTATTCTTTTTCTTACTAGTCCAATATTGGTTTGATAATTTTCTGTAAAAGCATCTCTTGGACCTTTAAGCATCTGTTCGTTTTGCGCCGTATTGATACCACTGTCTAAAGATATTCTCATTTCAATTGCTAGAGCTTCATTATATCCATCTATTAATAAGATACAAAAACCGCTAAATAAATTTTGAAAAAAATCTTCAAAATTATTAATTATTGTAATTTTTTGTGCTGGTATATATTCATTTAAAAATTTAACTAAATTTTTAATTTTTATATCTTTTAACATTCTAGAATTAGTTAAATATCTTAAAATGTATTTATCTATTAAATTTTTATCAGATAAAGCTTCATTAGCGACAACACAGATATTGGTATTAAATACTTTCATATCTTTAAATACAATATCTGGACTATTGTTTGTTTTTATTTTGATTTGTTCTTTATTTTCTTTTATAGATAATAATAATTTTTCCATATTTTTCCCTCTTTTTTTATATTATTAACTAATATTAAAAATATATTTATAAATAAAAAAAGTTAGTTGAACTAACTTTTAAATAAATAATGTATTTTAATTTTTTAACTGTATAAAATTTTAGCACATAATTATTCTTACCTAATTTGTACCTAAATAATTTTAAGCATAATAAAACCCTTATAAAATAAGGGTTTGTTTTCTTATGGTGGAGAATGAGGGATTCGAACCCTTGACCCCCACGGTGCAAGCGTGGTGCTCTAGCCAGCTGAGCTAATTCCCCAAGTCATAAATGCTCTTATAGTATAACATTTATGATTTATTTTTGTCAATACTTTTTAGCCCCTCTTAAGCTTTTTTAACATAGGCGATTCTAAAAAATTCTCTTCGTAATAGTTCCTCATTATTATAATTTTATTATATATCTCAAATATATCTTTTGTTTTTTCTAATCCATATTTAGAAGCAATTAGTTCTACTTCTGTTTCAATTTGCTCTAAAGAAAAGTATTTATGTATTATATTAATATCCTGTGAAAAACTTAAAAACATTTTCAATAGTCTGTTGGCATACAAATCTAAATTTTCTTCCTCTAAATAAGATGATAATTTCTTTTTCATATTATCAGCATAAACTTCACTTTTTAAAACATAAATTGGAATATTAAAGTGTTCTGCAACTTTTCTATCCTTTTCAGTTATCTCGTCAAAGGTGAAAACAAAATCAGGCATTATCGTTTCTTTTTCTCTATATCTTCTAAGTGCAACTTCGTTACATACTGAAACAGTTTTATCTTTTAACTCATCAGTAAGTAAAAATTGTGCTTTACTATTATTTAAATTGTGTTTGATTTGCTTTGATGATATATATATATCTTTTGGACCCATTGCAATGATGTCTTCTAAAGAAGGATAAAAACCTAATATATAACCGGTTCCCTCTACTAAACTAAAATAATCTTCCCATACTAAAGTTGTAGAAACATATGAGTTTGGATCATAGTTTTGATCCCATAAACTAGGGTCTTCTCTTAATTTTGATGCATAGTTATTATTAGCATAACCTTTAACTTTATGCAAAAGAAAAATAAAGTCTTGTCCATCTAATAATTGAATTTTACTATCTTCTTTTATCAAGTTGGAATCTATGGTTTTTACTAAGTCATTTATACAGATTTGCTTTGTATTTTTTACTAGAAAGTGAAATATATTATCCCTTTCTTTAATTTCTTCTAAATATTCTAATAAATCTTGCTTTTTTTCAATAGTTAATAGTTTTGAAGTTCTAAAATATGGTAAATAAATTTTTCTTTCCTTAATTTTAATTATGTTTTCTAATACTGGTTTTACATTTTCATAATTATTATTAAAATAATTAATACTTATGAATTCCTTAGAATCTTCTAAGGTATTATTCTGTATATAATTTACTGTTTCCTTGTTTCTTATTTCATAATAATTTTTAAGTTCTGCCAAATTATTTATCATAATACCTTGACTATAAAAATAACTATTGAATTTTTCTATTAATTTATTTTCAATAGGTAAAAGATTTTTAACAAATTTATATCTCCCTATAAAATCAGTAACATCGTACTTATTATTTAGATAATTTTTATCTATTATTTGCATAAAATGATCGAATTCGTTATCATAGATTACTTCAATAATGTTATTAACATTATAATAATTTGGAATAAATTCAAAAGAAGTTACAAAAAATGATAATCTTCTATATTCGTCTTCTTTTTTTAATAAATCTTTTATTACTTTTAAAGATTTATTGTTGTTTGATATAACCGATAAAATATCATGATAGTCATAATTGGCCATAAATTCTATTAATTTTTCTGTTTCGTCTAAGGATAACTGATTAATTAGATTATAATTTAAAGTTTTTAATTCTTCATGCTTCAATATAAGGTTTAATTTTTCTTCATCCTTTATTTCTAGTAATTCACAAGTTAATATTTCAATATTTTTAATTAAAAAATTATATCCATATTTTTCAACATTTTGCACATTAAAAATTCCTGTCTTGAATTTTTCAAAATCGAAATCAGGGCAAAATTCAAAGAGACATAATAATTGATGTAAGTTTTCGGTATCCTTACTATCTTTGAATAAATTATAATAATGGTTATAATATAATTTTTTCATATTTCCCCCTATGAACTATTGCGTTTTATAATATAGAAAAAATTACCATTTGTCAAATTATATTTTTAAATTATATTTTAAACTGTCTGTTTTTATAAAACCAATGGTTTCATATAATTTTTGTGCTCCATAAGCAGTATCTAAACAAGTTAAAAAAACCGATTTATATCCATTTTCTTTAGCATATTTGATAACATAATCAAACATTTTTTTGCAACTTGTTTTCTTCTATAATCTTTAAGTACAGCAACGTTAAAAAATTTCTAACGCGGATTGAAACGAAAAAGTAAAAAGATCTATTTTATAAAACGTTATACTTCCAATTATTTTGTCGTCAATTTTGGCAACAATTATTTCATATGAAGAATTTTCTTTATAATTATTTTCATACAGCGCTAAATCATTACTTTCATCAAAACATTCGTCAATTAAGGTTTTATATGAGGGTAAATCATTTTTGTTTATATTTTCTGTTTTTATATTGTTTATCCTATTAATTAGTAACTTTATTGCAAGTTAATCTATAAAATTCAACACTGTCAACAAGTATCGTTTCTTTGATTTGTGAATTATCTACTATTATATCCATTAATAGGCTATGACCATTATTTTCTATTAAATAAGAAACCATTATATATGATAATGTATATCCATTATGCTTTTCTTTCACTACAAAAGTTGTATTGTTTAATAGTATATTTATGTCAGGTATATAATTAATTTCATTTAATATTTTAATCATATGATTATTAAATTGACTATGATTTATTGGGGGTTGTTGTTCAGAAAGATATGTCGCTAATCCTTCGTTAAGCCATTTTAACATTTTAGGATTGATTTTCTTATTTATGATGTGAACTATTTCGTGAATAACTCCTCTTTTAACATATAAATTAGGATCCTTTACTTTCTTTTTAACTTTTTTTATAACATTTGGAACAACAAAATTTACTTTACCTCCGCATACATTTCCAACCATATAATCAGTTTGTTTATCATAAGGAATATATCTACTGGTATCTTTTCTAAATTCTTTTATTGTATGATAAAGATTTATCTCAATTTTACCCAATTTAAAATTATCGTAAAATTCTAATATTTTCTCAACCTCTGATCTTAAATTTCCAAATAATTCTCTTGCATAGTCTTCATCTTTTAAAAAATAATTAAGTTTAAAATATTTGTTTTCAAAGAATAAAGATGATTCCATGACCATAATAACACCTACTCTTATTTAATAAATATTTATAAAAAGCACTAAATTGTCTTAATTTCTTAGTATGTATGTTTTCCCTAAAGCTTCAACATAAGTTTTAATTTTATATTCTGATAATGCTTTCCAATTATTTTCATTATAATACCATTTATAATCGCTTATATTGCTCAAATAACAACCTTCATAGATAACTGCTTTTACATCATACAATTCATAAGGTATCCTGTTTACAGCATACCAATTTCTAAAAGTATACACTTCACCTGATAACTTAGAGAATAAAGTATAATTATCATCATAATTTTTTGTATAAAATCTTTTATGATTATCTAAATTAGGATAGTAATTTTTCCATAGATTGTATATTTTCAACTCATTATTTAAAGTTGCATTAGTTGTTTTAGAAGGTACTATTATCTCAAATCCACGATTGGTTATATATGAAGCAGCGTTATGATGATTACTATATGCAATTTTACTAACTACACCATAGTAACCTATTACATAAGCTCTTTTCCTTACAGGCAACCAATCAGCATCTCCCATCACTACTCCGGCAGTATCATTTGTTCGTGTCATAAAAACTTTAAGACCATGCTGCTCATACCTTGCTTTTTCATATAATGATTGTTCAAGGTTTAAAGTACTTTCCTTAGTGTATTGATTTATTGCTCCTGTTTCACTTCCACCATGACCAGGATCTATTAAAATATCATAGACATACACAAAATCTTCTATTTTAAAACCAACATTATCACCACTATATGTCATAGTTAATAATTTATCACCAATCTGTGATCTTACTATTTTTAGATCATTAGTTAATTTGTTTTTTAGATTACTCTCTTCTTCCCCAATAATATATAAGGTATAGTTTCCGTTACTTAATCCAACAATATCGATAGTACCTTTATAATTATTTTGATCAATTTTTATTAGATTTATGACCTTCTCAAATTCACTATCATTTTTTTTAATCTTTACTGAATAACTAGAATTAGTACCTGATTTCTTACCTTCAATATAAAATCCAGTTGCAACAAATTTATTACTAGTTATTCCTTCATCAACAACATTTGGTTCTTCTGTTCCTTTTTCTTCTGTTTTTACAACTATAATATTTGGTTTTTTTACAATTATTTTTCTAATCACTTCTGTTTCATTTCCACTGGAATCTTTTGCTTTATAAACAACTTTATAAGTACCTACAACATTAACATTTATATTGCTTTGAATTATTACTTGATCCTTCATGTCATCGTAATTATCTGACACATTATATCCATACTCTTTATATTTTTCGCCTTTTATTAAAGTGATGCTTGATGATCCTTTCAAAGTTAGTATAGGTCGTATTTTATCAACTACTTTTACTTTTCTAATTTCAGTAAATTCTTTATTATCTATTTTTATTTTATATATTATGTCGTATTCACCAACAGTATTGAGGTCCAAATTACTAGTATCTATTTCCATTAATTCTGTATTATCAACACCATCTACTATTACATTAGCACCCATTTCGTAATAGTTGTCTTTCACATTTATCTCTTGTAAATTTGGTTCATTTAATATAAAAACTACATTATGTTCTATTTTTTTAACTTTTTTTTCTGGTATTAAATATGAAATGACTCCAAGCACTAATGCTATTAGAGACATAAATAACAATATTATTGTTTTTATTACTTTTTTGTTCATATCAATCACCATATATATTATATCAAAAAATGTCTAATTTTGATATTATCAATACCATTTTATGCTATAATTTTATAAGGAGGCTTATATGAAAAAAATAATATTGATTCCCTTATTAATTATGTTTATAGGGTGTAAAAAGGAAGAAGAATTAAAAATTCCGATTAAAAATAATGATCAAGAGGAAATTATAGAAACGATTCCTGAATATGTTGATAATAATTATACTAAAATTGGATTATATAAAAAAACTAATAATAGACGATTCTTAACTGATGAAATAAATGGTAGTTGGGGAATAGATGTAGATATTACTAATTTATCAGTATTTTTAACAAATGAGGAAAGCCTTAATGGTGATCCAATAAAAGGAATTTGGGCTAATTATTTGAATCTTGATACAATAAAAATTGGATATTTGATAAATTTTAAAAAATCAAACGGAGAAGAAATTAATCATATGATATTATCACCTGAGATTTCAAACAAATATGTCGCTTGGATTCAAGTTTATATATACGATGATATTCATCAAACAAATTATTACTCGCACCTAACAAAAGGTAATGATAGTACTATTATGACTACGATTAAACTTACTACTGGAGGTTATTTCAACGATATTGTATCCCCTATTAAATTAAGTGTTTTTTCATATGATGGTAATGATGATTTTGATCCCGAAACAAATTTATATCGCGGAAATAGTATTTTTACTACAACAATAAATATTAAAAAATAAAAAAGAATTTATTAATCAATTCTTTTTTTGTTTTCAAATTCTTCTAAATAAGTCTTTTTTAGTATTTCTTTCCCTTTATCACTCAAGAAACAAGCATTGATGGCATTAATGTTTGTTTGTTTTATTTCTTCAAGGGAAAAATTTAAATAATTATGTAAATTTTCATATTCTTGCGTTAGAGAAATATTCGATACTGTTCTATTATCGGTATTAATAGTAACCAATAGTCCTTTATCAAACATTTTTCTTATTGGGTGATCTTTATAATTCTTTACTACTTGAGTATCAATATTACTCTTAGGACAAACCTCAAAAGTTATTTTATTGTCAGCAGCAATTTGCATTATTTTTTCATCCTCTACTATTCTTATTCCGTGTCCAATTCTCTTTGTTTCGAATTCAATTGCACTTAATATACTTGATAATCCATCAGCTTCCCCGGCATGAATTGTATATGGAATTCCCAATTCTTTTGCTTTTGAAAATAATACTTGATATTCTTTTGTTTCATAAAGGGATTCAGCGCCTGCTAAATCAATTGCCACTACTCCTTTATTTAAATATTTTTTAGCACATTTAATTGTCTTATAATTTAATTTTTCATCTATTCCACGCATTAAACAAAGAATTAAATTTATTTTAATATTTACTTTGCTAAAACCAAATAATATCGAATTAATTATTTCATCGAAATTTAGTCCACCTTTTATATGAAATTGGGGTGCAAATCTAACTTCCGCATAAATTACATTATCATCTTTTAATGATTGAGCAAATAAAGTACTAAGTTCGATCAAATCAGTTTTCGTTTGCATATATTTTATTGGTAAATCAAATTTTTTTAGATAATCATTTAAGTCTTTACTATTATTAGACTTCATTTTATCTTTTATTTTTTCTAAATTCCTTTTTGATTTTTTAGAAACATATAAAGGATCTATCGAACCATCTAAATGAACATGTAATTCTATTTTTGGCATTGTTTTTAAATTCAAAATATGGACCTCCTATAACAAATTATTATGCATCTTTATAAAAAAACAAAAAATTTTTTTAATTTTTAAAACTATTTTCTCACAAACCATGTAAATTGCAGTACTCATAAATTTCTGATTCATCAAATTCTTCGTTGATTTCAAAGGTACATTCTGGTTTTTAATTATAATTAATTTTTTGTTTCAATATGTTTATTATATTTAATAGTTATAAATAAAATTTAATGTTTCTCCTCCATTGGGTGTTCAAGACTTCCTACTTTTACTGTTAATTTATTATTATTAAAAGTTACTACTGAAACATGTTTTCTAAACCTTTATCTTCTTCTTTTGCTGTTAATCTTTCCATTGATTGATTACAACACACAAGTTGCCCATCACCATTTTCAACTAATTCTACTATATTCCACATATATTACATTTGAAAAACTTCATTTATGCACCTATTTTTATTTTCTATTAACATTATTTTATTACAGATGATTAGTATTCACAATGACACATATTTTAATAATCAAATTGAATTGGAAAATAAAAACTTATTTCATGAAGATAAAGTTGTAATAAATTTTTTAATATGTTTTTCTATTAATTCCATTACTTCTTTGTTACTTTCATCATCATTTCCACCTCTTTAATATTTGATTATAAAAAAAGACAAATATTTATTTGTTTTTTTCTACTTCTTTGATAACATATTTTTTTGTTTCATCATAATTCATGTCTAATACAATAGAAAATTCTTGATATAAATATTTTTCTGCTAGAGAAAAATAATTTGAATCTTTAGTATTAAGTTTCTTTTTTTGTTCCATTTTTTCTTTGTTACGCAAATAAGTTGTTTTAATTATTTTTATTAAATCGATAATTTTACCAGAATTAATTAATTTTTTATATTCTCCTTCAATTAATCGATTATCAACGCAATCCAAAACATTAACGCTCGGGATTTCTTTAATTATTTCTTCTACTCGTTCCTTACTTATTAGAGGTCTCAAATTTTTGTTTTCATTTGAAATTGGAACTTCTATTTTTAAAGAAGCATCTGACAATGGTGTAAAAACATAATAGTCAAGATTATTTAAGTTATTCTTTTTTATTTCGAGTAATTTACATACATCTCTTCTATAAACTAAATATTCTCCAACTTTGAACATATTTTCACCTCCTAAAAGATTAAAACAAATTGTATTAGCTACAATTCTATTAATACATATTAATTATACCATATTTTTGTGCCTTTGCGTGAAAAAAGATATTAATTACGATAAGAAGCCGAAGTAAACGCTGTTTTTTTTAATTTTTTAATGATTACAACAAAGGTAAAACAATGGGTTTAATGGAATATAACTTAAAAGGTGATTAATATGAAAGAAAACATTACAAAATTTGAGAAGCTCTTTAATGAGATAAAAAAAAGAGGCTGGATCGAAATTTCCGAAAAAGGACCAGGTGGTGCCGGGATAACATTTGAACATTTAATAGGTAAAGATAAAGAAAATTTTGAGATACCTGACTTTGAGGGAATAGAAATTAAAACTAAGAAAAACAAAACATTTTATTCGTATATTACGCTCTTTAACTATACACCAGAAAGTAGATATATTAATGAAACCCAAAGATTAAAAGATAATTATGGTTATCCCGATTCTAAATTAAAGGAATATAAAGTATTAAATAATTCGTTTTTTGTAAATGAAAGAAAATGGATTGGAACAAAATATCAATTTTTGCTAAAATTTGATAAATCAGAGGGAAGATTATATTTATATGTTTTAAATATAAATGGAGAACTTGTTGAAAAGGAGAGTTATTGGACATTTGAGACAATGGAGGATAAGATATTAAGAAAGTTGAATATGCTAGCGATGATAAATGTGGAAAATAAAAAAAACAACGGTATAAATTATTGTAAATATACTTCGGCTACCTTTTATAAATTCAAAGGAATGAATGTATTTCTTGACTTACTCGAAAAGGGAATAATAAGAATTACCTTCAAAATTGGTGTTTTTAAAAGTGGCGAACGATTTGGACAAACACACGATCATGGAACTGGTTTCGAAATCGATAAAAAAAACATAAATAAATTATATGATATTTATGAATTTTAAAAAATAATATGATGTTTTTCTTATACCGTGTTTAGATTTAAAGGGTTCGACTTTTATTAAGATTAAATGGGACCAGAGGGGTTGGTTTGGGCACAAAAAAACCTTGTAAACAAGGCTCATATACAAATGGTCGGGAAAACAGGATTTGAACCTGCAACCCCTTGGTCCCAAACCAAGTGCACTACCAAATTGTGCTATTTCCCGATATGGTGCACCCGACAGGAGTCGAACCCGTAACCTTTTGATCCGTAGTCAAACGATCTATCCAATTGATCTACGGGTGCAATCCTCGGTGTTTAATATATATAAATGGTGGCTTCGGGCGGAATTGAACCACCGACACGAGGATTTTCAGTCCTCTGCTCTACCGACTGAGCTACGAAGCCAAATGGCGGTCCCGACGAGAATTGAACTCGCGATCTTCTGCGTGACAGGCAGACGTGATAACCGCTACACTACGGGACCATTGGTTGCGGAGGCCGGATTTGAACCAACGACCTTTGGGTTATGAGCCCAACGAGCTACCAGACTGCTCCACTCCGCGATATTAATGGCGGAGAAAGAGGGATTCGAACCCCCGCGCCGTTGCCGACCTCCCGGTTTTCAAGACCGGTCCCTTCAACCAGACTTGGGTATTTCTCCGTAACATTACAATATTAAATTTTAAACAATTTCAAAAATAAAAATGGTGCCTAAGGCCGGACTTGAACCGGCATGGGATTTGACTCCCGCAGGATTTTAAGTCCTGTGCGTCTACCTATTTCGCCACTCAGGCAAATATAAATGGTGTCCCGTGCGAGATTCGAACTCACGACCCTTTGATTAAAAGTCAAATGCTCTACCGGCTGAGCTAACGGGACAAATAAGAAATAAATGGCTGCCTCGGCTAGATTCGAACTAGCGCATGTCACAGTCAAAGTGTGATGCCTTACCGCTTGGCTACGAGGCAATACAGATGGTGGAGGGAGATGGATTTGAACCATCGAACCCTAAAGAACAGATTTACAGTCTGCCGCGTTTGACCACTTCGCTATCCCTCCAAAATAAAATGGTGCCGGAAATAGGACTTGAACCCACAACCTACTGATTACAAGTCAGTTGCTCTACCAATTGAGCTATTCCGGCAAATGGTGGGCGATGTAGGACTCGAACCTACGACCCTCTGCTTGTAAGGCAGATGCTCTAACCAACTGAGCTAATCGCCCTGAAAACCCTAGACGTATCTAAATATATCATTTATGATTTTATTTGTCAATACATTTAACTATTTTTTTCTACTTTCTTCAATCCAAATTGGCAATTTAGTTGCCAAAGTTTTAAAGCCAGAATTTGTTTCCTTTATTTTAACTATTCTCGGATTTTTCACATTCTTATAATTATTATTTTTAATACTCAATTTTAATTGAAACTGTTGTTCATCGACACTCAGTATTTCAACATTAATAACGTCTCCTATATTTACAAAATCAGTAATATTTTTTACAAAACCGTGTGAAATCTCGGATATATGGATTAATCCACTATAGAATTCATCAAATGACACAAATGCACCATATGTCTCGATACCGGTGACCACTCCTTGAACAATCTTCCCTTTGCGATATTTACTCATGGAACACCTCATGTTAAAATTATAACACAATTTTTAAAAAATATAAAGATAATATTTACATATTTTTATTAATAAGTTATAATCAAATTGGTGATAATATGAAAGAAAAAGAACAAAAAATTATTGAAATAATTAATAAATTAAGACCATTCTTAATGAACGATGGAGGAAATATCGAGTATGTAAAGTATGAGGGCAATATTGTATATATAAGATTAATGGGTGCCTGCGCTAGCTGTCATATGCTAGATTATACTTTGAAACAAGGAATAGAAGAAGCAATAAAAGAGGAAGTCCCAGAGGTTGAAGAAGTAATAAACATAGGATAAACAGCAACAATTACATATTAAATTTAACTTAAAAATATAGAACAATTCTATATTTTTTTTATCCACTCTATTTCTGGTAAATATATATAATTTTTTAAATAAAGATAAAGTTCTCTTATATATAATTCATACTCCTCTTTTTTTTCAAGAACTTTTAATATTTTTTCTTCACTCTTATTGTTATTGATTATATCTTCATATAAATCAAAATAAATAGTTGGGTAAAGCATCCTCACATATAACATATACAATTCATAACTATTTAAAAATTTAATTTGTTTTTTTAGTTCCTCTATATTATTTTTTCTATAAAATTCCTTTTTATAATACTCACAAATATCCCTTACTCTCAAGTCATAAATTAAATTCAAAGGGTTATAAAAATCAAAACTATTGTCATTGATTCTACGATGTGAAATAACTATTTCAAAATTTACATTAATATCATTTAAAAGCATAATAGCCGTTTCCGTTATTCCTATAAAATAGTTAAAACTTTCTTTTAAAAGAGGATATTGATTTTTAAATTCATTTATTTGATATTCGAAATAATCAATTTTTTCACACCATAAATCATGCCAATTACACTTTCCATTTTTTACTCTTATATTCGTAAAATTTAAGATGTCATCATAATTGATTTTTCGATTAGCTTCAAAACTCTTCAATAATATATATTTTTTGTTATCAACCTCAGTAACAAGCACTCCATTAACATTCGGGATCATCATATGAACCAAAATATTATTTTTTATAAGATATACGCTCATTTCATAAATTTCTTGTAAATTTCTATCTAAGTTATAAAAGTAAAGTATGTAATTGTCGCTATGATATACAAAATGATAGTTTTTCCCTATTTTTCTTATATTTGAAGTGTCTATATTATAATAATAGTTTAGTACATTTTTCATAGATCCACCTCATCTAATTTTATGTATTAAACTATTTTTATATGATTACCTTATTTCTTCTGTATAATTACAACCATTCAAATCATAATTAGAACATCCAACAAAATATCTATCACTACTTTTGTTTTTCTTTGTTACTAAATAACCATTACATTTAAGACAAGGTCTAATTCGTTTTTTAAATTTTAAATTGTTTGTTGAAAAATCACACAATTCTTTTTCATTAGTACATTCATAGTAGTTTTTTATATACGCGTTTCTTCTTTTTACTAAATTACCTCCACAAATTGGACATCTTTCAGTATTATAATAAAATCTGATACCAGTTTTATTTATTATTTCAACTTCTTTATATTCGCTTAGTTCTTTAATAAATGAGGAAGCATTAGTAACTGGTGCGATGATATATACATTGTTCTTCGTTCTAGTAAGAGCTACATAAAAGAGTCTTCTTTCCTCAGCATCTTTATATGATTTATCTTCAGTAGCAACAACTTTTAATATTTCATCATCCTTTATTTGAGATGGGAAGCCATATACACCTTCGCTACCGTTGACTATAATAACACTATCATATCCTAAACCTTTAGAAGAATGCGCTGACAAAAAAGTTATGTCAATATTAGGAAAATTCTTTGATTTTATTTTATCATGTCCTAAATCAATATATTCTTTGCTTCGAAAAAGAAAATCTTTATCAAAGTTATATCTTCCAATCATTAATATAGATTTTTTATCACCATGACGTAAATAGATTTCTTTTATGGCTATATTTATTTGTTCAATCTTATTTTTAAGTTTACTCATAGTATTATCATATAATAAAATTTTAACAGGTTTAGGTAATTTTTTCTTCGATTTAAGCCTTTTTTTTATTTGTTTACGGTTCTTCATTACAAATGACCCTGCTATATCAATTAATTCTTGGCTATTCCTATAAGTATGTGTAATTTGTAATTCTTCGCCATATCCCATTAGATTTTTAAATTCAGTAAATAAAGATACATCTGAACCAGTAAACGCAAAAACTGCCTGCCAGTCATCACCTACAGCTACTACTTTAGCTTCACTTAACTCAGATACTTTTTTAGTTAAATTAAACCTTTGTATAGATATATCCTGATATTCGTCGATTATTATATAACTATAGTCTAAATTTATTTTGTCTCTACTTGTGTTACACAAAATATCGTAAGTTTTATTTATCATATCTTCAAAATCTATTGAACTTTTTTGTAACATTTCTTTTTGATAAAATTTATACATTCCTTCAAAAAAATTTAAGAACATAGAAATTCTTTCATTCTCTTTATATTGAATTTTCAAGTCACGAATATTACTTTCATTATAACCTTTTCTTTTAAATCCTTTTATAAAATCAATACAAAAATAAATAAATCGATTATAATAACTATCTTTTGAAGTGTTAGTTAGCATACGATATATTTCTTCATTAGATTTTGGTCTTAATGGAATATTATATAATTCTAACTGTTTTTTTAATTCATCTATTAAATCAGACCCAGAATAGGTTGTTAGCAATGTCGTATTATAAACTTGATGCATTTTTCTTTTAGATTCCATATTTTTATAATACTTACGACAATCGCTGGCACTATACATCTTATTATTATTGTTTTTATCTATTCCAAAATGTTCTAAATAATAAGTTTTTTCATTATATACTATTGTAAAATCAGGATTTTGACGATAGGAATTGTGTCTATATGGATAAGGTTTCTCATATTCATAATCAATACCATTGAGATATAAAAAATTAGCAATCATTACTTCTTCACTTGAGCGCAAAAATTCACCTTTAATACTAATTCCATTCTTTTTTCTATTGTCAATGATTTGATTATTGTCATTTTCTAACCTTGATTTTAAAGTTATAAAATCATCTCTTCTTTTATAATCGTGATATTGATTCAAGTTTTCAAATTTTAAAGCCGATGTTGGCACATCAAAATAATAAATAAAAAATTTCATAAATTTTTCTAATAATTCTTTATCATTACCCAATACATCTATCATGTACTTACTAATTATTGGGTAAGGATTAGTAGATATTTGCAATTCTTCTTCTGTATTGCTTCTCAATATATCTATTCCAAATTTATGAAAAGTTAATACTTTAACAGGTATTTTAAAGTCTTTATTAACCCTTTGTTTTAATTCGTCAACTGCTTTATTAGTATAAGAAATAAGCAATATTTCATCGGGGTCTACTTTCTTTATATCGACTAAATACTTTACTTTAGCAGCCATTGTCGTAGTTTTTCCACTGCCAGCACCAGCTATTACCATCATATAATCTTCATCAGAAACTACAGCTCTTCTTTGTTCATCATCTAACATTATGTTTTCGTCAATACCTTTAAATAGGTTATCAAAATATACTTTGTTTTCTTCTATTTCACGGTCGACAATGATACTGTTTTTTTTATCAGTGTAATAATCAATGTTTTTAATCAATTTTAAACATTTGTTATGATATCTCGATACAAATCCACCCGTTTTTATTTTATTAATTATTTCCTTATTAGCCTCTAAAAACCGTCTAAGTAATTTTTTTGAAACATACTTATTAGTAAATTTTTCATATCTTTCGATAAATATTAAATCAGGGGTTTTCATAATATCACCAAATTTAGTATAGCAAAAAGGGTTATTCTTATCAAATAAAAAAGATTAGATTTACTAATCTTTGCCTATCGAGTGTAAATAGATAGCCGCCTTGAATTCTTTTATAAAAATGTTACCTATGGTCGCTAATTCTTTAGGGTTATTTTTTTCAATCAAATCATATAAATAACGGATTACAGCTTTAGAATCAAATAAACTTCTAAATTGTTTTTTTTGTAAACATGCCTTTATATAACTTGAACTATAGCTATCGCTTTCTTTCAATCTATTGGTTAAGAACTTATTAAACTTATATATTTTATATATTTTAGAATCATCGAATTCATATAAATATCCTAAATATTCGATAGTTTCATTCATTTTTTTATTTAAACCTTTATCTAGATTCTTTAGATAATTTAATTTAGAGTTAATGATTATAAATTTTTTTTCATTTATAAATTTGTTCACAGTATTGATATATTTATCCTTTTTAAAAGCATAGTTATATTCTAAATGTTTATATTTGAAAGTAAATCTGTTACCGTCTAATTTCCCAAATTTTTTCATTGCATCATTATAACCGAGTCTAATTCCTCTACGTGCTGCTATTTTATCGAATATCAAAAAAGATCCTAATTCATTTCTTGGTTTTATGTAAATTATGTTTATATCTTTATTTTTTACCTTTTTAGTTATTCCAATCGTATTTAAATTAACAGCAATTATCTCAGTAGCGCCCATTTCGATTGCTAAATTAATTGGTACGTTATCATAATAACCACCATCTATATATTTATCACCATCAATTTCTAATTTTTGAAATGCTGGATAACATGTACAAGATGCTAAAATATAATCTTTTAATTTTTTTTTATTTAAATCTTTTTTTAATTTTGTTTCAGGTTTTCTTTTAGATAAATTGTAAGTTAATAAACCGTAATTAATTTTTGATTTTTTAAATCTGCGATAATTTATTATTTTATCAAGAGACATTGCCATTCTAGTTGTATTCATTCCACCTTTTTCTATAAAGTTTTTAAAATATTCTTTATATATACTTAACTTACTTTCTGTTTCAGGAAAATTATCATCATAAAGAATTTTATAATTTAAATTATACCAAAGATTGTGACATTTATAAAATTGATTTTGAACCATAAATAAGCCATTTACTGACCCAATTGAAGTTCCCGTTACAATCTGAAAATCATATTCTAATTGACGGAGAGCTTTCCATACACCCACTTCATAAGCACCCTTTGATCCACCGCCAGACAATACTACTGCTTTCATACTATCACCTATATTTATTATAGCACAAGAAAAGTTAATATGATATAATTATAAAAGGTGATAATATGAAATCTTATAATATGGAAATCCAAGATATTTACAAAAAACTTGATTCCAGCAAAATGGGATTAAGTAATAAAGAAGCTACCAAAAGGCTAAAAATTAATGGCCTAAATCGTCTTCCTAAAAGTAAAAAGGCGACAATTTTAAAAGTCTTTTTTAGTCAATTTAATAATCCCATAACTATAATTTTATTGATAACAATAATGTTTTCTGTAGTTATACATGAATATGTGGATGCAATTTTTATCAGCTTAGTTATTTTCTTAGATGCATTTTTAGGTACCGTTCAAGAATGGAAAGCCGAAAAAAGTGCTGAGAGTTTACAAAAAATGATTAAGGTTAATTCCCTTGTATTAAGAGATAATCGAAAAGTAGATATTAATGGTGAATATCTTGTTCCTGGTGATATTGTTATTATTGAACCTGGCGATAAAATAAGCGCTGATTTAAGAATTGTCGAAAGTCATAATTTAACAATCGACGAATCTTTTTTAACTGGTGAATCTTTACCAGCTGTAAAAAATACGACTATCTTACCTGAAAAAACTAAAGTCGCTGATCGCAATAATATGGCTTTTGCAGGAGCAAAAGTAATGAGTGGAAGAGGTATTGGAATAGTTGTTGCAACTGGTAGTAATACTGAAATAGGTAAAATCGCCGATGAAGTTGTTTCAACATACAACTCTAAAACTCCTTTAACAATAAGAATGGAAAAGTTTACTAAACAGATTAGTATTATAACAGCTGTCATGGCGCTTATCATTACTTTTGTATTATACTTGAAGGGATATGCTACCAAAGAAGTATTTTTTTCAGTTGTAGCGTTATCTGTTTCTGCAATTCCTGAAGGATTACCTGTTGTTTTAACAGTAACGCTTTCAATTGCAACTAAAAATATGGCTAAGAAAAATGTTATTGTTAGAAAATTAAATGCAGTTGAAGGTTTAGGAAGTTGTACAGTAATTGCATCCGATAAAACTGGAACTTTAACTTTAAATGAACAAACAGCAAAAATTATTGAATTACCGGATGGAAGTGTTTTTAATATTACAGGTGAAGGATATAACGGAATTGGAAAATTATTGCCATCTAATGAGAAAGCAAATCATAGTGATAATAATTTATCTCATCTTAGTAAATTAATCAGTATGAATAATGAGAGTACTTTAATTAAGGAAAAAAACGAATGGATAAACAATGGTGATGCTATCGATGTTGCCATGAGGGCCCTAAGTTATAAAATAGATGGATACAAAGAAATAAACTATGATTTATTAGGTGCTATACCATACGAATCAGAAAACAAATATTCAGCTGTTTTTTATCGAGAAAAAGATGGTATAAGAGTTACTGCCAAAGGATCTCCAGAAGTTATTTTTAACTTCTGCGATACGATGTTAGTAAATGGTAAAGAAAAAAAGATAAATATTAAAGAATTAGAAGAAAAGAATAACCGTTTAGCAAGTTTAGGTTATCGTGTAATAGCAATTGCCGATGGATTAAAAGTCGATTTTATTAATAAGAACAATTATTCAATCCACGATATTCCAAAATTGACTTTAGTTGCATTAATTGCCTTTATCGATCCTATTCGGGTTGAAGCTAAAGATGCACTTAAAAAATGTAGTAAGGCAGGTATTAAGGTTGTTATGATTACAGGAGATCATCCTTTAACTGCTACTGCAATAGCAAAAGAACTAGAAATGATAAAATCAATCAACGAGGTAAAAAGTGGAGATGAAATCGATGAAGCTTTTAATAAAGGTTATAAATATTTTGATGAATTTGTTAAAAATACAAAAATATTTGCCCGAGTTACACCTCAAGAGAAGTTAGAAATTGTTAAATCATTTAAGAGACAAGGTGAATTTGTAGCCGTTACTGGTGATGGTATAAACGATGCCCCAGCTATGAAAAATGCTAATATTAGTATTGCAATGGGTAGTGGAACAGATGTTACAAAAGAAACAGGATCTTTAATTATAACTGACGATAACTTTTTATCGATTGTTTCTGGCGTTGAGGAAGGAAGAAATGCTTACAACAATATTAGAAAAGTAATTTATTTCTTATTATCTAGTGGTGTTGCTGAGGTTCTTTGCTTTATTTTAGCTATTATCTTCGGATTACCAATACCTTTTCTAGCGGTACAGTTATTATGGTTAAATTTAGTTACCGATGGAATTCAAGATATCGCTCTTGCTTTTGAAAAGGGTGAAAAAGATGTTATGAATAATGCACCAAGGAAAACAAATGAAAGTATTTTTGATAAAATGTTAATTCAAGAAACCTTACTAGCAGGTTCCATAATGGGGATATTGGTATTTGTATTTTGGTTTTATTTAATAAATATATCTAGATATAGTGCTAATTTTGGCAGAAATTACATATTATTACTAATGGTATTTTTACAAAATTTACATGCGTTTAATTGTCGTAGTGAATATAATTCCGCTTTCAAAGTACCAATTAAAAATAATTACTTTATTTTTATTGCCGTAGCTTTCGTAATATTATTACAAATATTTGCTTCAGAAAACGCATTGCTTGCATCAGCATTAAAAGTACAACCATTTACATTTAAATATGTGGTTTATGCTTTAATATCAGCTTTACCATTACTATTTTTAATGGAAATATTCAAGATATTTAAAAGGAGAAAACACAATGAATAATTTGATTTATTACTTTTTACTTTTTATACTATATTCTATTATTGGTTGGTGCATTGAAATTATTTGGGTTGGAATAAATAAAAAAGAGCTTGTAAATAGAGGTTTTCTTATTGGCCCTTACTGCCCAATATATGGTATAGGTTCCTTACTTATTATTATTTTGCTAAAAGATTATTATAATAATCCTCTGTTATTATTTATACTAGCAGCGCTTATATGTACTGTTTTAGAGTATATTATAAGTTACATAATGGAAAAACTTTTTCGTGCAAGATGGTGGGATTATTCACATTTATCTTTTAATGTAAACGGTAGAATATATTTAGGAAATTCTGCTTTGTTTGGAATTTGTGGAATAGCACTTTCCCTTATTCACCCTTATGTAAATGAATTGATACTTAATGTTCCATCTAATATAAGCTATATTATTTTTGCAACATTATTAATAGTATTCGTTTTTGATGTTCTTACATCAGTAAAGATAGTTAGCAAATTAGAAATGGCTGCCGAGGCCGTAAAGAAAGACTATACTGGCGAATTGAAAGAAATAGTCGGAAGTATCTTAAAAGAAAAATCCAAACTATTAAAAAGATTAGCATTAGCTTATCCAAAAATGGTAATAAAGAAAAAAAAATCTCATTGAGATTTTTTATTTTATATATGCCCCAAATTTAATATAAGTGTTGAATGTTAATTCACTATTTGTTAAAATTAATTTTTTTCCACTTTTAATGCTATAACTATAAATTGATTTACCATTTCTATAATATATATAATCATCTACAAAATACATATCATCAAACGAATCAATTTCAAATAGATAGGTTTTTTGTTCAGGATTTTGAATATTACTGCGATATACTTTATATTTGTATTCGCTTTTTTTGTTTTCTTCCAAAAAATAACTATAACCTGAAAGTACATTTCCCATCTCTATTTTTGTAACATTTTTTATAGATGTTGTTGGGTAATTAATAAATGTTTTGTCGTTATTTTTTATTTCGGAAGGAGAATATCTATTCCATACTCCATTTTCTAAAACCTTTATTTTTGTTGTTTCATTACCAACTTCTAAAATAGTTTTTGCATCCACATCTATTTCATATTCTTTTTTATACATTTGATCATATAGATATATCGAATTTTCATAAACTCCTAATATATAACTATCATAAGATATTTGATGATTAGAAAATATTTTATCAATTTTATTAGTTGTTAAATCAACGGTGTTGAAATTATTAAACACTTGAACAGAATCATAATCTGCTACAACATAGTATTGTCCAACATATGTCGATAATGGATATTTATAAACATCCTTTTTGAATATAGGAACATCTTTAACAAAGCCAATTAAATTGTTTTGAGTATTTATTGTATATGTTCCTTTATAACTTGAAATACCAATGTAATGATTTTTTTCAAGGTTTCCAGTATATGCTTTTATATGTCCGAATTCTTTTGTTTTATCTTCTCTACTTTGCCATCTTGTATAATCATAATTATTTAAATTCTTAACAAATTCTTTTACTTTGTCGTTTGTTTCATTTTGACTAACCTCGTATAAGACTCCTTTATGCATACAGGTAACATCAAAAATAATCGTATCATCTATAAATATTGGGTAAATACATTCATATTCAGAATCTTTATAATATCTGATATCTTCAATTATTTTTTTCTTTTTTAAAAAACTATCAAACACTTGGAAAGAAAAAACATTCTCACCCGCTTTTATTTCAAAGTAGTAATTGTCTTTTTCATTTTTAACGTTAGCAGTATAAACCTCTTTTATTTCAAATTCATTTGTATCATTAAAAAAGGTATATTCCAAACTATAGCCTTTACTAAAATAATTAAATAAAGCTTGCATAACAACAATAAATACAAATAATGCTAAAAGTGAATGAAATATTCTCTTCATTTTATCTACCTCATTTTGATTATATATTATATTACCCTAAAAATCAACTTTTAAACTAAACAAAAAATATAGAATTTACTATATTTTTGATTCTTGTCTTTCAATAGGTTTATTTTGATAATGAGATGCTAATTTCTTTTTTTCTTCCATCATATATTCAGATATTGCTGTCTCTATTTCAGGAATAGCATTATTTTGAATATTTTTAAATTTTACTACTTCTTTTATTGTATCAATTTTGATTTCTCCCCATAGCATACCGGTTTTAACATTTAAATCATTAAACATATCTGGTGTTATTGCTGTCAAAAAGTAACCAAAAAGCATTCTTTTTTGTGCCATTAAAATTCTTTTATTAGTGAGTGTAACAACATAGGTTGACATTATATCTTTTCCAACATTTGAACATTTTTGAGCTACAAATGCATAATTTACTTCCTCGCCAGGATTTAGGTGTTTCTCAATTACGTCACAGTGTGCTTTTAATCTCCATGCTATTGTTGCAGGATATCTCTTTTTAAATTCTAAAGCTTTTTGATACACAATACTTTTCTTTTTCATTCTTATCACCTACTTTATTATATCATTCTTTGTTAAAATTTCAACCAATTTTTCCTTGTTTAAATCCTTGTTTACATAATCAATTAACTCATCTCCCTTTATTATCATAAATAAAGGAAGTTCAAATTTACCATTGTTTAATATGTTATAACTATTATAAAAATCATCCATTTCTTCTTTTGATTTAAATGATAAATCAAAGTAATTTATTTTTAAATTATTTTTTTTAATATAATCAAACATCTCAAAACGGAATAAAGAGTTTTCAAAATTTATATTTCCTAGTAATATTAATTCCTGTTCTTTTTTATTTATTAAATCCTTATAATTATTATAATTAATATAGTTAAATGGAAGTTCAATTGAATCTATAAAATTATATTCAATTAATATTTTACCTATTTCATATTCATTCATACTATTTTCAGAGTATAATACTTTTTTTTCTTTTACAATTGCAATATAAGGAGTTCCAAAATTAGTAATATCTTCTATACCTAATTCATTTAATATTCTGTATGTATTTTGTTCACTTATTTTATCTAAATCAATATATAAGTAATCCAGATCTTTTTCTTCCTTGTAATAATTCATAACTGGATTAAACATATTGCAATAAAAACAACTTTTACTACCAAGATAAATGATTGTATTTTCACTGCTATTTAAATATTTTTCAAATTGTTTCATTTTTTTATTTTGAATTAAAAAATAACTGGTAATTATAATTCCACTTATACAAATTATAATGATGGAAATAATTTTTAATATTTTTTTAAATTTATTCATTTAATACACCTCTTTTTGAATAAAAACTAAATCAATCTTTTTTGAATTTGTTTTTCTGCTTTTTGTAAATGTTTTTTAATATTTTCTTTATGCATACTCGAAACAATGTCAATGCAATATCCTCTAAAATATTTTTCATTCGCTTCATTATAATCATTAGTTTCATAATAACCATTAGCGTAATGAAGGGGATATTTATAGTTGTATTTGTTTTTAACTGAATCAAAAATCGCTATTACTTCTTCAGTTAATAAAGAATTCCTATATATTGTCAATCCAACCATATCGCCAAGTTTAAAAGGTTCTGTTTTGAGTCCAAATCCACCACTTTTTTGATCTTCATCAAATAAAGAATTGAAATCTTCTTCAAATACTAGTATCTTTTTTTTCTTTACTTTTTCAATTTTTTTTATAATTAAATATACTTCTTTTATTATTTGCACTAATATATCTTCAGCTTCTTTTAAATCAATATTATTAAGGTTTCTACTATTAACCAAATCAAAAGTAAAAACCTGATATATTGCATCCGGATCGTTTTGACATTTAATAAATAAATCATTATATTCTGATGTCGACATTGGTACCTCTTTTATAATTACTTTATCAAAAATATTTCAGTTAAATCTGTTTTTTGTTTATAACCAATTTTAATTAAATCACCATTTTTTATGAAAGGTAATTTGTCTTTTGCTACTTTAATACTTACCTTATAGTTATCATTATTACTGTCTGTTAAATAATAATAACTATTTGAATCAATTACTACCATATTTATTGATGAAACTGTTATATCAGAAATTGTTAATTTATCTTCTTCAACGTTTATGTTGCCGCCCAAATAACTTTCTGCAGCCTTTTCAATTCCTAATGAAGCATCGGTTACTACTACTTTTTGATAATCTAACAAATCAACGAAGGCATACATTTTAACTAAACCAGCATTATCCTTTAAAGATATCAAATAAGTTGGCTTATTATTTAAGTTTACCAATAAAGGAAAAGTAGCTCTATATTTCATTTGTTGGACTTGACCTTCTGCTGATGCCATTGCCGAGAATTCTTCAGCACCAGGTACAGCATAATATCTGGTGTCTTTGGTTCTTAAATTAGATAAAACAAATCCAATATTTGCCTCGTCTGCTAATACAGAGGTTATTCCTGTATATAAATAAACATCATTATTCATAACTAAATAGTTGTATCCTTCAGTTGTTGCAATTACATTTTTTTGACCAAAGATGGTATTTAAAAATCCATTTTTATATTTACCCCAGTTATCTAGTTGTTCTAAAATCAAATATGAAGGATAAACATGATCTACCCATGTTGGTACTTCTGAAACATCATAGTAATTTGATTCACCTGTTATAGCATTTAATATTACAACTCCTGATATTTCTCTTTTTAATTCTATACCAGTTACTTTAGACGTCGGAACTATCCAATATGGTGTTCCATTATCATCTATTTCAAAAGTTTTTTGTTCAAAAATTTTTGTTGGATATGAAAATCTTAGTTTTCGATTTAAGTCCTTAGTGAAATATGCTGATTCTAAATATTTCATACCTTCATCTAATTTTGTTAATTCAGCGTTTCCATTAACTGAATTTACAGTTATATATCCTTTCACTCCATCTGATTTGTTTGATAAAAATTTAAAAAATCCACTGTATTCTAAAGGAGTTACTCGCATTATTTCATCTTTATAATTAATTTGAGTATAAAGATTTGATACATCAAATTGAGAAACCAACTCTGGTATTTGCCCCATTACCCTATCCCCTAGTTTTTGACTAGAATCTTTATCAATTAGAGGAAAATTCTTAAAATCAACTTGCGCAACATCTTCAGTAAATTCATGGTTTTCATCTACTACAATTCTTTTAGAGTAAGATTTTGCAAAGAATAATGGCGACAAAATAAAGTTAATAAGCGTTGGTAAAAATACTATTAAAGATATTAATATTAAAATGAGTTTAGTTGAACTAATTTTTTTTCTATTATCTTTGAATATTATTTTAATATTTGATAAATGAATGATTCCTGTCGCAAAATAAGTGGCTAATATTAAAAATAAAAACGCTAAAAACGCAAAACTTTGTAAATTTATAGGTGGTAATGCAATATAAAAGTATATAGCACCTACTAAAAATGTAATTAACAATCTGATAATGTTTTTCATTATTTCACCTCATTATAATTATAACATATTAAAATTCTAATTTTAAATATATTTACTTCCTTCTTTAATGCTTAATTTGCTCATTTTATCTTTATATTTTTCTATAAAATTTCTAACCCATTTAGGATTAGTTTTAGAATATTCTCTTAAACTCCAACCGATTGCTTTATTTATAAAAAATTCATTACTACCAAAGTTATTGACTATTATTTCTTCTAGTAATTCAGGATTGGTTTTTTCTTTTCTACCATTTTGATGATCAATTGCAATTCTTCTTAACCAAAAATCCTCATCTTTTGACCACTCTAGCATTAAAGCATTTACTCTATAATCAGTTAAACCTATATTTCCAATAATTTTATCGAAGAAATCTATGGTATCCCACCATTGTTTTGATTCAACATATTTTTTTATTTTGGGTATATCTTCATAAACAAGATATTTATCAAGCACTTTTAGATAATCAAAAACCAAGTATTGAAATTCTCTATGTTCATCTTCATAGCACTTATCTAAAAACCCCCAATCAATTGTTTTTAGATTTTTTTCTTCTTTTAGAAATTCTTTATATATTTTTCTTCTTTTATCTGTTTTTATCCCATAAAACTTAAACAGATTTCGCATATATTTAGACATTAATATAGCATCATCTTTATCTTTTATTTGTTCAAACTTATTTTTTAATCTTATATATTTATCCAAAAATATCACTTCCAAATCACTTCAATTTTTTATAAAAATCTTTTTGCCAATCAATTCTCTTACCATTAGACCTTATATAATTTAACGATCCATACATATAATTTTTATTGCTTAAAATTTCTATACTTTCAACTTCATCTATTTTAATTGACCAAACACAACCTTGTAGAATATCACTTTCTTCGGTTATACATTTATCAAAGCTTTTATAGATATTCTCACATATTTCTAAATATTCTTTATCATTTCGATGTATTTTGTATTTATCTTTTCTTACATATGCTTTTAAGTCTTCACCTGTGATGTTATAATCTTTTAATAATTTATCGAATTCTTCTTTATCTTTTAAATTATCAGGTATATATATGTTGTTGAGCAAGAATGAATATCTTCTAAAATCTGTAATAAAGACTTCTTTAGGGTCTTTATTAAAAGTTATTTTAACTTCAAAACCTTTTACTTGATTTCCTATACGTTTAGGTGGACATATTCCGTTATAACATTTAACCCAAGCCCATAGAGGATATTTAGATTTTGTTGTGTTTTTAATTTGTTGATTCATTTTTTTTAATATCCATTCATAGGTAATTCCTACTTTATCTTTATCAATTAAATTGTCATTACAAATTAATTCGTTATTATTAATCAAATATTTTAAAGCATCTTTTGATTGAAATGTTACTAATTTCATATACTCATCTCCTATTTTTTTATATATCTACATTTAGGAAATCCTGAACATCCAGTAAACATACCGTATTTGCCATTCCTTTGAACAAGTTGACTACCACATTTAGGGCAAATCATATTGTTTTCTTTTTCTTTATCCTCTGATATTTTTATTTTTATATCCTTAATATGTTGTTTGTTCATTTTTTTATCAACAATGTTATTTGCTAATATTATGTCTTTTATTTCTTCTACACTTTTTTCAATTTTAATTTCATTAAACTCTAATAATTTGTTTTTTAGAGATGATGTTTGAGTAATTATACTTTTTGATTCTACTTTTAAATTTGTTTTATCAGCATTGCATATTACTGATATAAATAAATCATCACTCATATTAAGTAAATTTGCTAACGCCTTTATATGTCCATAATTTTGATGAATAGGATTATTCATATAATATTTTTTCTTTCCTAAATATTGAATCCATTTATCTTTATATTCGTTTCCAACAATTAATCCATTATAATTTTTTACTTCTATGACAAAAATTCCATATTGTGAAATAACCAAGTGGTCTATTTGGTGTGTTCCGTTTTCATCCTTAATCATAATGTTACTTAATAATAAATACTTATCTTTAGGTAGTCTTAGTAATTTTAATCTTGCTCTAAATTCTCCAAGCCATCCTTTTACTCTATCACCAAATATTGCAGATAATAGTCCAAATACAAGAATTAATAGAAAAAAGGTATTTGTAATTGTTTCTATAATTAAATCGAAATAAAATTTATATATATTTATACCTTGATACATATTTACACCTCTATATAATTATATCATAAAGTCAATATTTTTCATGGAATCTCTAAACTAAAAAACAGATATCTAAATCTGTTATTTTATCTTTTTAATCATAGTATGCATTCTACTATGGTATCCTTTTTTATTGTAAAAATTTATACCATTTTCATTATATGCAAAAACATTGACTATTACATATTCACATTCATTTTCTTTAAAATATTCTTCCATCTTATCTACAAGTTGTTGTCCTGTTCCTTTACTCCTAATTTTACTGGTAACTATTAATTCTGTTATTTCCCCTCTTTTAGGACACTTATAATCTAAATAATCAAACTGATTATAAGAAAAAATACATCCCATTATTAATCCAATAACAGCATCATCTTCTATTGCTAAATAACATTTACCGTTATTTTTTTCTATTTCTTCTAAATTTAGAATAGCCATTTTTTTTCTATATTCAGGGTGTAGCTGATCTAAATTATCTTTATCTATAGAAATAACGTATTCTTCTAATTCAACTAGTAAATCTCTTACATATTCTAAATATTTAGATTCATATTCAACTATTTTCATTTAATCATTCCTTTTATTTTTGATATTTAATAAATTGACTAGCAGTTAAGTCTATAATTTCTTTCTATTCAATTATACATCACAATTCAATATCTTTATACTAAAAAATATATTTGATTACATTTTTAAATATTATTAATTCACATTCCACTTTGGTGGATACATATACTCTATTTTTTCACCTTTAGGAACATATTTCTTCTTTATTTTAGTTCTATTTGATTTTAAATCCGGCAACGCTTCTCTACAATATTTATCTAATTCACAAAAGATATTTTGACAATCTATTAACTGAAGTTTTCTGTTTTTAATACCAACAAAATTATAATTTAATCTTTTAAATTCTTTCTCTTGATGATTATACATATATTTAATAATATCTTCATCACTCATGTTTCCTTTATCAATGAAACATTTTCTTATTCCTCTTATTGAACCAGGTCCTGCTACCGTAAATTCATCTTCTTTCCAATCTACTGCATCACTATAATTGATATCTGTAATAAGTTGATATGCCATAAAATTTCCTATTAAAGGATATTTTTTTATTATATTAAAAGCTTCTTCCATATTGTTACATTTAATAATTTTATTTTGCATTTTATCAATGTTAAACATTTTGTTGATGAGTGCTAAATGATTATTATGTTTTTTATCATATCCAAATGCTTTATTAGCACAACTGATATAAGCATCATTATATATTTTAATTCCTTTTTCTTTAGAGTCAGATAATAATTTTGAATACTCATTAAAATCAAAATTACTTAAAGTAATATCTTTAAAACGATTAATTAATAATTCCCATGTAGATTCTTTATTAAATAATTTAAATAATATGATTCTAAAGATAGTATCTTCTTTTGAGTATTTTGTTCCATTATATATAATATTTTTTAATAAATATTGACTTACCCTATCATTAACTCTATAACTATTACAAAATTTATAGTTTTGAAAAATTTTATCATTTGTCCATAGTAAACATTCTCCGTTATTCTTTTTATTAAATATATTTTGTCTTTCATAAGCAAAATACCAATATAAATCATATACTTTTTGTCTTTTTTCCATAATTACCTCAATATCTATTTATTAATTTGATTTTATCTTTTTTTAATATAAATTTCAACTTATTTATATTAAACAATTTAAAAACCTCATAAAGTATTACTTTACAAGGTTTAATCTTATTTACCACAACAAGCTTTATATTTTTTACCAGATCCATAAGGACTTTAAACATCTTTTTTGTCTCTTTTCTTCTCTTTTCGTGTTTAAATTGTCTCTACTCATATTCAATTCTTCCCTAATTATCACTCATTTTTCAAGAAAAGGTATCTAACATTTAATATTATAATTTGTATTGCTATGCTTTATGTATTTTAATGTTTTTTCAAACACAGGTTCTTCTTTATACTTATCTTTATCCCATTCATACCATATATCAAAAGCTGTAGTTGCACCATTATCAATCATATTTTGAATTTTTGGGCTCTTGAAAACAACATTATTTTCTTGATTATCAAGATCATTTTGATAGCCCATATCTTGATAAACTTTTGCTTGAATGTCGGCTTCTAATTTATCACATAAATAAGCAAATTGTGATTCATTAGTATTACGAGCATCAAATTCTATTAATAATTCGAACAATTCATCTTTTTTTATTAAATCTCCAAGAACATCTAACATAGCTTTATGTTCTATTTCCTCTTTTTGCTCTGGAGTAATTTTATCAAAAGGTGTTATATCTCCAATCAAAACTTCACCAATTTCATGAATTATTAACATTTTTAATACTTTGTCAAGATTGATATTTAAATCAAATTCTGAATCAATACTTATAGCAAGTATGCTTGTTCCGTAAACATGTTCTGCAATACTTTCCCTTCTTGAACTACTAATGTTCCAATGACTGTCATCCCATCCACTTCTTATTTTATATTTTAACTTTGTTGCAAGTAAGTAAAATCTCATTGCATTCTCAACCTTATTTTCCATACAGCCCCCCTATTTTTATTTGAAATTTAACCATAAATTATAACATATTAATAACATTTCAGAGTATTTAAAGTAATATACAAATTATATCCCTCATAATCTAACAAAGTTAATTCTAAAAATGTAGGATATTTCTTATAATACTTTTTTATTAAAGATATTTTTTTGCTTTTTCTCCAGTCATTCACTACATACCACCAATACTATTATATCACGAAATATTGTTGTTTTTTCTCATTTTCAAACAAACTCATTATTGATTCATTCTGATATAAATTTTCTATTATTTTCCTTTTTTAAAATATGATGATCTAAAATAGTTCTAAACTCAATTTTTAGATATTTTTAAGGAAAAGAAAAACTCGCATTTCTCCATATATTACTTGGGTTAGCGAGTTATTTATCACAGCATTGCTTATATTTTACCACTGCCACATAGTGAATTTATTTCCACTTTCATAGCAATAAAGTTTACTTTATTAAATATTGTTAATAAATACAATTTATAATCCTAATATCTTATCTAAAAACTTATATAAATTAATAATATAAATTGTAATTTATATTTCTATTTTTTTGAAGAATAAATAATATACCATTATTCCATTTATTATAAAATCATAAACTCTTAATCTATCAAATAAAACAATTGTTGATAATAGAGATACTAATATTATTCCTACACTGATAATTTTAGAAAATATACCTTTCTCCTTTGCCATCCATGTAAAATAAGCAAGTATTGGAGAACAAAAAGCAAATATAGTCCATCCTACAATAAAAATATTACTATAAACGCCATTTGTAATAAATGCAACAAAATAATAAGTAATTAACATACCAATACAAAATGGTAAAACATTTAACATTGCTTTCTTCTTTGTTTTACTATATATAGATATTAAAACACCAAATAAAATCCATATTGCCATTTGTGAAAATATATTACCTAAGTTTTGAGTAAAAATATCTAATAATCTACTAATAATACCTAGTATTAATCCTATAAAAAACATACTTAATGGATTTAAAATATATTTTTTCATACTTCATCTCACTTTCAAATTACTATTTATCTGTTAGTTATATTATACTACAAAAAAGACGGATTTTATCATCCGCCTTTATATTTTACCTTATTTTCCCTTAATTAAATCATCGGATCTAATTCGGATCTAAAGTCATATTTTTAATTTTTAAATTCTTCACAAAGCCTTATATTTCCTTACTTTCCGCAACAAACTTTGTATTTTTTGCCAGATCCACATGGACATGGTTCATTTCTACCTATTTTATTTACAGTTTTAGGCTTTCTTTTTTGAACAGTTTTATCTTCATTAGTTGATATTGGTTTAGAAACTTGTTCTCTTTCAATATTTTGTCTTATTTCAGCCTTTAAAAGGTAGATTGTTGTTTGTTTTTCAATTATGTCTAATAAATCATCAAATAATTTGAATCCCTCATTAGTATAAGCTCTTAAAGGGTCTTCTTGAGCATAACTTCTTAAATAGATACCTTCTCTTAATAAAGATAGTGTATTTATATGTTCCATCCAATATGTATCAATAACCTTTAAAGAAATTGCTTTTTCAAATTCATTAGCAATTTGTTCTGGTATTACACTTATTTTTTCATTGTATTCTTTTTCAACTCGATTATAAATAAAATCAATTATCTCTTCTGGTTTTAAATCTATTAAGTCTTTTGATGCTATCTTTTTTATTACTAAATATTCATTAGTAAATTCTAAAATTTCACTTATGTCTTTTTCAGTTAAATTTCCTTCTGGATTAATATGAGAATCAACTAGATTAGAAATATTATTTTTAAAAACCTCTAAAACAATAGGATGAATAGTTTCACTATCTAATATTTCGTTTCTTTTCTCATAAATTATCTCTCTTTGTTTATTAATAACATCATCATATTGTAATAAAGTTTTACGAACATCATAGTTATTTCCTTCAACTCTTTTTTGTGCAGATTCAATAGAAGATGATAGCATTTTATTTCTAATTGAAACATCTTCTTTAAAACCTAGAGATGCAAGTAAGTCTTTAGCACGATCAGTTCCAAACCTTATCATTAAATCATCTTCAAACGATACACAGAATTGAGAAAATCCCGGATCTCCTTGACGACCTGAACGACCTCTTAATTGGTTATCAATACGTCTAGATTCATGTCTTTCAGTACCTATTACTGCTAGACCACCTAATTCTTTAATCTCATCATTTATTTTAATATCGGTTCCTCGACCGGCCATATTAGTTGCAATTGTTACTGAACCTTTTTGGCCTGCTTTAGCGATGATTTCTGCTTCACGTGCGTGGTTTTTAGCGTTTAATACTTCATGAGGTATATTAGCCTTCTTTAACATTGTGCTTAATAATTCACTTGTTTCAACTGCTACAGTCCCAATAAGAATCGGTTGTCCATTTTCATGACGAGTTTTAACTTCTTCAACTATGGCTTTATATTTACCTTTATTAGTTGCAAAGATTAAATCTTCATGATCTGTTCTTGCTATTGGTTTATTTGTTGGAATAGATATAACATACATATTGTATATTTCTCTAAACTCCTCTTCTTCTGTTTTAGCAGTACCAGTCATCCCTGATAGTTTGTTATACATTCTAAATAAATT
>JAQVXV010000022.1 GCA_028708945.1 Bacilli bacterium
TTCTTGCTATTGGTTTATTTGTTGGAATAGATATAACATACATATTGTATATTTCTCTAAACTCCTCTTCTTCTGTTTTAGCAGTACCAGTCATCCCTGATAGTTTGTTATACATTCTAAATAAATTTTGGAAAGTAATTGTTGCTAAAGTTTTAGTTTCTTGTTGTATCTCTACACCTTCTTTAGCCTCTATTGCTTGATGCAATCCATCCGAATATTGACGACCATGCATTAAACGACCTGTAAATGGGTCTACAATAATGATTTTCCCTTCTTCAATTACATAATCAATATCAATTTTCATCGAATAATTAGCTTTCAAAGATTGATTTATAAAATGTACTAAACTTGTATGTTGAATATCAAATAAATTAGTTATCTTAAAAGCTTGTTCTGCTTTATCAACACCAACTTTATCTAAAACAACAGATTTAGTTTTCTCATCATATATATAACCGTTATTTTCTTTTAAACCTTTTACAAAATGGTCAGCTTGAATATATAAGTTGGCACTTGTCATAGCACCACCTGAAATAATTAAAGGTGTTCTTGCTTCATCGATTAAAACAGAGTCAACTTCATCGACTATTGCATAATGAAGTCCTCTTTGTACACGATCAACAGACCTTACAACCATATTATCTCTTAAGTAATCAAACCCTAATTCATTATTAGTGGTATATGTAATATCACAATTATAAGCTTCTTTTTTTTCTTTAGGATTCATTTCACGATTGTTAACTCCAACTGATAGCCCTAGAAAAGAATATATAGCTCCCATCCATTCAGCATTACGACTTGTTAAGTAATCATTAACCGTAATAACATGAACTCCTTTTTCTTCTAAAGCATTTAAATATGCTGCAAAAGTGGTTACAAGAGTCTTTCCTTCACCTGTTTTTAATTCAGCTATATTGCCTTGATGAATTGCTATTGCACCTAATAATTGGCTGTAGAAAGCCTTTTCACCTAAGGTACGATATCCTACTTCTCTTACTACTGCATATGCTTCTGGTAAAATATCATCTAAAGTCTCACCTTTTGAAAGTCTTTCCTTAAATTCATTGGTTTTATTTTTTAATTCATCGTCGCTCAATTTAGAGGTTTCAGAATCTAATGCTTCTATCTTATCAGCAATTATTTTAAATTGTTCTAATGCTTTATATTCATGATCAAATATCTTTTTTAAAAAATTCATCTTGTTCATCCTTTCATCATATTCTATTTTATCAAAAAAATCGCTTTTTTAAAAGCAAAATTAAAAAAACCGTTTAAACGGTTTATTTTAAATCCATTATTCCATAATTACCATCTTTACGACGATATAATATAGCGATATTTCCTGTGTCAGCATATTTGAAAGCAAAAAACTCATGTCCTAATAATTCCATTTGGAGCAATGCTTCTTCCTCACACATAGGTTTCATATCTATAACTTTTCTTTTTACAATCGTTTTTTCTTCTTCATGAGGTTCTTCGATATTTTCAAATTTTAACTCAAAAACTTTGTCTATTTTATTTCTTTTGCTCATTCTTGTTTTATTTTTGCGAATTTGTCTTTCTAATTTCTCGACAACTAAGTCTACAGCAGCATACAAGTCTTTGTTTCTTACCTCTGCTCTTAGAATTAATTTTTTAACAGGAATAGTGACTTCTACAATACGGTCAATATCACGAATTCTTACAATCACTGTTGCACTTAATTCATCGGAATTTTCAAAATATTTCTCGATTTTTCCTATTTTTTCCTCAATATATACTTTGATTGCGGGCGTTAATTGAATATTTTTACCACGTATATTTAACTTCATATGTCATTCCTCCTATACTAATTATATCATAATTAAAAAAAAAACAATACTTATAAAATTTTTTACAAAAAAAAGTCATAAAGACTTTTGATTATACTAAAGATGGTTTAATTTCAACTACATTTTTTGCTTGTAATCCTTTATCCGTCCTTATAAGTTCAAACTCTACATGTTGTCCTTCAACTAATGTTTTATAACCTTCAGATAGAATAGAACTATAATGAATGAAAATATCTTCACCTTCTTTGTATTCGATAAAACCATACCCCTTATCATTGTTAAACCATTTAACTTTACCTCGCATATTAAAATCTCCCTTCCTTATTGGCTTACAATTTTAATATACTATTTTGGATATTGACTTTCAAGAAATATGAAACCCAAAAAATCGACATATTTTGCAAAAAGAGAGTTATTTATAAAAAAAAAGACTATTTGTCTTTATTTTTTTTAATACCATCAATTGCTCTTAATATTTCTAACGGAACAGCAAAGATGATTGTATTTGATTGATCGGAACTAACATCATTTAAAGTTGATAAAGTTCTTAAATGTAGTGATCCTGGCGAATTACCTAATATTTCTGCAGCTTTTGCTAAATTACTAGCAGCCTCTACTTCACCTTGTGCTTTAGTAATAACTGCTGTTTTTTCTCTTTCTGCTTCTGCAGCTTTTGCAATAACTCTCTTCATTTCCTCGGGTAATGAAACATCTTTAAGTTCAACGTTTTCTACTTTTATTCCCCAATTGTCTGTAGCTTCATCAATTACTCGACATATTTCTGAAGATATTTTTTCTCTTTCACTTAAAAGTTCATCTAAAGTTACTGATCCTACAATATTTCTCATCGTTGTTTGCGCTAATTGACTAACTGCATAATAGAAATTTTCAACTTCTAAAATAGCTTTAGATGCATCAAAAACCTTATAGTAAATTACTGCATTGATCCTTATTGAAACATTATCTTTAGATATCGTCTCCTGTTCTGGAACATCAACTGCTTTTGTTCTAATGTCTACTTTACGATAAGATTGAAAAATCGGTATTATCATTCTCCATCCTGGTTCTAATATCTTAGTGAATTTCCCAAATGAAAATAATATTCCTCTTTCATATTCGTTTATTTGTTTAATTGAACTTAAAATTAAAATTATTGCTACTATTAATAAAAATACATCCATAAATTTACCTCCTTATTAAATTATACTCTTTTCACCGGTTTTTTCAATTGTAATTTTCCTATTTATATTAATCTTTTTATATAAATAAATTAATAGAGAACCTATTATTAAAGATATTATACTGATACTTAGGGCTAATGAATCCATTTTTCCCTTAACAGAATCAATTATATAAAAATCGTAATCTAGATTATTCTGAGCTAGAGTAAATAAAAATAAAGATAATAACCATACTGCTAAATATATAATTCCTAATCCTAAGGAAACAAATCCAGATATTTCTATGGGCGCTACTAGATCGTAGTTTATAAGTGCTATTAAAAGCATAAGAACAAATACAATCACTATTAATATAATTACATATTCATTATCATTTGAGAAATCAATTGATTTTTCCACCCATACCTTAATATCGTCTTCAATAAATTTATCATCTGCCATCATTTTTTCAGAGTTCTCAATTATTTCTAAAACTACATTATTTAATGTTTCGCGTTGATTGTTATTTAGTTTTTCTTTTTTATTTATTTTATTAATTAAATCTGATTGTAAATCTTCTGATTTAGAAAAATTATAATTTTTTTCTGTTAAACCGATAGTTTTACTTATTATATTGGTAAAATATAAATCAGTTTCTCTCTTTATTTTTGATTTGTTTACTATTTCAACTAAATCATCTTTGCCCATTTTTAAATTAAGATTACTATATAAATTATTTATCAAGTTCACATTGCCTTCATAATCAAAACCACTCGAAATGACGTTTTTAGCTTTTATAACTTGATATACCGTATTTTCACTGACAATATTTTTAAATATTATTAGTGTTGTAACCATAATCAGTGCAATTAACATAATAAATCCTAAAATCCAATTACAAATTTTAACAATAATTTTAAATAATTTCATAAACACCTCACAACTTACTTATTGCACACATTTTTGTCTAAAATATCTAAAGTTCCAATATAGTTTTTTTCTTTACAAATCAAAATAGCGTATTCATCACCTTTATATAAAGTGTAACCATCTTTTACTTCTTCTTTAAGATCAGCGTGAATGGCTAAATCTTTTAAATTATTGCTGCCTTCTGCTAAGTATTTAATTAAATTTATTTTTTGACTTCCTTTTTGTAATTTAACACTATCTAAACAATAAGTATATAAATCATTAGCAGAATTTTCATTGCTTATTTGATACTTTATTGTTTTACATTTATCAGATTTATCAACTGAAATTTGAAATTTTTCTTCTCTTATAAAAGATAACCCTGATTTAATTAAAGAATCAATACTTATAGTTTTATTTTCTAAAGCCTCTTTTACAGTTTGTTTTTTATTATTTTTTTTAATAAACGTTGTTGCATTTTTAATACAAGGATAATAATATTTATAATTTTCATCTTCATAAAATAGTTCTAAAGCTTCAGCACATATTTCTGTCTCATCGATTATTACAAAATCCACATCTTTAGGACATATAATATTTTCATTAAAAACAACATTAGAATTACAAATATCAACTTGGTAGAAAAGTCCTTTATATGTTTTAATATTGTCCTTAGTTTCTTTAATTGCTAAAAAAGGAATTTTGTTTGATTTAGCAATCAAATAATCTACCCCAAAAACAGAGACTATTACTAATATTAAAATGATTAAAAATATATAATTTTTTTTCATAAGACACCTCTTATACATTATATCAAATTATTACCAATTTTAACATAAGATATATATAATTGTTATAGATTTTAGATTATAATTAAGTTATAATAAAAGTGGTGATTGTATGATTAAAAAATTTAAATGGCATCGTCTTTTTATTCTTATTTTAGGTATTTTAGTATTTATAGTAGGATTTTGGTTTTTAATAACTTCTAATCAAAATATTAAAATGATTTATTTAATAAATATGGATATTGAAGAAGTAATCGAATATGCTAAAAAAAATAAAATTGATTATGAAATTATTGAAGAATATAGTGAAGATATAGAAAAAAATAAAGTCATTGCTCAAAATATAAAAGAAAAGACTATAGTGAATGAAAAACTTATCATTAAAGTTTCATTAGGGCCTAAACCTGTTGATATATATAAAAAATTGGGCGTTAATGAATTAGGCAGGGTCCCAATTATGATGTACCATGGAATTCACAATATGAAAAATGAACAAACTTTATATACGGGTGGTAATGTAGATAACGAGGGATATAATCGAACTACTGAAGCTTTTAGAGCCGATTTAGAATTTTATTATCAAAACGATTATCGAATGATTAAATTAAACGACTACATAAATGGCAATATAGATGTTGATTTAGGTAAAAGTCCTATTGTTTTAACCTTTGATGATGGATCTGAAAACAATATTAAAGTTACAGGATTAGATAATAAGGGTAATATTATTATTGATCCTAATAGTGCAGTTGGAATTTTAGAAGAGTTTAAAAACAAATATCCCGACTATAATGTAACAGCAACTTTCTTTTTAAATATTGGTTTATTTGAACAGCTAAAATACAATGAAAAAATATTAAAATGGTTAGTTGAGAATAATTATGACATTGGCAATCATACATATGGTCATATTAATTTTACGAATGTTAATAAAACTGAAACCCAAAAACAAGTTGCAACTGTTTATCAGAAATTAGATGAAATTATAAAAGATAAATATGTAAAAATAGTATCACTTCCTTATGGTTCACCATTTAAAAAAAGTCACGATAATTTTGATTTTATATTAAATGGTAAATATAATGACTATAGTTATAAAACTGATGCTACTTTAAGAGTTGGATGGGAAAGTGACTATTCTCCATTTAGTACTGATTTTGACAAAACTTTCATTAAAAGAATCAGAGCTTATGACAATAATGGTAGTGAATTTGATATTGAAATGAACTTTAAAAGATTAGAATCAAATCGCTATATATCAGATGGAGACAAAAACACAGTTGTTATAAAAAAAGAAAATTTACAGAATTTAATTTCAACTACCAAAAAAATTATAAGTTATTAAAAAGAGTAATGATAAATTTGTTTTTACAAATTATTATCATTACTCTCTTTTTTTATTTCATATATTAGCATTTGACCATTATCGATTGAATATTTATCTAATAAATAATCATCAGGAATGCCTTTAAAATAAGCATTAATACAAATAATTACACCATTATGAGTAATTATCAATATATCTTCTTCATCGTGTTTAGACCTTAAATCTTCAATAAAAACGATTACTCTTTTATATAGTTCTTTAACTGTTTCAGCTTTGTATTCTCTTTTCGGAAAATAACTCCACCAATCTTCTATATCGATACTACTTAATGGTAAATTAATAAAATCCATTGCATCTCTTTCTTCTAAATTTGAAGAAAATTCATAAACCACATTCTTATTATTTAATATATCTAAAGTAGTCTTAGCCCTTTTTAAAGGCGAAGAATAAATATGATCAAATTTCATATATTTAATTTCATCTGATAGTTTTTCAATTTGTTTTCGTCCAGAGTCATTTAAATCTTCATCATATAAACCATTTATGCAGTCTTTATAATTTGTTTCTCCAACTCTTACGATATATAATTTCATATTATCACCGATTATATTATAGCATAAAAAAATAGACTTACGCCTATTTATATTCCCAACAAAATGGTTGCGAACTTAAAGTATACTAACAAACTTATTGCATCGACAATTGTAGTTAAAAGGGGACTTGCCATAACAGCTGGATCAAACCCTATTTTTTTTGCGATTAATGGTAAAACTGAACCTACTATTTTGGCAAAGATAACAGTAAAGAAAAGTGCTAAAGAAACAACAATTATTATATTCATTGAAACATTATCAACTATTAACATCTTTATTAAATTGGCAAATACTAATGTTATTCCAGATATGATTGCAACCCTGAATTCTTTCCACATTATCTTAAAAGCATCCTTTAATTCAATTTCATTTAAAGAAATACCACGGATTACACTAACACTTACTTGTCCTCCGGCATTACCACCAGTATCCATAAGCATTGGAATAAATGCAGTTAAGGCAGTACAAGCTGCCAACGAACTTTCAAATCCATTAATAATTTTACCTGTAAAAATCGCAGATACCATCAATAATAATAACCAAACAATTCTTGTTTTCCAAGTCTCAATTACACCCGTTTTTAAATATGGTTTGTTAGCTGGTGAAATAGCGGCCATTTTTTCGATATCTTCTGTAGCCTCTTCTTCAATTATATCAACGATATCATCGATTGTTATGATTCCAACTAGTCTTCCTTCACTATCGACTACTGGCATTATGGTAACATCATATTTTTTAAACATTTGGACAACTTCTTCTTGATCGGTTAAAGTATCTACATAAATAAAATCTTTATTAGCAATTTCACTGATTAAACTATTTGGTTTTGCAAATAAAATATCTTGTAATTTAATTGAACCTACTAATTTTCTTTTTTTATCTAATATAAAACAAGTATTTACCGTTTCATATTTTTCGCCTTCTTCTCTTAATTTAGCTATAGCTTTTTCAATTGTTAAATTTTCCTTCAATTCAGCATATTCAACTGTCATTATACTTCCTGCTGAAGAATCTGGATACTTTAACAATTTATTTATTTGAGTTCTTGTTTCTTCTGAACAATTTTTTAATAATCTGATTACTACATTAGAAGGCATTTCCTCTAATAAATCAGTTGCATCATCAGCATACATTTCATCGATTAAAGATGCTGCTTCCTTATCCGTAAACAATGTTACTAATTCCGTTTGTATTTCAACCGGGAAATATGAAAACACATCAGCAGCATCATCTTTCTTAAAAAGTCTAAATATTTTTACTAGTTCTTGTGGCTTAACATCTTCTAATATTTCAGCCACATCAGAAATATTAAGTTTACTTAAAATATCTTTTAATTCATGATATTTTTTTTCTTCAATTAAAAGTTCTACCCTTTCTTTCATAAAACACCTCCAAAAATGATAATTTTAAACTAAAAAAACAAAATTCCTGCCCTGGTTCCAAACTATCACTCCTTTCAATGCCAGATAAATTATAACATATTTTTAATAATTTATATATAAAAAAGTAGGTTCCCCTACTATTAAAAACATACTTTTATTCTATTATTTCTTTTTTTTAGACTTAATATATTGACTAACTTTATTTCTTCCATTATTTTTGCTATTATATAAAGCTTTATCGCATCGTCTTAAGATTAAACTCCTAAAATCATCTATTTCCTCTATATTTTCAAGGTCTTTAATTCCTACATGATATAGTCCAAAACTCATTGTAACCGAAAATGGTTCAGATTCTTCATAAACAAAGGTAATATTTGAAATTCTCTCTCGGCATCTTTCAGCACAATTGTATGCATTCTCAGAGCTTATATTTTTAAGGAGTATCAAAATTTCTTCCCCACCGATTCTTCCAACTATATCAGCGGGTCTATCATTACCATGTCTAACCCCTTGAAAAAGAGTTTCACTGATTTTTCTTAAAACTTCATCTCCAAATAGATGACCATAAGTATCGTTTATTTTTTTAAAGGAATCAACATCCCCTATCATCATTGCAAATTCTTCTTTTTCAGTAACAGCATATTTTAAATGTTTATTTACTTCTTCAAAGGTAACTTTTTTGATTATTAATCTTGTTGTTTCATCAGTTTCTAATTCTCTAATCCTTTCTTTTAGTTTTGTTATATTTTTAAATACCTCAACCCTATAATCTTTACCTTGATCTTCTAGATCCATAACATCCACCTCATACCAAAGGTCGTTTTTGCAATCGTGAAAAACAGAAGTCATTTCTTCTAAATTAGTCTTTTTATAGAATTCTAAAAAATTATCATCATTAGTATATATAATATTTCCCATTTCATCTTTGACAATAAAAATGATATTATTATAATTTTTCAATATCTTTTCTATATTTAGCATAAATTTACCTCCTGTCTAATTAATTGCCGTCTTCATTAGACTTTTTTAAAAATATTTTATCTGATAATTCTTCAAAATTACCTTCTTCTGAAACTTTTTTGTTATTAATAATTATTATTTTATCCGATATTTCCATTATCTTTTTATTATGACAAGCCACAATAATAGTATGATCAACTTTTAATTTATTAAATATTTTTCTTATTTTATTTTGTGTAGATTCATCAAAACTACTTATACTTTCATCAAATAACATTATTTTACTGTTCTTTAGTAGCACTCTTGCAAGTGATAATAACTGTTTATCAATTGTCGTTAGGTTTATTTTGTTATCCATAATTGTGTCATAACCTTTATCTAAAGACATAATTGTTTCGTGTACTCCTATACTTTTACAAACTTGTACCATCTCTTCATAATTATCTTCTATTATGCTTAAATTATCTTTAATTGACATATTAAAAAATGCTGGTTCTTCTCTAGAAGATGATATTAAATTATAATAATCTTTATCGTCTATATCTTCAATATTAATATTATTTATCAATATATTACCTTCATGTGGTTGATTTAATTTCATCAATAAATCAAATATCCCTGATGTTTGTTTACTATTTCTACTAGTTATTGATACTAATTGATTTTCTTTAATTTTAAATGACAAGTTTTTAAATATCGGATTTTCTTTATAACCATATAATATGCTTTTAAATTCAATGTTGTTCTTAAAATCTTCAAGATTAACTTCACTTTTTTTCTTTTTAGAATGACTATATTCAATTAATCGATAGAATCTCTTTAATGAAACTTTATAATTTCTAAATTCCACATTAATGGTTAATATAGATGCAAAGTTATCAATTATTTTTTGATAGTAATTATAAATTATTAACAAAACACCTATTTCTATTCTTCCTATACTTACTAAATATATTGCATATATTATCGATAATAATCTAAATAATTCAAAAAAACTTAAAAATAATTGGTTATTGAAATTGTTTTTTTTATTATATTTTGCATTAGCGTCTAAGTAATCATTGATATTTTTTCCAGTAATATCAGAAATTGAATTAAAAATGTTAAAACTCTTTATTTCTTTAATACCAATAAAGTATTCATGTACAGAAGCTGTCATTTGATCTAATTCACTTTTTCTTTTTTCATTTAATTGTTGAACTCTATTACCTGACTTTAATGCTACAAATAACATTATTAAAGACAATATAACAGCGGAAATAAATAAATATTTATCAAGGATGAAAAAATAGATATATATTACAAAAAACTCAAAAATTTGTACTACTCTTATTACTCCTGATGCAAGAAATGTAGACATTATATCAACATCAGTAATTATTGTATTAGTATATTGTCCAAGATTAAATCTCGATAAACTAAATATTGAATTATCCTTTGTTTTATTAATTCCTAAGTTACTATAATAAGAAAAGATTTTATTGTATAATTTATAGTAAAATCTTTGATTTAAAACCTCGGAAAAACGATAAAAAAGGACTATAAAAATAAATATAAGCGTATAAATTATTGCTAAAGTATAACTTCCTTTTGTTGTGTGGTTTATTACCATACTTAAAAATATAGGTATTGTTAATAATAAACCTCTAATTAAAATGGATGAAAAGAATTTTGAAAATATTTCTTTCCAAGCCATATTAAATATTATTTTAACTTCTTCTCTTAATTTCCTACTCATGTTTCTCCTCTTAGCATTATTTGCCTTTTCTACTGTTTTAACTAATAATTATCTATAAAAATCTATTTGGTTACGAATTTCTAATAATTCATTATACGCCTTAGAAGAACTTGCTTTATTATCCCTACTTATTTTTTCTAAACCACTTTGAATATTATAATAATTATTCATATGGTTTTTATTGTCATTTTTAATTCTTTCTTCGGTACTTTGTCTTATTTGTGCTCTAATTTTTAAAGTGTTTTCTTCATTTTGTTTCTTTAAATCGATTAAAGCTGTTACTTTTTGTGATTCAATCTCGTTTTTCTCTTTCAATAGCGCAAGTTCTCTTTCAAAACGATTTGCTTCTTCCATTTTTTCGCGAATACCTTTTCGATATTCTTCGATATCTTCAAAAGAATATATTTGATCTGCTATAGCATTATCAATAATATTAAAATCAATTCCATCATAATTATCTAACGCTTTATACATTGGATATTCATTTTTAAAATCTTCAAATTTTTTAATAAGTTTTGATGCTTCATCCTTGTTTTTTTGATTTAAAGCCATAACTTCTTTATTACATTCATCAATTTCCTTAGATCTATTTTCATATTTTTTTTCTAACTCTATTTCTTTTATTTTAGCTTTTTTTTCTTTCTCATGCAATTCGTTTAAAATTAAATCACATTTAATTAAAGCTTCTGCTTTTTGTTTTTTTGAATAAAGTTCTTTTTCTGTATTAAGAAAATAAATTACACTAAAGTATATAATAGATGCTAAAGTTCCTAAAACCATTAATATAAAAACAACCATAGCTACAAAATCTGTAGAAGCTGGTACACTTTTTGAAAAAAATAAATAAATCAAATCAAGAATAAGTATTAATACAAAAGATACTGGAATAGATTTTAATATTGCAAAAAGTAAAGCTGGTATATTTTTATACACCAGACGAAAAATAGACTTTGTTTTACTTGCTAATATTTTCGCTTTTTGATTTTTAGCATTTTCAATTTCTTTTTCTATTCCTTCTAAAGGGCTTACAAATCTTTCTTTTGATTTTAGCCCTAAGGGCACTAATAAATCATTAATGCTTTGAATATATTC
>JAQVXV010000023.1 GCA_028708945.1 Bacilli bacterium
AAAATTTAATAACTAATCTTTCATTACTGTTGCTCTTTGATGTCCACCGATTATCGTATTATCTTTGTTTATAATAATTGGATCTACATATCAAAAGTGTTCTATTGATTTTTTTATCTTTTGGTATTCTGCATCTTCTGGTTGTAATGTTTTTCTTGGGTTGTAGTCGGCGTGTTTTAATTCTTCAATTTTTATTTTTTGAATATTCATGTTTTTTTTCCTTTCCCGCAATAAAAAAAGGATTTTTCAATCCTTTTTTTATTCTACTTTTAACAGATTCAATATTAAATTAATAACTATAGCACTAAACTAATGTAATATGCGTGTAAGTAATCCAATATGAATATATCATTTAATTAGTTTTACCTAGCCTCATTACTACAATAACCTTCTTCATATTCAAGACTTAAATCAACAAAATAATAATCGTTATTATTAGGTAGATTTTCAGTAACACTTCCTTATTTTGCATTACATTTTATAATAGTAAATCCAATATTGCCTAACTCTGAATAAGCCACTTGAGAGTAGCCAAAATCTTTATAGATTGTTGTTCCTCCATCCATAATAGTATCTGTCAGAGTTAACTTGTTTACAATTGCATCCATTATTGTTGTATCATTTTCTAATGCTTCCTTTAAAGAAATGTGGTACATATCATCTGAATTATAATTTCTACTAGAATAAAACTTTTTCATAGCATTATAATCAATTTTATTAGTAATAGCATTTTGTGTTAAAATTGAGTTTTTTACATTGTCTATTTCTGTTTGTGATATAGTTCTTGAAGAAATAGAATCTGTTTTTGCTTTTAGAGCAGAAACATCAACATTTTGTGTGTTATCAAATATTTTAGTAACTTTTGATGAATCTTCATTTGCAAATACAGTATAACCAATATTTGTTTCTATTCCATTTATAACTAAAACATAATTCGATCTAATTTATAAACTAATATTTTATTGATTTTGCCATCTTTTACATCTTGTATCATTTCTTGAAATTTTGGTCTATTAGTATCTTTAGCACTTCGACCTGTATCTTCATAAATCTTATATATTTTATATTCTTTATACTTCGCTAATTCTTTTAACTTTTTCTTTTGTTCACCAAGAGAGTGACCTTCTCTGGCTTGATCCTCAGTTGAAACTCTTGGGTATATTCCACATATTGTTTCCATGTTATCCTCCTTTTTTTGTTGTACCCCAGTTTATCATATTGTAGCACTTTTACCCTTACAAGTGAAGACACATTTTTTTGCATTTTTTTATCAAATATTCATCTTTTATTTAACAATTACTTATGCATAAATTTATCGTTTACTTATACATTTATTTATCATAGCACTTGTATTTTTGGTACATCTTATCCAATTTCTAATATTTTTTTTATTGATTCCCACTTAATCCGATTCTTAATTGTGTATAAAAATACTGCAGTTTCATCTTCATAATAATCCCCATAGCAGAGTAGCATCAGTTCCTTTCGATCCTTCTTAACAAGTATTTTGTATGGATTAATCACATCGATGTTTGTACCTTTAAATGATATAAGTTGTCATTTGATATAAGTAATATCAAGGCTTTTAGTAGGTAGATACTTTTCTACTCGTTTTTTAATCGATACTGGAAACCCCAAGTCTTTGACTTCAATTTCTGGCATAATAAAACCTCACATTCTATCCTACCGATTAAATGTGAGGTCTGTATCAATAACTAACTCTAATGAGTTAGAGTAATTCACAATGGGGCATCATTTTGGTATATGTTACAGCCCTCTAAAGTTAATACACCAACAACATACTATAATTATTAATAGAAGTCTAGTGAAAACCAGAAAGTTTTGACAAAATTCTTATATGCAACACTATTTTATATAACTACATCATTTTCGATAGTTTTTTGCATATAAATTGTTTTATAATTATAATTACACTAATTTGCTTTCAGTAATCTCAATTAAATATGCAATTGTTATCACAACATTATCGCAGGTCATATTCTCAGCAAAAATCATTTTTTTTGATAATTTTTTCACAAATTTAACAATTCTTTGTATCTGTAACTATCATATAAAATGAGTTTGTGTTATTGATTTCAAAACTAATTTTTATTATATTAAAAGTTTTTTCTATCGCTTTCTTTGATATCAAGTTTTTTAATCTATCTTGATTCATCATAATAAAATCCTCATGTATTCACTTAATTTTTCTTTAACATTTAAAATTTCTGCATATTTATATAGTTTGATAGAGTTTCTTGTCTTTAATGAAGCATATTGTTGCATAGCTTTCGTAAAAATTTCTGCATCCATTTTATCTTTGTTTTTGACAATGTCGCAAATTGTTCTTTCAATATCGTATACAAAGATTCTATTTCCAAAATTTGTTTTTGCTTCTACAACTCCTAAATTTAATGTTTCTTTTTTCACATAGTTTAAAGATACATTTTTATTTTTTAGCAAACTACCACTATAATTATATGGAACTGTAATATCAATAATGATCGGAATTCTATCTGATAAATTATGAAAATACAAAGCAGTTGCAAGTGAAAATACTGCATCTTTATTCACAATTTGCAGTTTATAATATATATCAACCAATTCAGTAGACAACATATAAATACCACGATCAATCCGTTCTAATTTATTTTCTTTTACTAAATTAGTTAAAAATGCACAAGAAATCCCATGAGCTTTAATTTCTTTTGTTGTAACATATCCATTATTTTTATTTGCTAATTCAATAATCTTTTCATAGTTATTCATAAATTTTCCATTTCCTTTCTCTAGGAAATTATAACTTTTTTCCTTGGAAAAGTAAATTAGTTTTTTATTTTGGTTATATTCTTTTGTGTATTTTAGTTAAATTACTTATTTACCTTATCCCTTTACATTAAAGTGACTTTTTTTGTAATGTTCCAAAATAAAAATATTCTATTTTTTATCAATTAGTGGTATAATTTTAATAAGAGAATAGTGAAGGTGATAAAATGAATGGTTTTAATTATGAAGAAAATTTAGTAAAAACTTTCTCATCATTTTTAGAAAAAAAGCAAGATATCATCATAAAAGAAATGCCTATTAGATGGGGAAACATTGATATAGTTACCGTTAAAAACAATACTATACCTTTCAATACGGAACAATGTAAAATTTTATCAAAACCATCTGCGGCGAAAATATTTCTAAAAATCAAAAATCAAAGACCTATTTCAAAAAATGCAATAATGGAAATAGCTGGAATAAGTAATTCTACTGCAACTTCTATGCTAAGAGAATTAATAAAAACTAATTTAATAAAAAAAGTTGATAACTTTTATTACAGGAATATTGCATTTGAATTCCCAAAGGTTATAATAACAGGATTTGAGGCAAAGCTACATGACTATAATAAAGCTTTCTTCCAGGCTTCAATCAATAAAGACTATGTCGATTATAGTTATATTGTTTTTCCAATGGTTGAAGCAATAAAAATACATAATAAGAACTATCAATTTCTTAAAGATAATGGTATCGGAATTATTGGAGTTACTCATAAAAAATATTCTGTACTTTTACAAGCATCTTCAAAAAATGAAATAAAAAAATATGTTAGATTAATAAATTTAGTTCAATCATATTTATTATCAGAAAAAGCCCTAACTAATAATTAGTTGGGCTTTTTTTATAAACAACTCTATTCCAAGTAGCCAATCTTCCAGATGTGACGATGCCTTTTTTAATACATTTTGTAACTCAGCATAATTAGGTATAGTGTTATATATATCACTATACATTTTAATTGCAAACTCAATCTTTCTTTTTGTGAATTTAATTCTTTCTTCAATACTCTCAATATCGTTTGCTTCGGCAGACATTATTGACAACGCTTCCCAATATTGATGTTCTAAGTCAACAAACGAGACGTCATCAGAATCATTAAAAGCAGTAGTATCTATTTTCGTATTAGATTTTAACACATCAACATCAAAGTTTTTTGCTATTTCATTTATCGTTTCAAATGGTAAATATGTTAATAATGGTAATGATAAATATTTTTTCTTCCTTCGCCCAAATATATCCACTCCATCAAATCGTGCGGTATTAAATTTTCTTAAATTATTAAACCAACCACTAGCTATATAGTCACAATTTAACATGTTAAATAGCAACGAATTAACAAAAGTATATCCCACAATGACACTAAAATCTTTCTTTTGTAAAGAATATATAAAATATAATATGTTAGATAGTGTTTCCGGATCTATAGACTCGTAATTATTATTAGCATTTGTATCATAGTTTATAACTAAATAAATCCCATTATTATTGTAATCCTTATTTTCTTCTACTAAATCTAGCAATATTTCATCAACATCGTTTTTACTATGGAATAATTTTACATCCATCAATAATGACATATAATGACTAAATTTGTTGTCGGTATCAAAATCCCTAAACTTTTTATATATATCCAATGAATAATCAAACTTCCAATCAATTGAATCTATGTATAAAGTTGGAGTTATTATATTATTTGATATCTCCTTAATAGAAGAATAGTATTTATTAAAATAACCATCTATTCTAGGATCTTTTGTTCTCATATCTCTTCTTGAAACCTCAGCAGGAAAGTCAAAATTATGTTCAAGATTTTTTAATAAATCCTTATTAAAAGTTGAATAATAAAATTGTGGATCAATAAATATGTTGTCTTTATTTAAACTACTTGTAGAACTAGAATATGCTTTTATTGAATCAAATAACTCTTCTCGCAAAGAAAATACCACACCCGATGCTTCATCGTTATTAATTGCATCTGTTATTTTATTTCCTTTTGCAGGACCATGCTGAATTAATACTTTTGTCAATTTATTCACCTCCCAAAGTGGAAAGAGCCTCTAAAAAACTATCCACATTTTCAAATCTATATAAATTTTCCGGTTGCAACATTTTTTTTAAAACACTAAATAGTAATATGTTTTTTTCATTGTTTTCATCACAGAATTCATAAAATATATCTTCGACTTCCCGGTCTAATTTATCTAAAATATTGTCATGCGGCCTGTTTGAACCCTGTGTTAAATATTTATCTATTAAATTAATTCCAGTAATCATTTCATAACATATTATACCTAAGGAATATAAGTCACTTGAAAAATCTGCTTTACAAGCATTTCCATAATATTGTTCTGGTGATGCATATATTTGTTTTCCCATTATATATCCATAATTAGTACTATCTCTATTAATTATTTTGATTGTTCCTGGATCAATTACCACAAACTTTTCATTTGGTGTAACCATTATATTATCTGGCGAAAGGTCTCTGTGTACTAATCCATACTCATAATATTTTTTAATCGTTTTACCAATACTATGTAGTAGTGATTTAGAAAGGTTAACATTCTCAACTTTATCTAGCTTAATTTTCTTGTGTTTGCTTTCTAATGTTTCCCCATCTATTGCCTCTTCTATTAATAATCCAAAAAATGAATTGATAAGTTTTATATTGCTGGAATAGGCATAAACCTTAGGGAATAAACCTTCAGTATTACTTGTCACATCTATATACCTGTCAAACGACCTTTTTAAATAATAAACAATTTCGTTAATTTTATTTAATTCATACGGTATGGGACTATCATCCAATGAATTGATATATTCATCGACCGTTGAAAAAGCATCTGTATTAACAAATTCAGTAATAGCATTCAATCCTTTTAAATAATCAAAAAACTTAGCAACCATTCTTTTTTTATCATTTTCATATATAAAGAAACAAAAAGACTGTCCACTTCTTTTGGGATTGGCAATTATCTTGTAATTATCATCCCATAAATTATTATCTTTCAATAACTTTTCAATAGAATCAATAAAAGCTTTATACAAACACTCCACCTCACTATATTTTTTCTAGCACGCCATTATCTAAATCATCTAAAGTATATAAATGTTCAATAACGCCATATGCTTCTCTTAGATTATTTTGTGTTGAACGCCACCCTTTACCATCGGTTATCCATACAAATTCAATACCGCTAATACCTTTAATATCTTTTCCGAGTTTAGCATAACTTCTAGCCGTTTCGTTTAATTTAGAACCACTTCCACCATAGAAATTAGTTTCTATTAAAAGCAATTTGCCAGTTCTAGATTTAACAACAAAATCAAATCGCTTGTTTGTCTTCTTTTCATCATCTAAGTTAAGATCATCTAATTCATCGGTTTTAAAATGTTTTTTAATGTCATTTTTAGTAGCTTCTTTTAAATAATCAACATTAGGTATTTTTTTAATGTAACTCTCCACAATATCTTCCATTAAATGACCAGTTCTATTCTTTCTTGCATTTGTATCAAGCCCAACTTCAACACCCGTTACATAATCTACTAAATTCTTGATTTTTTTCTTTTCTAATAACTCCACTAATCCACTTTCTCTTAATAATTTAGTATAATCTGCTACTTCTCTGTTCATTTTCTTAAAACTATAAGATATTACTTCACCATCAATTATTTTAATTTCACCTTCACGAACAGCAAGTAAAATTGGTATAACTTCTATTACATCAGGATATTCCACGATAAGTTTCATAAACTCTTGTTCAATATTGTCTTTCCCAATTAAATAATTTAATAAGTTTAGTTGCATTTCTACTTTACTAACGTTTCTATATACCTTATCAAAATCAACATAATAATTGTATGTTGCTATAGAATCCCTTAAACTACCTATTATTTCCTCAAATCTTCTTTTCATTTTCAAGCCTCCTTACTGATAAATCCAAATATTCTTTTTCTTTTTCTATTCCAATATATTTTCTATTTAACATCTTGGCTACCACTCCAGTAGTCCCACTGCCACTAAATGGATCTAATATAACATCATCTTCATCAGTTGACGCTAATATAATTTTTTCTAATAAAGCTATGGGTTTTTGTGTAGGGTGTTTCCCGTGCTTCTTTTCACTAGTCTTTACAAGAGGTGTTTCCCAAACATCCTTCATCTGTTTCCCTTTATTCATTTCTTTCATTAAATCATAATTAAATTTATGCTTTGCCTTCTTCAAATCTTTTTTTGCCCAAAGAATCGTTTCGGTTGAATGAGTAAATGCACGGCAACTAATATTCGGTGGTGGATTTAATTTTTTCCAAGTAATATTATTAATAATTTTAAATCCTTCTTCTTCAAGAGCTAGCCCAATTGAATATATATTATGCATTGTTCCACTTATCCAAATAGTACCTTCATCTTTTAAAACTTTTTTGCATTCCTTGAGCCATTTTTTATTAAATTTATGCTTTTCTAAAACACTTATTTTCTCGTCCCAATCTCCTTTTTTCACGCTGGTCATCTTACCTGACTGACACGTAATTCCATTTCCAGAAAGAAAATAAGGCGGATCAGCAAAAATCATATCTATCGATTTTTCTTTTATTTTTTTTATAACTTTTAGGGAGTCGTTATTTATTAAAATCGTATCAGCGTTATTATAATACGGTTTAATATTATTAATAATTTGTGATAATAGTTTCTTCAACAGAACCTCTTTTGCTACCTATTGAATTAATATTTCTTTTTGCGTTAATAACTGTTATGTTGTAGTCTTTATATAATTCATTAATAAAGACTGTATTATGGTTAGATAACATTACTTTAACTCCCTTTTTATCTAATCTTTTATAACAATTAAATAATCTTATTTGGTCTTCTTTTCCAAATCCTTTATCGGTATAACTAGTAAATGAATCATCTTTCAAATTATCGTAAGGTGGATCAAAATATACAAAGTCACCTTTTTTAGCATTTTTTACAGCGTCTTCAAAGTCACCGTTTAAAATAATTACATTGTTTTTTGTTAAATATTCATGAATTGCTTCTAAATTATCTTGTTCAAATGTATTAACCTTTTTGCTTTTGTTAAAAGGAACGTTGAATTCATTCTTGCTATTTACACGATATAATCCGTTAAAACAAGTTTTGTTCAAATAAATAGTTCGCGCTGCTTTTTCATAATCAGTCCATTTAGATATTATTTCTTTTTCTCTATCAATATTTCTGATTTTATAAAAATACTCTTCACAGTTATTACTCTCATATATTTTGAGTTGCTTATATAAATCATCTAGTTTATTCTTGTTTCCTGCCAATATATTATAAATATTGATTAACTCTGCATTGTAATCATTGATTACCGCGTTTTTTGGTATCAATTCAAATAATACAGCTCCCCCACCAACGAATGGTTCAAAATATGTTCCGAATTCTTTTGGTGCATATTCTTTTATACGCTCTATTATCTGCCTTTTTCCACCAACCCATTTGACAAATGGTTTCGGTTTTGCCATACTCTCGCCTCCAATCATATACATCTCCATTATACCATCAATGCAGTTTATATTATAGTATTTAATTTGATATTTCGACATAAGACTTGCAATCTTTTTAATTTAGAATCATATTATAGAACACTTGATAAAGCGATTTAATTATGATTAAAGAAAACAGACTTATTATAAATGATTTACCTATAATTATTAATAAGAGGCAATAAAAAAGAACCAACCTTTAAAGCATAATTGCTCTATTGGTTGGTTTTTATTTGTTTGATAAGTCTTTTTCATGAATGGTCATAAAGCTTTCACCTTTTTTCAGTTTGTTATGTTGGATCATCTTTATTGTCCAATTGCTTAATTCATTTACTTCTTGAATAACAGTTAAATAAATATATTGATTGCTATTATCATCGTAATCGTAAACATAGTAATAGTTTGAGTTATCAATAAAATCAATTTTTTCTATCACTTCTTCTTTGGTACAATGATTAACATCCATTACAAAGTAAGCGAGACTTTTATAGTTTCTTTTTATTAAATATGGAAACACTTCTACTAAATCAAATTCCCTTAATCCGTCCATAATATTACCTCCACATACATCATATCGATCAATTTGATATATTGGTAGTATATTTATTAATTTTATTAAAAATAATATTTTAGCATTTAAATTGTTCAATTGATTGGTAAGCTTTTTTGATACCCCTTATTGAAATATGCAAAAGTAAATTTTTGATACCCCCCTTATGAAATACGCGATTTCACACGCGCAGCTGGGGGCCGTTTTCCATAATTTTTATTTTCTAGAGATTCTATGGTGGGGGCTTCCTTTAATAATCTGTGACACTATTTTTTAGTTTTTTTGTTTATATTAAAAGGATTGATTGTTTTTTCTTGTCACAGATTATTTTACTTTATACTTAGTATCATGTTCTTCTTTTAGAACATCATTAATAATTAATTCTTGTTCTAGTTCATCATCTATATAGTTTGGTTCAACTACACAAATATATCTTGCCCTGTCATTATCATCTCTAGTTTGTTTAGTATATGTACCTTTATTATGTTCAATATAACCTCTTTCACTAAAACCTTTTTTAATTGTTTTGGGATTAAAGCCTAGTTTTACTACTTCATCATCAAAGGCTTGTTGATAAACATAATATTTATGATCTAAGTATTTACCTAATCTCATCCCTTTGAAATTCCAATTAAACATTTCTGATTTGGATTGAAATACACTAATAAGTGTTTCGTATGCATGTTCTATCATATCTTTATTTTTATTAACATCTAATATTTTTAGAAGTCTTGAACCATATTGAACACTATTATCTTTATTAGGATTATTAAATATAATTTTATTAGTTAAATAATCAGTTATTACTAGAAGTGCAGCTATATTTATATGGGATGTTATTGTAGTTAGTTTTTGATTAGTTAGATATTTTATTATTTCATTCATAAAAGCAGATAATTCTTTTGATCTATCTTTTTTTAATTTGATAATTTCTTTAATGTAAGTTTCTCCCGCTACTCCATAATGTTCTATTATTTCTTTATGAATATTTATAGCATCTACTCCATAAATTTCTATTACTCTTGATATTACTCCATTATTTGAGTTATTAGATGTTATAGTTGATTCTCCAGTAGTAAGAGTTATATTTTTCCACTCTCTGAATTCTCTTATTCCTCCATCTTTGGATCCTCTAATTTTTCCTTTACCATTACTTACTGTATAAACAAAGTTAGAATTAAATTCATCATTGTTTTTACCTGCTACTTCTCTTTCATCAATACATAGTGGTAAATCGTTATTAATTGTTGCAAGTGCCTCTAATGCTACCTTGGTAGTACTAAAACTTGTTATTAATACTTCTGGGTTACCCCATACCGATTGAGCGGCTTTTAAGGCAGCCGTTTTTCCACTTCTTGAATAATACCAATTATGAAAGACAAAGTTTCTAACTTATAAAATTTTAAGCAAAGGTACTGCAAAAGAACAATTAATATAAGTTCTAAATATATCATTACTTAATAATGGTTTTATTAATTTTATCCATTCTTCTAATGTTCCTTTAGTACTATAAGCTTTTTCCATCTTTCCAAATTCTCCTGGTATATCAACTATTAAATCTCCACTTGCATATGGTACAAATAAATCTTTATACCAACCATATTGAGAAACACTGTTTTTAATACTTATTTTATTAATGTTTATATATTGCCATAAATACTCTTGAACTTTACTTGAGTTTCTTGTAACAAAATCTATTCCTATTTCATTTAAAATACTATTTTTACCGGAAAACAAAATATCTTTAGAATATAATGCTTTATGCCATTTAGAGTTTTTATAATATGATATTTCTGCTTTTTCTAACCCTAGATAAGTATCTTTAGTTATTTTAGTTATTACAATTGGAGTTGAACATATTAGTGTTTCTTCATCATCTTTTTTATTAAACCATACTCCTTTTTCATTCACTTTAAAACCACTAGGGATTATTATATCTCCTAGTGGTTCCATAAAATTATCAGTTTCTTTTTTCATTATCCACCTTCTTTCTAATATTTCATCCATTATTTTTTTAAATTGATCTATATTGTCAGTTTTAATAAATAATTCACTAGGATCTTTTACTTCTTTATCATTTAAACTAATTAATGATATTTTTTTATTATGGTTTTTATTTAATAACATCTTATAAATGGTTGTAGCAAATTTAATACCACCATCATCTGGTTCTTTATAAATAATTACTTCTAAATCTTTTAATAAACTAACCCACTTTTCTTTGAATAGATTAGCACCTGGTACTCCTAAAGCTGGATACCCTGCGTAAGATAATGTTTGTGTATCTGATTCTCCTTCTACTAAAATGACATATCCCTTTTCTTTTATTTCTTTCATATTTTGCAGTCCGTATAAACATAATGGTTTATCGTTATTTAAATACTTAAATTGTTTATTCCCATAACGGATTTTTTCTTTAACTAAATTACCTTTTTCATCTAAATATGGAAATAATACTCCTTTTTCATAATCTTTTAATTTCCAAGTTTCTTTTAAATAATCAAGTGGTATCTTTTTCGTTCTAGAATATTCTTCTAAAGATAGTTTTGTAATTGGTATATGCCTCTTCTTGTTTTTAATAACCACTGGTTCATTATTTAGTTTTTGAATAAACTGATCATAATTTCCGGATTCATTACAAGCGAAACATTTAAAAAGTCCATTCTCTAAATTAATGGATAACGATGGGGTGTTGTCATTATGAAATGGACAATTTACTAAAACTTGTTTTTTTCTTTGTATATTAGAAAAGTATTTTCTATAATCATCATA
>JAQVXV010000024.1 GCA_028708945.1 Bacilli bacterium
TTAATATTACAACTGAAAATATTACAGAACCAACATTCTATATAGAAAATACCGATTGGACACAAAGTAAAACGGTAACAATTACTTATCCGGCTAAGGAAGAAGGATTTGTTTATTCATACCGTATAAATAGTGATGAATGGATTTTAGTTGAAACAGGAGTTATTAAAAATGTTTTATTTACAAGTAATGGAACAATAACTGCAAGAGTTTTCGATGGTGTAAATACATTTGAAACTGTACCATATGAAATAACTAAGATAGATACTAATGCACCAACAAATGTCTTGGCTAACTTAATTTCTAAAACAACAAATTCATTAACAATCGTTGCTAGTGGAATAGATAATGAATCAGGAATTTCAAAATATGAATTCAGTATTGATATTAATGAATATATTGATAATAATTTAAATAATACTTATACATTTACAAATGTGGAATCCGGAAACCATACAATTAAAGTTAGAATTACAGATAATGTAGGTTTAGTAACAGAATCTGAAATAATAGAGGTAACGCCAAATAATATATCTAATCCAACTTTTGAATTATCTTCAAGTGATTGGGCTATTTCTAAAACAGTAACAATCACTTATCCAACGAAAGAAGAAGGATTTGTATATACCTATAGTACTAATGGTACTGTATGGGAAACGCTAGATTCAGGAATTTCAAAAGAAATAGAATTTACCGCTAATGGTTTTGTAATTGCTAAAGTAACTGATGGAACTAATTATAGCGAAAATGCTACTATAAATATAGAAAAAATAGATACAAGTCTACCAACTTGTGAAGTAGTAATTGAAAATGAAGATGTGTGGACTCAAAGTAAATTAGTTACAATAAATGGTATGGACTCAGAAAGTGGAGTATATGGTATTAGAGTACCAGGTTCAGAAGTTTATACTTTAGGAAACATAGAAACATTTACAGCAACATCTAGTAGTAATTATGAAGTAGGTGTTCAAGATAATGTTGGAAGAATAAATACATGTAATGTATTAATTGATAAAGTTGATTCAACTGCTCCTTCTAATGTTTTATTAGCGCAACAAAGTAGTACTACTAACACTGTTACAGTAGAGGTAAATGCTACTGATAATGAATCAGGAATTTCAAAATATGAATTTAGTATTGATGATGGTGAATACATTGATAATGGTTTAACGAATGTTTATACATTTACAAATGTAACAACAGGAGATCATACAGTAAAAGTAAGGGTTACAAATGTAGTAGGACTACAAACAGAATCTGTTGCACTATCAGTATCAACTGGACCTTACGAATTACCAATTTATGAAATAGATGAAACTGGATGGGCACAATCTAAGAATGTAACAATCACATATCCAGAAAGAAGTTATATTTATTCATATAAAGTAAATAGTGGAGCATGGATAGCATCTGATCAAAGGACTAAACAAGTTTTATTTGAAGATGAAGGAACTATTCAAGCAAGAGTATATGACGGAGTTAATTACTTTGAAGCAACAGAATATTCAGTAACAAATATCGATACAAATCTACCAACATGTTCATTATTAGTTGAAAATGCAGATATATGGACTCAAAGTAAATTAGTTACAATAAATGGTATGGACTCAGAAAGTGGAGTATATGGTATAAAAGTACCAGGATCAGAAACTTATACTGAAGGTAATGAAACAACTTATCTAGCAATTAGTAATAATACATATACATTTACTACTCAAGATAATGTAGGAAGAACAAATACATGTAATGTTGAAGTTACTAAAATAGATACAACAGCCCCAACTAATGTAACTATTAATGTAGTTTCAAAAACAACAAATCAAATAACTGTTGAAGCTAATGCTATTGATTTAGAAACTTCGATAACAAAATATGAATTTAGTATTGATGGTGGAAGTTATATCGATAACGGATTATCAAATACATATTTATTTGAAGATGTAACAACAGGAAGTCATACAGTAAAGGTTAGAACAACAAATGGTGTAGGATTAACAACTGAATCAAACGATGTTAATGCAGAACCAAATGAAGCTACAATACCTACTTACTCAGTAAGTGAAAGTGGATGGGCACAATCAAAAGTAGTAACAATCACATATCCAATTAAAGAAGAAGGATTTATTTATCAATATAGTACAAATGGTACTACGTGGGAAGTTGTAGAGACAGGAATTACTCAAAATGTTGAATTTACAGACAATGGATTTGTAATAGCAAGAATCTATGATGGATTAAATTACTTCTCAGCATCAACATTCAACGTAACTCAAGTAGATACAGAGTTACCTACATGTTCAGTAGTAGTTGCAAATGAAAATGTATGGACACAAAGTAAATTAATTACAATAACTGGTATGGATTCAGAGAGTGGAGTATATGGTATAAAAGTACCAGGATTAGAAACTTATACTGAAGGTAATGAAACAACTTATCTAGCAAATGATAATGATACATATACATTTACTACTCAAGATAATGTAGGAAGAACAAACACATGTAATGTAGTAATTACTAAAATAGATAGAACAGCCCCAACTGACGTTTCAATTAGTTATACATCAACAACTAATACTATTACAGTATCAGTAATAGCAAATGATTTAGAATCAGAAATAAATAAATATATGTTCAAATTGGATGATGGAACATATATTGATAATGGTAATGACAATACTTATACATTTCAAAATTTATTAACTAATACATATGAAATTTCTGTAAAAGTTATTAATAATGTTGGCTTAGAAGCAGAGGAAAGTAAATTTATTTCAACTATTGAAGCGGTATTGCCAACTTATGAAATAAACGAAACCGATTGGGCACAATCTAAGATTGTAACAATCATATACCCAGAAAGAAGTTATATTTATTCATATAAAGTAAATAGTGGAGCATGGATAGCATCTGATCAAAGGACTAAACAAGTTTTATTTGAAGATGAAGGAACTATTCAAGCAAGAGTATATGACGGAGTTAATTACTTTGAAGCAACAGAATATTCAGTAACAAATATCGATACAAATCTACCAACATGTTCATTATTAGTTGAAAATGCAGATATATGGACTCAAAGTAAATTAGTTACAATAAATGGTATGGACTCAGAAAGTGGAGTATATGGTATAAAAGTACCAGGATCAGAAACTTATACTGAAGGTAATGAAACAACTTATCTAGCAATTAGTAATAATACATATACATTTACTACTCAAGATAATGTAGGAAGAACAAATACATGTAATGTTGAAGTTACTAAAATAGATACAACAGCCCCAACTAATGTAACTATTAATGTAGTTTCAAAAACAACAAATCAAATAACTGTTGAAGCTAATGCTATTGATTTAGAAACTTCGATAACAAAATATGAATTTAGTATTGATGGTGGAAGTTATATCGATAACGGATTATCAAATACATATTTATTTGAAGATGTAACAACAGGAAGTCATACAGTAAAGGTTAGAACAACAAATGGTGTAGGATTAACAACTGAATCAAACGATGTTAATGCAGAACCAAATGAAGCTACAATACCTACTTACTCAGTAAGTGAAAGTGGATGGGCACAATCAAAAGTAGTAACAATCACATATCCAATTAAAGAAGAAGGATTTATTTATCAATATAGTACAAATGGTACTACGTGGGAAGTTGTAGAGACAGGAATTACTCAAAATGTTGAATTTACAGACAATGGATTTGTAATAGCAAGAATCTATGATGGATTAAATTACTTCTCAGCATCAACATTCAACGTAACTCAAGTAGATACAGAGTTACCTACATGTTCAGTAGTAGTTGCAAATGAAAATGTATGGACACAAAGTAAATTAATTACAATAACTGGTATGGATTCAGAGAGTGGAGTATATGGTATAAAAGTACCAGGATTAGAAACTTATACTGAAGGTAATGAAACAACTTATCTAGCAAATGATAATGATACATATATATTTACTACTCAAGATAATGTAGGAAGAACAAACACATGTAATGTAGTAATTACTAAAATAGATAGAACAGCTCCTACTGATGTATCAGTTGCTTATATAAGTAGTACAACTAATACTATTACAGTATCTGGATTAGGAAATGATTTAGAATCAGGAATCACTAAATATGAATTTAGCATTGATGATGGAGCATATATTAATAACAACGAAGAATCTATTTATACATTTACAAATGTAACAACAGGAGATCATACAGTAAAATTAAGAGTTACTAATGGATCTGGATTATCAACTGAATCTAGTTATATTTATGTAGAACCAGGAACAGCAATGTTACCAATCTATGGAATTGACAATTCAGGATGGGCACCAGTTAAAAATGTAACAATTACATATCCAGAAAGACAACCTGGATACATATACGAATATAGCACAAATGGTGAAGACTGGTCTATATTAGGATCTGGAGTAATAAAAGTTGTTAATTTTACAGATAATGGTTTTGTAATTGCAAGAATTTATGATGGATTAAATTACTTTACTGCAACAACTTTTAACGTAACTCAAGTAGATACACAAGATCCTACATGCCAAGTTACAGTTGCAAATGAAAACATTTGGACAACAAGTAAATTAATAACAGTTACAACATCAGACTCACAAAGCGGAGTATATGGTATAAAAGTACCAGGATCAGGAACTTTTGATGAAGTCGATGAAACAACTTATTTAGCAAACGCTAATAATACATACACATTTACTGTTTTAGATAATTCTTCAAGAACAAGTCAATGTAGTGTAACAATAAATAGAATTGATACAACAGCACCAGTAGGAGTATCGCTATCAATAAATAATGTCACTAGTGATTTAATCGCAGTAACTGCTAGTGGATCTGATGCACAATCGGGAATAGCTAAATATGAATTTGATATTAATGGAACAGGTTATGTAGATAATGGTTTAACAAATACTTATACATATACAGGATTAACTCCTGGAAACAATACAGTAAAGGTAAGAGTTACTAATAGTTCAGGATTAACAACTGAATCTGCTGAAGAAATAGTTAACGTACCTTTACCGGTAGTATTAAGAAATATAGAGTTTGCAGATAACATAGGTGGTCAAACTATATATACTAATTTTTCTGGATTTAATGATTCCTTAAATGATTATTTTAATTTCTTTGCCACATTAGTATCAACTACAAATTATGAAATTAGATATGTTCAATCAACAGACTACAATGAAAATGATGATTTATTAAATTGGGCAGAAGTGCAATTGAACGAGTATGATGGTTACACAGAACCTGTAGTTTTATACAGAATTGAAAGAGATGGTAATCTATCGACAGGAATTTGGGGAACAACCCGCATCATTACGAACATACAAGAGTATGTAATGCCAGCCAATGCAGGCATTATAGAAACTATAATTGCTGATGATATAATAAAAGTAAATGATAACGCTATTACTAAAGCATCATATACGACAAGTTCATTAACAACAGGTACAAATCTAAAAGGAAGAGTGTTAAAATTAGATTTTCCAGAATCATTTACAATGACACCAGAACAGTGTGAACTTGAATTTATGCAAACTATTGACTCAGAAGGACAACCAACTTTTATGTTTGGTATATATGCCGCATATACGGATTGGCGAGAATATGGAGGTCTTTATAGTTTCTCAGTTCAAGTAGATTATGGCGATTATACAGAAACATTATTTGAACGAGACTTAGAGACAAGTCAAGTCGTGACAAATCTATCTTCTATTAAAATAATGCCATATGAGGATATTTATATTCAGACTATTAATACAAGTAATCCAATATATCCATATATGAAATTAGTAACCTTCAATTAAAAGTAGATGAAAATCTACTTTTTTTTATCTAAAAAATGTTATAATTAGATTAGAAAAGAGGTAGTTATGAAATTAATAATAGGATCACATGTATCTTTTAATAAAAATGAGCAATTAGTAGGAAGCGTTAAAGAAGCTTTAAGTTATGGTGGCAACACATTTATGATATATACAGGAGCACCTCAAAATACTAACCGCTCTTTAATAGATAATAATTTAACTAAAGAAGCACATAATATAATGAAAGAAAACAACATTGATAAAGACAATGTTATTGTTCATGCTCCATATATTGTCAATCCTGCAAATCCTGCTAATATGGATTTTGCAACTAATTTTTTAATTCAAGAAATCAAAAGAGTAAATGAATTGGGACTAAATAAAATAGTCTTACATCCAGGAAGCCATATAGGACTAGGTCAAAAAGAAGGAATAAAAAACATCATAAAAGTTTTAAAAGATGTTTTAAAAACAAACTATGATGTTAAGATATGTTTAGAAACTATGGCTGGTAAAGGTAGTGAGATAGGTTCTAGTTTTGAAGAAATAAAACAAATAATTGATGGTATAAAAAGTGACAAAATACTTGTTTGTTTAGATAGTTGTCATATAAATGATGCAGGATATGATATAACAGATTTTGATAAAGTAATCAATGAATTTGATCGAGTTATTGGATTAAATAAATTAGCATGCATCCATATTAATGATAGTAAAAACGAAAAAAGTGCCCATAAAGATAGGCACGAAAATATTGGTTTTGGCACTTTAGGATTCGATAACATTTTAAATATTATATATCATGAAAAAATTAAGGATATTCCTAAAATATTAGAAACACCTTATGTTACTATAGGTGATGACGCTAAAGAAAAATTATATCCACCATATAAATTTGAAATAGAAATGATAAAAGATAAAAAAATTAACGAAAACTTAATACGAGATATAAGAGAATATTATAAATAATCTTTATATTTATAATAATATTCTTCTAATACTTGATAATTATAACTAGTTAGGTTATTTTTAAGACCTAACAAAAACTCGCTTTGATTATCATATATATATTCAAAATTATTCTTTAAATTATTGTAGATAAAATTAAGTTCACTGTTATTTAAAAACAAATTATTTTTGCGACAGAAAGTAATAATATCTTCTTTCTTTAGATTTTGAACATAATTTCTTATAATATTTTTCATAAATCACCTAGAATATTATATGAAATATAAATATAATGTTGTTTGAGTAAAATAAAAGGAGGGAAAACATGGCAAGAAAAAAGTATAGTTATAAAAAATTATATAAAGACATAAATGAAATCACCGAAAAAAGATTCAATGTCTTAATAAGTACCATTATTGTAATAATGTTTATTTTAATCTCCTATTTATTTTATGTTCAAATCATAAAGTGCGATGTTTATACTGCTAAAGTGTCTGAAATAACCCAAAATGTAATTTATGGCACTACAGCACCAAGAGGAAGAATATATGACCGAAATGGCCGAATAATCGTCGATAATATAGCAGTAAAAGTAATTTATTACAAAAAACCAAATAATATAAAGATAGAAGATGAAATTTTTCTTGCTAATAGATTAAGTGAATTATTAGAAGTAAATTTTTCTAAAATAACTAATGATAATATAAAAAAATTTTGGATAGATAATAATCCAAAAGAAGCGAAAACGAAAATAAAAGAAGAAGAATGGAAGTTATTAGAAGAGCGCAAAATAACCTTAGATGATATTGAAAAATATAAATTAGAACGCGTTAGTGAAAAAGAGATGAAAACTGTCGATCTAGAAACAGCTTATATTTATTATCTAATGAATAAAGGTTATTATTATTCAGAAAAAGTAATAAAAAGCGGTGCTGAATTAACGGATTTAGAGTATGCTACAGTCGGAGAAAATATTTCTACTTTAAAAGGTGTCAATACCAAATTAGATTGGGAAAGATATTATCCTTATGGAGATGTATTTAAAACAATATTAGGAACAGTATCTTCAACATCAACTGGTATTCCTTATGAATTAAAAGAATATTATTTAGATAAAGGATATAGTTTAAATGATCAAGTGGGAACTAGTTATCTAGAATATCAATATGACGATTATCTTAAAGGTACTAAAAACATCTATGAAATCACTAATGATGGTAGTTATAGGTTAATTGAAGAAGGTAAAAGAGGAAATGACTTAGTAATATCAATTGATATTGAGTTACAAAAAGGTATTGAAGCTATACTAAAAGAAGAATTAAAAAGAACAAAAAATGAAGCTAATACTAAATATTACAATAAGTCATTTGTAATAATCAATGATCCTAAAACCGGTGATATATTAACAATGGCAGGTAAACAAATAATAAAAAAAGATGGCAAATATGAAATATATGACTATACTCCAGGGATAGTAACATCGCCAATTGTTCCAGGTTCTGTAATAAAAGGAGCATCACATATTGTTGGTTACAATAATGGGGCTTTAAAAATTGGAGAAAGAAGAGAAGACGCTTGCATTAAAATAGCAGCAACACCAATTAAATGTTCTGTATATTATATGGGTATAGTAAACGATGTCGATGCTTTAGCAAATTCTTCTAATACCTATCAGTTTAATACAGCTATTAAAGTAGGAAATGGAAACTATAAATATAATCAACCATTAAAAATTGATACAAAAGCATTTGAGATATACCGTAATACCTTTGCAGAATTCGGATTAGGAGTAAAAACAGGAATTGATTTACCTGTTGAAAGTTTAGGATATAAAGGTGTAAGTAAATTGCCAGGTTATCTACTCGACTTTGCAATTGGACAATACGATACTTATACACCTATACAATTATCACAATATGTAAGTACGATTGCAAACAATGGCATCAGAACAAAACCAAAGTTATTAAAAGCTGTTTATTCTTCTAATAGTGAAGCGCCTTTAACTAATCGAATATATGAAAATAAAGCAGTAATCATCAATACTTTAAATACCGAAAGTGAGTATTTAGAAAGAGTTAAACTTGGTTTTCAATCTGTAATAGCTTATGGTACTGGTTATGGATATATTGATAGTCATAATTTAGCAGCCGGGAAAACCGGAACAAGCGAAAGTTTTATCGATACTGATAATGATGGTATAGTAGATACCGAGACTATTAGTAATGCATTTGTAGCTTATGCACCTTATAATAATCCAAAGGTAGCGTTTACGGTGGTATCTCCAGACGTAGCACCAGCAGGTGTAGGCTATAGTTATAGAAGCAATGTAAACAAAAGAATAACTCAGCGCATAACAAAAAAGTATTTTCAAATGTATAAATAATGTGCTATAATATTGAAAGTTAGTTGAAGGAGGGATTATAGTGGCTAAAAAAGGAGAAAATAGGGAAAGAATAACCTTAGAGTGTACAGAATGTAAAAGCGAAAATTACCGTACAGAAAAAAATAAAAAAAATACAACTGAACGTTTAGATCTAAACAAATATTGTAATAAATGTCAAAAAGCAACAAAACATAAAGAGAAAAAATAAAAAAAATACTTTTAGGAGGTAAAACATGATAAACGTGAATGATATTAAAAACGGTATGACGATAAGACATGAAGGAAATATATATCAAGTAATGGATTTTTTACATGTAAAACCTGGTAAAGGAGCAGCATTTGTTAAAGCAAAACTTAAAAACTTACGAACTGGGGCAACTGTAGAATATACTTTCAATTCTAGTATCAAACTAGAAAAGGCAAATATCAGTAAAACTAATATGCAATATTTATATTCAAGCGGTGACAAATACGTTTTTATGAATATGGAAACATATGATCAAATTGAATTAACTTCAGAACAATTAGGAGATGAAGCAGAATATCTTAAAGAAAATCTTAGTGTCGATTTAACTTTTTTTGAAGATGAATTATTAGGAATTTCATTACCTGAAAAAATTGAATACGAAGTTATACAAACAGAACCAGCAGTAAAAGGAAATACGACAACTAATGCCAACAAAGATGCACAACTTGAAAATGGAATGACAGTAAAAGTACCTTTATTTATTGAAAATGGTGAAAAAATTATAATATCAACAAAAGATGGAAGATATGATTCGAGAGCGTAACTTCTTTTTGTTAAAAACTATTGAAAATTTTTTTTTATTTATGTATAATGTATGTAGAAGGTAGGAGGTAAGCATATGAAAAAGTTTTTGATGTCTATATCTTTAGTTTTATTAGCTTTCACAGTAACTGCATGTGGTTGTGATAAAAAAGATCCAGAACCGGATGGAAGTGATAAAACTACAAATAAACCAGTAACGAACACAAATGAAGATGTAATTAAAGACCAAACAGTAGGTGGCTTGTCATTTACTAATACATCGTTAGTGTATGATAATAATATAAGTATGCTAGTTTTTGTTACACAAGTTGAAAACACGTCTAATGCTAATGTTGAATTAGGGATATTCTGTTTAGTAGCAAAAGATGAAGAAGGTAAAGAAATTGCTAGATATGCTAGTTATGCTGGTGAGACTTTAGAGCCTGGTGTAGTTAGACAAATTATGACTAAATCTGATGGAAATTCAGAAGATGTTACAAAAATCAAAAAAATTGACTATTTACTAGAAAACAATTGTAAACAATAAAATAATTAAAGGATAAAGTCCTTTTCTTATTTAGTTTCATATTTTTGTTGACAAAGTAATATAATTTAAGTATAATTAAATAGAAATTAAAAAAAGAAAGAAGAAGTGTCCACTTCTCACCCGATTGCCAAAGCTTTGGGTAAAATGCTAAATGTGTTTTTTAAGGTGGATACTTTGTGTTCACTTTTTTATTTGGAGGTGTCAGTTATCGCTGGTAGAGAAAGAGATTTATATATTAATGAACAAATAAGAGCAAAAGAAGTTTTAGTTATTGGACCTAATGGTGAGCAATTAGGAATAAAAACTATTAATGATGCTCGTACATTGGCAACATATGCAGGTTTTGATTTGGTGCTTATAAGCCCTAATGCTAATCCACAAGTATGTAAGATAATGGATTATAATAAGCATAAATATGAAACCAAAAAGAGACAAAAAGACAATGTAAAAAAACAACGAGAAACTAATTTAGAAGCAAAGGAATATCGTTTATCGGTAACGATCGATATCCATGACTTTGATACTCGTGTTCGAAATTCTTTAAAATACCTTGAAAAAGGCCATAAAATTAAAGTCAGTATTAGATTTAAAGGAAGAGAAATGGCACATCCAGAACTTGGCGAAAAAGTTTTAAATCGTTTTGCAGATGCTTTAGAAAGTGTTTCAGTGATCGAACAAAAGCCAAAATTAGAAGGGCGCTACATGAATATGTTGCTCGCACCTAAAAAAGAAAAATAGGAGGAATTATGCCAAAATTAAAGACACATAAGGGAACAAAAAAAGTTTTAAATGTAAGACAAAGTGGTTCTATAACCATTGGTAAACCAGGACAAAGACATAATACTGGTAAGAAGAATACTGCATCAAACCGCAAAGGAAGAAAAGGATCAGTATTATCACAAAGTGATTATAGTAGAATAAAGACATTAATATAGTAGGAAGGAGATTTATATGACAAGAGTAAAGAGTGGAGCAATAAGTAAAGCACGCCACAAAAAAGTACTAAAACAAGCAAAGGGATATTTTGGAAGTAAACATAGACTTTATAAAACAGCA
>JAQVXV010000025.1 GCA_028708945.1 Bacilli bacterium
CCATTAGAAGTCACAATTTTAACGTCCCCATTATATCCTTTTACAATATATAAATTGTTTTCATCTTCATTTAAGTTAATAGATAATAATTTTTTATTTTGATAAAAAACATTAGCAATTTTAAGGTTGTCATTTTCTTTTAAATTATAATAAAGAAAAATTCCTATTGCAATTAAAACTATCGAAGCACTAAAAATAATATCATTTTTATTCATATTTATTAATTCCTTCAGTTTCTATTATTTTATTATCTAAACTATACCATATAACATCAACATTGTTTTCTTTAGCAAAAACTTTACCGGATTCAATATCCATTAAAAATAATGTAGTAGACATAAAATCGGCTTTAGCACAATCTTCAGATATTACGGTAACACTTTTCATATGATTGGCTGGAAACTTAGTATTGGGATCAATAATATGGTGATATTTAACACCATTGTATTCATAAAATCTCTCAGATCCACCACTAGTAACAATACATTTATTATTAACTTTAATTGTTTTTAAAAGACCACCATCAGGATTTTCAATACCTATCTTATATTGGTTGATTTTATTGCCAACAATGACATTACCACCTGCATTTATTATATAATTAGTGATTTTAGCTTCTTCTAAATATTGTCCTATTATTTTAGTAACTATTCCTTTTACAGAAGCTCCTAAATCAATATTTGCGTTATTTACTGTAACTTGATTTCCATTTATTTGGATATTTTGAACATCTATATCAACATTTAGTTCCCCTTCTTTAGGAATACCATTTTTATTTTCGCGATATTTTTTCCAAATATCCACTAAATTTCCAATATTGAAATTAAATAAATGATTTGATTTTTCATACCAAAGAATATTTTCTTCTAAAACATCTCTTAATTCATTGCTTATTGAATAAGTACCAACTACATTGTTAATATTACTTAACTCTGATTCTTTATATCTATCTGTTATAGAATCATATTTTTTAAAGATTTTATCTATATTTTTTAAAGCCTTTTTAGCTTTACTTTCAGTTGTTATTAACTTTACACTTATATAAGTGTCCATATAAAAAAGATTTTCACTATATTCATCTTCTTTATAAACAGAAAAAATATAAACCACAATTAAAAGAATTAATATTCCAAAGGCAACTGCTACTTTTTTCATACTTCTCCTTTATATCTCTTTATAAATTTTTCTCTATATTCTAAGGTTTGTTTATTTTCAATTGCAACTCTTAAATCTTCCGTTAATTTAATTAAAAATCTTATATTATGAATCGATAATAATCGACCTCCTAAAGATTCATTAGAAACTAATAAATGTCTAATATAAGCTTTTGAATAGTTTTTACAACTATAACAATCACAATCATTTTCAATTGGATCAAAATCCTCTTTATATTTTAAATTGCGAATATTTAACTTACCATTTTTTGTAAAAGCATTGCCATGACGCGCTATTCTAGTAGGTAAAACACAGTCAAACATATCGATTCCTCTAATAACTCCTTCAATTATATCAATAGGATCTCCTACTCCCATTAAATATCTAGGTTTATCAGTTGGTAAAAATCTGATTCCATCTTCGATCATTTTGTACATTGTTTCTTTATCTTCACCTACACTAGTACCACCAATAGAATATCCATCAAAGTTCATTTTAACTGTCTCTTTAGCACTGTGTTCTCTTAAATCAGTATATTCGCCACCTTGAACAATACCAAATAATGATTGATTTAAATTATTATGGACTTTTAATCCTCTTTTTGCCCATCTTAAAGTTCTTTCTGTACTCTCTTTAGCATATTCATAAGTTACTGGATAAGGAATACATTCATCAAAACTCATAGCTATATCACTATCTAATTTATTTTGAATTTCAATTGCTAATTCAGGAGTTAAAAATAAACTAGATCCATCAATATGGCTTTTAAATTTTACTCCTTCTTCGTTTATGTCTTTCTTTTTTGCTAAAGAAAAAACTTGAAAACCACCACTATCAGTTAATATTGGTCCATCATAGTGCATAAATTTATGTAATCCACCTGCTTTATGAACAACATCTTCTCCTGGTCTTAACCATAGATGATAAGTGTTTGATAATATAATTGCACTACCAACTGCTTTTAATTCCTCAGGCACTAATGTTTTAACGTTTGCTAAAGTACCGACAGGCATAAACATAGGGGTATCAAATTCACCATAATTGGTTTTAATTTTTCCCCTTCTTGCTAATCCATCGTTACCTAATAAATTGTATTTTATTTTCATGTCATCACCTAATTAATTATAACTTATTATAAAATAATTATCAATAAAAAGACTATTTAGTAATTAAATAGTCTTTTACATATTCTAACTTCATCATTCGTGATCCTTTGATTAAAATTACGTTATTATCATAATCAAATTTATCTAAGAAATTTATTAATTCTATAATATTATTAAAATGTATACAGTTTTTAAGTTTAACATATTTTGTAAATTCACCAATACATAATATTGTTATATTTTTAATTTTTTTCAATTGTCTTTTAATTTTTAGATGAATTTTTTTAGAATAATGCCCTAGTTCTAGAATATCACCTAGTATTAGTATTTTATTAGAATCGTAAAGCTTTAATACTTCTAAACTTCCTAGTAAAGATTCATAACTAGAATTGTAACAATCATTTAACAAGATAAAGTTTTTTTTAGAAATTAAATTTAAACGATTATCGATCATTTTAAAATTTTCAATTGCTTCTTGAATATCACTTATTTCTACATCATATAATAATCCAATCTCAATTGCTATTAAAACATTACTTAATAAATGTTTGCCAGGAACATTAAATATAAATTGATATTCACAATTATTAATAGTTTTTTTAAATAAACTTCTATTTTGCTCTAATTTTATATCATAAATGTCTTTTAAACCTATTTTAATAGTATTTAAAGACGTTTTTATTTTATTTAGATATTTTGAGTCCTTATTTACAATAAGTGTTCCTTTTTTCATGCTTTTTATGATTTCAAGTTTGGCATTATATATTTTTTTATAACTGCCCAAATTACCAATGTGGGCACTTCCAATATTAGTAATAACGCTTACATCAGGAACTACAATATTAGATAATAGTTCTATCTCTTTTAAATGATTCATCCCTAGTTCTAAAACACAGATATCATAAGTTGAATCTAAATTAAAAAGTGTTAAAGGAACTCCAATATGATTATTATAATTTTTTTCGTTTTTTAAAACTGTATATTTTTTTGATAAAATATCAGCAACTAATTCCTTTGTAGTTGTCTTACCATTTGAACCAGTAATAGCAATAAAAGGAATATTATATTTTATTCTTATATTTTGCCCTAATAAGATTAAGACTTGATAGGCATCTTCAACCTTTATATATGGAATATCAACATCGATTTCATTGTTACTTATTATAACTCTAGCACCATTATTAATAGCATCATCTATATATTCATCCGTTAAAGATATAAATAGATCATTTTCTTCTATTAATCTACTATCTATTTTAATTTTATTGATATTGACATCTTTAAAATTGTATATTTGACCATTTACAATTTTATTAATTTCTCTTATATTCATAAATCACCCTTTAAAAAATACGCGAATATTTTTTCTTCTATGTTATTATATTCGACCATATTTTCTGGGTGCCATTGTACACCAATAAAGAATTTTTTACTACTATCTTCAACAGCTTCAATTATTCCATCTTCACTTATAGCAGATATTTTCAAATCGGTTTTAGTTATATAACTCTTATGACGACTATTTACCATTATTTTATTAGATCTTAATATTTGATATAATTTAGAATCTTTATTTATATTGACATTATGAACATATTTTTCTTTACTTTTATGGTTTAAATTATTTAAATCTTCTAACTTCCCATTAAATAATATAGACATTGTTTGCATTCCTAAACAAATGCCTAATAAAGGAATATTATTATCATAACAGTACTTTATAACTTCAAAATCAAAATCATTATAGTCATCCCCTCCTTGACATATAATACAATCTACTTCCTTAACTGTAGAGATATCCATAATTCCAATTGGTATACAGTGATACTTTTTAATAATTTTAACAAAAGCTTTATAACATAAAAAAACATCATGACCTTCATTAGATTTATCTTCCCTTAAAATAATTCCAACTTTTTTCATATTTTCCTTTCGTAAAAAAAACAATGGCTAATCCATATATTTGGCCATTGATTTCATCATTTGATTTACTTGTTTTTGACTAGGGGTTCTTCCCATCTGTGTCATCATTGCTTTTATCATTTGTTCGTTTATTGGAGGATTTTTCTTTATATATTTTTTCATTACATTTCTTGCTATAAAAAATCCAAGTATTGCTCCTACTACTAGGCCCAATAGAATCATCAGTATATCCTGTAACATTTTTACCCTGCCTCTCTTACTACATATTATCAAATTTCCAAATATTATTCAAGATATTATACTATATTCATAATTAATTTATATATGCAAAAGAGATTACTTTAGTAATCCCTTTATTTTTTCTTTAACTGTGTCATAATCAAATTCACAATATTTAAGCACATCTTTAGCATTTGCACTTGTTCCAAATTTATCGATAGTAATTAAATAATTTTGATTATAGACAAACTTTTCAAGTCCAAAAGAACTACCTGCTTCAATTGCAATTACTTTATGTCCAATTGGTAATAATGTTTTTTGATATTCAAGTGGTGTTTTTAAAAATAGTTCCATACAAGGCATACTTATTACTCTTATATCTATATTAAAGTTTGTATATAAATCACTTGCAACCTTTAACGCTAAAGAAACTTCTGAACCAGTAGCAATGATAATTCCATTTAAACGTGCTGTTTCATTTCTAACAACATAAGCACCATTTGCTACTTTTGTCATATCTGATTCTGTTAAAAGTTTAACATCTTGTCTAGTAAGAGAAAGAGCACTAGGTTTGTTGCTATTAATAATCGAATTCCAGCATCCTACTAACTCATTAGCATCGCAAGGACGATATACATATAAATTAGGTATAGCTCTTAAACTTGCTAATTGTTCAATTGGTTGATGAGTAGGACCATCTTCTCCTACATATATTGAATCATGTGTAAATATATATGTAACCGGCAAATTCATTAGAGCACTCATTCTAATTGCTGGTTTCATATAATCAGAAAAAACCAAGAAAGTTGACCCAAATGGTTTAAATTTACTTAATGATAAACCATTTAAAACAGATCCCATTAAATGTTCTCTAACTCCAAACCAAATATTTTTATTATTGTATTTATTATCTTCAATATCCTTCCCGTTTTTTATATATGTTTTTGTCGAACTTGATAAGTCAGCACTTCCACCAATAAAATTTGGTAACATTTCTGAAATTACATTTATTATTTGACCATTAGTAACTCTAGTACCTTCATTTAAATCGGGACTAAAATCCCATTTATAATCGAGTAAATTTACAAATTGATTATTAAATAAATATTTAAGTGAACTATCGTCATTATCTAATCTTTCCTCTACATATCTGCGATAATTAGAAGCCCATATTTCATATTTAATAGCACTTCTTTCTGTTAATTGATTTGAAAAATCTTTTTTTGCTTCTAAATCAAAATGAAATTTTTCATTTGGTAAACCCCATTTTGTTTTTAAATTAGTTATATCATCTGATTCTAATTTATTACCATGTGATTTATTTGTACCTTCCCATATTGAACCATAACCAATAATAGTTTTAACTTCAATTATAGAAGGTTTTCCGGATTTTTTTGCTTTATTAATAGCATTATCTATTTCATTTACAGAATTACCATTTTTTACAACATCAGTATACCATCCTAAAGCTTTAAATCTATCTAAAACATTTTCTGTAAAAGAATAACTGAGAATACCATCCAAACTTATATTGTTAGAATCATATAAAATGATTAAATTGTTTAAGTTTAAATTCCCGGCAAAAGAAGCAGCTTCATAACTTATTCCTTCCATTAAATCACCATCACTACATAAAACATAAATATGGTAATTAATTAAAGGTTTATCATTATCAATTTTTTTTTCTTTTTCTAATGTATATTTTTCTTCTAAAATCTTGCCACCTAGAGCCATTCCAGTTGCAATTCCAATACCTTGTCCTAAAGGACCAGTAGTTGCTTCAACACCTTGTGTTACTCCATATTCTGGATGCCCTGGTGTTTTAGAACCAAATTGGCGGAATTTTTTTAAGTCTTCAATTTCTAATCCATAACCTGCCATAAACATTGTCGAATAAAGTAATGCAGAACCATGTCCTGCTGACATTATAAAACGATCGCGATTGATCCAATTAGGATCACTTGGATTATAATTTAAATGTTTTGCAAATATTGTATATATAATTGGAGCAGCTCCTAGACAAATACCAGGATGTCCACTTCCAGCTTCATCGATCATATCAATTGCTAAACTACGGATATTATTAATAATCTTTTCGTCCATATCTTATCACCTTTACCATAAATACATTATATCAAATATTCATTTTAGATAAAAGCATTTTATTCAATATTGCTTACTATTTCATTATTAATACTTTGTTCATCTGCAACTCTTTGTAACATTTCGTTATAACTTACATAAGTAGTTAAAGATAAAACAATTGCTATAAAAATTAAGATTTCTTTAAAATTTAATAAAAATTTCATAACATCACTCCTTTGTTAATTTAATGTTATCACAAACATTTGTTCGTGTCAATTGTAATTGTGAACATTTGTTTGACTTTTTACACTTGTGGTGTTATAATGTCAATAGAAAATTAAAAGGAGGTTAAAATTTTGGAAAAATTAACAAAAAGACAAACTGATACTTTAATCTATATAAAAAAATATATTATCAGCCATGGTTACCCACCTACTGTAAGAGAGATAGGAAAAGCTTTAGGTGTATCCTCACCAGCGACAATTCAATCTCATCTAAATTGTTTAGAAGAGAAAGGTTACATTAGGAAAGATACTGCTAAAAATAGAACCATTGAATTGTTAGTTGATAATGAATTTAAGGACAACAGCGATAATGTTATAGAAGTTCCCCTTTTAGGAAAAATAACTGCTGGTAATCCTATAGAAGCAATCGAAAATCCAGGTGAATACTTTTCACTTCCTTCTTATTTAATTCCTAAAGACAAAGAGGTATTTACTTTAAATGTCGATGGTGAAAGTATGATAAATGCTGGAATATTGGATAGTGATATAATAATAGTTGAAAGAAGAAACACTGCATATAATGGAGAAATAGTTGTAGCTATGACTGATGAAAATACAGTTACTTTAAAAACATTTTATAAAGAAAAAGATCATTTTAGGCTACAACCTGAAAATGATACAATGGAACCAATATTATTAAATAATGTAACTATACTAGGAAAAGCAATTGGATTATATCGAAAGATATAATCTTTTTAAATTAAAAAAGGCTTATTTTAAAAAGCCCATATAAATTAAAAATGAAATTAAAATAATCGACATAATAATACCATTTATTTGTTCACTTTTAGTAGTTTTATTTTTAACCCCAACTGCCATTGAAATTAAAATACCACCTATTAAACCACCAATGTGTGCCCCATTACCAATTCCTGGTATAATAAATCCAAGTATTAAATTAAAGATTATTAGAGGCAATATTTGAGTTCTTAAAACACTTCCTAGATATGCTCGATAATGATAACCAAAATATAATAAAGATCCAAAAAGTCCAAATATAGCTCCACTAGCACCAACAGCAACTGTCGTATCGTTTAAAAACAATAAAGCCAGCAAATTACCTATTATAGCACTTAAAAGATAAACAATTAGATATTTTGTTTTTCCATAAAAACTTTCTAATTGACTCCCTATTGTATAAAGAACATAACAATTGAAAAATATATGGAGTAAATCAACATGTAGAAATGCACTTGTAAGAATTCTATAATATTCTGTTCCCATATTACTGCTAGAAATTAGACCTCCAAAAGAACCTAAAAAAGGTGCACTTATTTCAAAAAAATCTCCATTTAACATAAAACAGATCAAATAAGCTATTATATTTATAGCTATTAAAAAAATTGTTGTAACTGGTTTTTTCTTTTTAAAAACATCTTCAACCATTAAAGCATCGCTTTCCCCTTTCTTATTGATCTCAGTAGTTAACTTAATAAATAAATCAATACCATTTTCCGAAAATATTGTCTTTTTGATTATATCCGGAAAATTTTTATTTATAGTTTCATTTTTATGTAAACTATCAATACTATCAGCATGAATAATTTCGATTTGATCGTTATTAAAATTACTTATATTGACGTTTTCTCCTAAATTCACAAAGATATTTAATATATTCATATTAACAGAAAGAGTCTTTCTTTTAATTTTTTTTAATATCTGTTTTGTTTTAAATATATCAAAATTGAATTGATCATCATTATGAATGTAATTTGAACTAATACGAACTATTTTATAATCACCTGATAATTTTTCTAACCATATTTCGTTTTTGGCACCTTGTAAAATTATTGGATTATAACCTTTTTCAATAATAAAATAATGTAATAATTTTATTGTTAATTCATCTATTTTAGTAAAACTAATATTTTCCATATAAACCTCCTTATGTAAATTTACAAGCTTTTTACATATTGTAAAATATTATTAAAACACTCTGGTATATCACTATTAAAATGTACTTCTTTTAATGTTTTTGGATGAATAAATCCAAGTTCTTTAGCATGAAGGCACTGACCACTATCATCAATTGTTTTTCTTCTTCCATAAATAGGATCATTTACAATAGGATAACCAATATAATTCATATGAACTCTTATTTGATGAGTTCGGCCTGTCTCTAAGTTTAATTCAATTAAAGTTGCTTCATTGTATCTTTCTAATACCTTAAAATGCGTTATAGAGGGCTTGCCATCTTCGATAACAGCCATTTTTTTGCGATTTTTTTTATCTCTTCCAATTGGAGCATCAATAGTTCCACTATCGTTTTTAATAATTCCCCAAACTAACGCCCAATAACGACGATGAACTGTATGCTTTTTTAATTGTTCAGTTAAAGATTCATATGATTCTCTATTTTTAGCAACAACTAATAAACCAGTTGTATATGCATCGATTCGATGGACAATACCAGGTCTTATTTTATCTTCGCTTAATTCATCAGCGTAATACATTAGACCATTTACTAAAGTATTTTCTGTATTTCCGATTGAAGGATGAACCACTACTCCATTTTTTTTATTGATAACAATTATATCATCATCTTCATAAACAATATCTAAATCCATTTTTTCTGGTTCAATAGTAATAGTTTCTTCTTTATAATTAAATAATATAACATCATTTTCTTTAACAATGTAGCTACTTTTAGTTACATTACCATTGACTAATACATCTTTTTCTCTAATGCTTTTTTGAACTTTACTGCGACTAATGCCACTTTTTTCCATTAAAAAATTATCTAATCTTTTACTTTTATCATTATTACTTACTTGATAATTCATTTTTTTCTCCTTTTAACATTTTAAGTATTATTATAGCACTTGATAATACTATACATATATCTGCAAAATTAAATATTGGAAAATAATATTTATAAAATACTAATCCGATATAATCTATAACATATCCTAAAGCAATACGATCTATGAAATTACCTAATATACCACCTATTAATAAGGCATATAAAATAGTTTCATGTTTTTCTAAATCCTTTTTCTTTATAAAAGAAAAATAGATGAAAAATAATGCTAAAATTGTTATTAATATTAAAATATCTACTTTACCACTAAAAATACTCCAAGCAGCACCAGTATTTTTAACAAAAGTGAAATAAAGAAATTTTTCAATTATAAAAATATAGTTGTTTTCACTAAAACTATTAATTATCATATATTTTATTATTTGATCAATTAATATAAATATTATTGTCAATATTAATAATTTCTTTTTCATCTTTTCACCTTTATATATTATAACAAAAAAATAACACATTTTAAAGTGCTATTTTTCTTGAATTGTAAGTTCAATTCTTAATCTTATGTTATTATTTCTAGATAATCTTGCTTCATAAGTAATACCATCTTTTTCATAAGTTGAAACAGCATCTATATTTTGCCATAAATAATCGTATATTTCACCAAAATCGTCATGATTAGTTGTTTTAGTATTAATATATAGTGCATATTTGCCAGGGCTTAAAGAACTTATATCAATACTATTTTCGTACCATGCTTTAGTTTTTACAAAACCATCTGATTCTGCAAAAGAAACGGTGTAAGGACCATTATTAATATAGCCTAAATTTTTACTTATTCTTGCAAAAGTAGCAATATTTTCAAAAACTAAATTTCTTACAACTGTTGCATTTTTTCCATAATCAGCACCATATGAATGAGATGTACCTTTAATATTTAAAATATTATTAGTTAATCCAATTGAATATAATTGATTAAATAAATTATATAATTTGTTATTCTCATTGTATGATAATAAGCCTTCACTTCTTACAAATAATTCAATCGGAATTCCTCTTGCACCGTAATTATTTCTTAAATAATAACCTTTATTACCTTCTTTAAACTTTCCAATTAATGATGTATTAAAGAAAGGATTAGAAATTTTAATTTTAGACTCAGTATTTCCAGTTCTTCCTCTTACATAAAGTGTATAATCACCATCTGGAAGTATTCCAATATCAGCACTTAATTTAAACCATGATTTATTATTTCCAATAGAATTAAATGGAATATTAGATAACCAGCGTTCTAATTTAATAATTGTTAAATTACCATTATATTGGTTTTCAAACACTATTTCGTATATTATATTTGTACTATCTTTAATAGTTATACCATCAATATTTAAAAATCCTTCAATGTCTAGTTTTTTACTATTAGTGTTAAATTTTAATTTTTCAACATTTAGATAACCACCTTTTGATATATAATCAATTTCTTCAACAGTTACATTTACAATTAAAGAAGTTTCTTGATTATCTAAATCAGTTACATAATACGTTAAGGTATAACTTCCGGGTTTAGTTAGGTCTACTAATGAACTATCATAAGTAATTCTACTATTTATATCGCCATCTTCCTTATCAGTTGCTGTAACATTTTTCTTATAATCGATGATACTATTTTGTTTTACATTAATATTTGAAGCTTTGATAGTTGGATATTCGTTATTAATAACTGTTACTGTTCTAACATAAGTTTCTGCTTTATTTAATAATGGATCAGTAACATCATAATATATTTTGTAAATACCAGTTGTTTTAATCATGTTTTCTAAAGTAACTTCAACATCGGTAT
>JAQVXV010000046.1 GCA_028708945.1 Bacilli bacterium
TTGAAAAAATAACATCGGGTGAATTCAACTTAATAGTAGACTCTAAATCAGCAATCCTCATAGGAATAGGTATTATTTTAATCGATGCCTTATCAGCATACTCAATAGTAAGAACAGATAAAAAAACGACTGGTGGTATGTATAGTGACTATAAAATTGAAATCAATGAAGATGAAATTAATATAGAATACGAATCTAAGACAAAAAACATTAAAAAATCAGAAATAGAGAAAATCAAATTATCTAAACTCATGATAATAATTAACTTTGGAAATAAAGACATAAATATAACAATGAGTAAATATTTTTTCAAAAATTATACAGAATTTAAAGCATTAAGAAAATTATTAGAAAAATATAATGCAAAAAAGATAAATAAAGATTTATTTGGTTAATTCTTTTTCATTGACTATAAAGGTAAAATGTGGTAATTTATTGGGTAGGAGGGTTTAATATGTCTATTAATAAATATTTAGAAAGCAATAATGAACAAATAAAAGAAACTGAATTAAAAAACGGTAAGATTAAATTAAATAAAAAAATAATTAAAGGTTGTGCAACAGTACTAGTTGCTACAAGTCTTATATTATCCTTATCAGGATGCGGTCAAAATGAAAAACTTAATCCAGATACTAATACCAATAAAGGTCAATATCAACAACAAATAGATTTGTCTTCATCTGATACTCCTTATTATGATACTTTAGATGAAAATCTTTTATATTTTCAAAAATATAAAGATTCAAATCCCGTTGAAGAAGTAGCTGAAAGTATCTTGCGTAATTATAATGTCGAAATAACAGAAACAGATAAGAATATTTTAAAAGAAGTCTTAGCAAAATATATTTATAAAGAAACGTCAATAAGACAATTATATATAACTGTTGATTCCGTTATAAAAAATGAATCTAATTATACTGGTGATACAAGTAATTTATATAACAAATTGAACCATTGGATTACTAGTTATTTAGTGGGTTCACCATATACAGAAACATATATTGATGAAGACGATAAAATTGTAATAGATAGAGATAAATATTCGTTGAGAAAATATGGGGAAACTTTATTGACACAAGAACAAATGAATGTTGATATCAATTCTATAGCGACAGAAGAAGAAATTAATGAAGTTATAAAATTTAGAAATTCTAACATTACTTATGAACAAATAGTAAAGGAATTATTCGAAGAATTTACAGCAAAACACTATATGGAATTACATGATACAACATCTTTTCAGGGATATATTTTAGACGCATTTACAACAGAAGATGAAATAACTTATAGTTTAAGATTAGATCCTAATGTTGAGGTATCAAGTGAGGTTTTAATACCAGCACTTAGAGAATGGGGTACAAGAATAAATGAGTTAGTGTTGGCATCAAAAATAAAATATGGTGAATATACTAAAGAAGGTTTAGTTCAAATAGAAAAGCCTAAAGTATTACAAAAGTAAAAGAGTTAAAAACTCTTTTTTATTGTAAATAAAGCCTTATTATTATATAATATAAATACGGTGATGTTATGAAATATATTATAACAATAGAAGATTTAAATTTTAAGTATAGTGATAAACAAATTTTTGATCATTTTTATTTATCAATTGAAGAAAATACCATTACAACTTTAGTAGGTTTAAATGGAAGTGGAAAAAGTACTTTAGTAAAAATTATTTTAGGATTAATTAAAGCAGACGGATATATAAGAATAGCTGATAATGTATTAATTAAAGAAAATGTTAAAAAAGTGAGAAGAGATATAGGGGTAGTATTCGAAAATCCCGATAATCAATTTGTAGCAGAAACAGTTAAAGATGATATAGCGTTTTCTTTAGAAAATTTGAATTATCGTCCTAAAGAAATCGGTGTTAAAATTGATAAGATAGCAGAATTATTAAAAATAGAGCACATTTTAGAAAAAGAACCACATAATTTAAGTGGTGGTGAAAAACAATTAGTAGCTCTTGCTTCAGCACTTATAACTGAACCTAAGATATTGATACTAGATGAAGCATTTACAATGGTCGATTATGAGATAAAAGAAAGAATATATAAAATAATTAAAAAGTATAAAAAAGAGCACCAATTAACAGTATTAAATATCAGTCATGATATGGAAGATACTTTATATGGTGATCGTATTATTGTAATTGATGATGGAAAAATGATAATGAATGATACAACTAAAGAAGTATTAAAACAAGAAAAAAAATTAGTCGATTTAGGACTCTCTTTACCTTTTATAGCAGATTTATCTCATAAATTAAGATTTTATGGTTTAGTAGATGACATTATATTAGATTTAGATGAGATGGTGGATATATTATGGAAATAGAATTTAAAAATGTGAGTTATATTTATAACTTAAATACACCATTAAGAAAATTAGCGCTTGAAGAAATTAATTTAAAGTTTAAAGAAGGTAAGATAAATGTCATAATGGGTAAAAGTGGGAGTGGGAAAACGACTTTAGCGCAACTTATAAATGCTTTACTTAAGCCGACTAGAGGTAAAATAGAAATTGATGATTTTGTTATTGAAAGAAATTTAAAGATGAAAAACATAAATGATTTAAGAGTCAATGTTGGTTTTGTATTTCAATTTCCAGAAGAACAAATCTTTAATAAAACAGTTAAAAAAGAAATAGTTTTTG
>JAQVXV010000047.1 GCA_028708945.1 Bacilli bacterium
GATGCCTTATCAGCATACTCAATAGTAAGAACAGATAAAAAAACAACTGGTGGTATGTATGGTGACTATAAAATTGAAATCAATGAAGATGAAATTAATATAGAATACGAATCTAAGACAAAAAACATTAAAAAATCAGAAATAGAGAAAATTAAATTTTCTAAACTCATGATAATAATTAACTTTGGAAATAAAGACATAAATATAACAATGAGTAAATATTTTTTCAAAAATTCTACAGAATTTAAAGCATTAAGAAAATCATTAGAAAAATATAATGCGAAAAAGATAAATAAAGATTTGTTTGGTTAATTCTTTTTCATTGACTATAAAGGTAAAATGTGGTAATTTATTGGGTAGGAGGGTTTACTATGTCTATTAATAAATATTTAGAAAGCAATAATGAAAAAATAAAAGAAACTGAATTAAAAAATGGTAAGATTAAATTAAATAAAAAAATAATTAAAGGTTGTGCAACAGTACTAGTTGCTACAAGTTTTATATTATCCTTATCAGGATGCGGTCAAAATGAAAAACTTAATCCAGATACTAATACCAATAAAGGTCAATATCAACAACAAATAGATTTGTCTTCATCTGAGACTCCTTATTATGATACTTTAGATGAAAATTTGTTATATTTTAAAAAGTATAAAGATGTAAAACCTGTTGAAGAAGCGGCTGAAAGTATTTTATATACCGATAATATCGAAATAACAGAAAAAGGTAAAAATATTTTAAAAGAAGTCTTAGCAAAATATATTTATAAGGAAACAACGGTAAGACAACTATATCTAACTGTTGATTCAGTCATAAAAAACGAATCTACTTATACTGGTGATACAAGTAATTTATATAACGAAGTGAACCATTGGATTGTTAGTTATTTAGCAGGTGCACCATATACAAAAACATATATTGATGAAGACGACCAAATTATAGCACACTCAGATAAATATTCATTGAAAAAATATGGGGAAACATTATTAACACAAGAGCAAATGAATGTTGATATCAATTCTATAGCGACAGAAGAAGAAATTAATGAAGTTATAAAGTATAAAAATTCTAATGTTACTTATGAACAAATAGTAAAAGAATTGTTTGAAGAATTTACAGCAAAACACTATATGGAGTTATGCGAAACTACAGCTTTCCAGGGATATATTTTAGACGCGTTTACAACAGAAGATGAAATAACTTATAGTCTAATATTAGATCCAAACATCAAAGTATCGAGTGAAGTTTTAATACCTGCACTTAGAGAATGGGGAACAAGAATAAACGAAATGGTTCTGACATCAAAAATAAAATACGGTGAATATACTAAAGAAGGTTTAGTTCAAATAGAAAAACCAAAAGTATTACAAAAGTAAAAGAGTGAAAAACTCTTTTTTATTGTAAATAAAGCCTTATTATTATATAATATAAATACGGTGATGTTATGAAATATATTATAACAATAGAAGATTTAAATTTTAAGTATAGTGATAAACAAATTTTTGATCACTTTTATTTATCTATTGAAGAAAATTCCATTACCACTTTAGTGGGTTTAAATGGTAGTGGAAAAAGTACCTTAGTAAAAATTATTTTAGGATTAATTAAAGCAGACGGATATATAAGAATAGCCGATAATGTATTAATTAAAGAAAATGTTAAAAAGGTGAGAAGAGATATAGGGTTAGTATTCGAGAATCCCGATAATCAATTTGTAGCAGAAACAGTTAAAGATGATATAGCGTTTTCTTTAGAAAATTTAAATTATCGTCCTAAAGAAATCGGTGTTAAAATTGATAAGATAGCAGAATTATTAAAAATAGAGCACATTTTAGAAAAAGAACCACATAATTTAAGTGGTGGTGAAAAACAATTAGTAGCCCTTGCCTCAGCACTTATAACTGAACCTAAAATATTGATATTAGATGAAGCGTTTACAATGGTAGATTATGGGATAAAAGAAAGAATATATAAAATAATTAAAGAATATAAAAAAGAACATCAATTAACAGTATTAAATATTAGTCATGATATGGAAGATACTTTATATGGTGATCGTATTGTTGTTATCGATGATGGAAAAATTGTAATGAGCGATACAACTAAAGAAGTGTTAAAACAAGAAAAAAAATTAGTTGATTTAGGACTCTCTTTACCTTTTATAGCAGACTTATCTCATAAATTAAGATATTATGGTTTAGTAGATGATATTATATTAGATTTAGATGAAATGGTGGATATATTATGGAAATAGAATTTAAAAATGTGAGTTATGTCTATAATCTAAATACACCATTAAGAAAATTAGCGCTTGAAGAAATTAACTTAAAGTTTAAAGAAGGTAAGATAAATGTCATAATGGGTAAAAGTGGGAGTGGGAAAACAACTTTAGCGCAACTTATAAATGCTTTACTTAAGCCGACTAGAGGTAAAATAGAAATCGACGATTTTGTTATTGAAAGAAATTTAAAGATGAAAAACATAAATGATTTAAGAGTCAATGTTGGTTTTGTATTTCAATTTCCAGAAGAACAAATCTTTAATAAAACAGTTAAAAAAGAAATAGTTTTTG
>JAQVXV010000026.1 GCA_028708945.1 Bacilli bacterium
TCACTCTCATAATATTCATTCTATTCTCCTTATTTATAATTAAAGATTACTATATAAGATATATAATGTCAATATAAAATACATCTTGAAATGTAAATTTTAAAAGGAAATATATGGTATTTTAACTTAGATACTATATATAAAAAAAATGCATTTAAGCATTTTTATTGAACTGATTCCGTTTTAATATAAGCAGTAAATGATTTATCTTGATCAGCATTTTGACTTGAAACAGTACTTGGAAAATAAATACTTAATGCATAAGTATGAATTTTAGCTCCACCAGTTGGACCTGCAAATGAACCGTTGCCCAATAGTAAAGTATTAGTACCAGTTGCAATATTTTGCTCAATCGTTATAGCTGGAATTATAGTCCCATTACCATCAGTATTAGTAGAAGTCATTTTATATTTTAAAGCATTAGATGAAAATGTATTTCCTGTTACTACTAAAGTACACTTGTAATTCATTGCAATAGCAGTTGTATTTGTTCCAGTTACCGTAAAGGTTTTAGTAGTGGCTGCTTCAGGTTTAGGAAAAACATTAGAAACATTAATTTCAGTTCCTCCTGAGTAATTAATTGTCATTGTACCACCTGTTACTGTAAGCGTTGTTGCACTTTCTGAATTTGATATATTTGCAGTAAAGTATGCATAAGATATACCTATAACAGCTAATAATATAACTACAACAAATAATATAGCCTTTGTAATGTCTCTTTTTTTCATGTTTTTATCTCCTTATTTATAATTTAAGATTACTATAAAACAACTATAAAGTCAACAAGAAAGAAGTTTATTTTGCTTCTTCTTGTGCTCGAGTTTCTCTTATAACTGTTACTTTTATTGTTCCTGGATATTGCATTTCTGCTTCAATTTTTTCTTTCATTTCACGAGCTATTTTAAATGAAGTTAAATCATCAATTTCATCAGGTTTAACTATAACTCTTACTTCTCTTCCAGCTTGCATTGCATAAGTTTTTTCTACCCCTTTAAAACTGTTACCTAAATTTTCAAGTTCTTCTAGTCTTTTAATATAGTTCTCCATGGTATCATTTCGCGCACCAGGTCTAGCAGCTGATAATGTATCAGCAATACTAACCAATACCGAAATAATATTAGTAGCTTCATAATCTCCATGATGAGAAAGAATTGCGTTTTGAACAATTTCATTTTCACCATATTTTTTAGCTAAGTCAACTCCAATTTCAACATGACTTCCTTCAATTTCATTATCTATAGATTTTCCTATATCATGTAATAATCCTGCTCTTTTAGCTAAATTAATATTTTCACCTATTTCACTAGCTAAAAGCCCTGCTAAATTAGCAACTTCTTTAGAATGGTTCAAAGCATTTTGACCATAACTAGTTCGGAAGTTTAATTTACCAATTAAATATACTAATTCTGGATCAATTTTAGATAATCCCAATTCATATATTGTTTCATTACCAATTTCAGTAACTCTAGTATTCATATCATTACATACTTTATCATAAATTTCTTCAATTCTTGTTGGATGAATACGACCATCTTTTATTAGAGTTTCAATAGTTAATTTTGCTATTTCTCTTCTAAAAGGATCAAATGAAGAAATTACAATTACTTCTGGGGTATCATCAATTATTAAATCAACACCAGTTACCGCTTCGATAGTACGAATATTTCTTCCTTCTCGGCCTATTAATCTACCTTTCATTTCATCGTTAGGCAATTCTATCGTACTAACGGTTTGAATTGTAGTAACATCATTAGCATATCTTTCCATAGAATTAACTAATAAATTTTTAGCTTTTTTATCAACTTCTAACTTTGCTTCAGCCTCTTTTTCTTTAATTAAAGAAGCTATTTCAACAGCCATAGTTGATTCTACTCTTTCCATAATTAAGTTATGAGCTTTGTCTTTTGATAAATTAGATATTTGTTCCAATTTATCTATTTCCTCTCTTATTAGTTCGTCCATTTTTAATTCTTTTTCTTGTAATTGTTTTTGCAGAATATTTAAATTATTATCTTTTTGCTCTAAAAGATTATCTCTATTTTGAAGCATTTCTTCACGTTTATCTAAAGATTTTTCCCTTTGCATTAAACGTTCTTCACTACTTAAAATTTCTGATTTTTTTTCCTTTATTTCTTTATCAGTTTGCTGTTTCAATTTAAAAGATTCTTCCTTTAACTCAATAATGCTATCTCGGCGATGCTTTTCAGCTTCCTTTTTAGCATCATTAATCATTTTTTCTGCTTTTTTACCGGCACCTGCTCCAGTTAATATAATTATTGCATATATTGCAGTGCCTCCTAATATTAATCCAATAAAAAGAGTTAAAATGGAAGCCGTATTAAATACCATATCTTATTCCTCCATTTTCTTGTAGTTTTTATCTACACTCTTATTATAAAATTTATTAACAAATATTGCAAGAAATATTTATTAATAAATTTTAATACAATATTGCTTAAAATAATAATACTTTATAATTATTTTAGTTATTATACTTTTAAAAATACCCTATATTTATAAAAAAAAATGAGTTAATCATTTTTTTTAACATCACTTTTTTTCTTTTTAAAACTATCTTTTATTTTCTTTTCTATTTCATCGGCTATTTTGGGATTATCTTTTAAATATAATTTAATATTTTCGCGACCTTGACCAATTTTTTCTCCATTATAACTAAACCATGAACCACTTTTTTCAATTATACTTAAATCACTAGCTATATCAACAAGTTCTCCAACTTTACTTATGCCTTCCCCATAAACAATATCTAAAGTTGCAGTTTTAAAAGGTGGTGCCACTTTGTTTTTAACTACTTTGATATTTGTTTTATTGCCAGATATACTATCACCTAGTTTGATTTGTTCTCCTCTTCTAACATCAAGTCTAATAGAAGAATAAAATTTTAACGCTCTTCCACCTGGAGTTGTTTCCGGATTACCAAATATAATACCTAATTTTTCTCTTAATTGATTTATAAAAATCGCTGTTGTTTTGGTTTTATTTATAGTACCAGATAATTTTCTTAAAGCTTGACTCATTAACCTTGCTTGTAGTCCCATATGAGAATCACCCATTTCTCCATCTATTTCAGCTTTTGGAACTAATGCAGCTACTGAATCTATGACAACAATATTAATAACTTCACTACGTACTAAAGCTTCACATATTTCTAATGCTTGTTCTCCAGTATCAGGTTGACTTAATAATAATTCATTAATATTAACTCCTAAATTTTTTGCATATATTGGATCCAAAGCATGTTCTGCATCTATAAAAGCTGCTCTTCCTCCAGCTTTTTGGACTTCTGCTATGGCATGAAGTGCTACCGTGGTTTTTCCACTTGATTCAGGTCCAAATATTTCAATTATTCTTCCTTTCGGATAACCTCCTACTCCTAAAGCTAAATCAAGTGATAATGATCCTGATGACGTTACATCTATTTCAATATTATCATTTGCTCCAAGTCTCATTATAGCTCCTTTACCAAATTGTTTTTCGATATCTGCTAACACTTGTTCTAAAGCTTTATCTTTATCTTTATCTCTATCTTTTTCATTTAAACTATTCTTCAAGTTTTATTTCACCAATCTTTCTTTCTATAAACATTTTAATATATCAAAAATACTTTGTCAACACTTTTTTCGAACAATCGTTCTACAAATTTTAAAAATCTGTAAATAAAAATAAAACAGCTATTAAAGCTGTTTACCTTTCAATTAAAAATTCTTTATTAACGATAAAATATTGAATCCCTGAATAAACAGAAAGGATAGTTGCAATAAATACTAAATAATTCCCTAATGATATATTCCATAATTCAAATGGTAAATTATAGAAGAATATCATAGTTAACCCAACCATCATAAATATAGTTTTTATCTTTCCTGCCATTGAAGCTGCTACTGCTTTTCCTGATGACCCAGCAACCATTTTAATTGAATCAACGGCAATATCTCTAATTATTATTGTAACTGGAATAATAATTGGTAAAAAACCATCATAAGCAAGAGCTATTAATACTCCATTAACTAATACTTTATCTGCTATTGCATCCATAACTTTTCCAAAATCAGTAACTATACCTCGGTCTCGAGCAATCTTACCGTCTAAAAAATCAGTAAAACTAGCAATCATAAATAATATCCCAGCTATGATATATTTTATATTAATAGTAATACTTCCTGCTATTAAATAATTTGGCCATTTATAATTAATTTGATGAAAAGGAAAAACTAAAATTAATAATATTATGACTGCTAATATAATTCTTCCCATTGTAATTCTATTTGGTAAATTCATAAATCCTCCTACTTATAATAAGTTAATACATTTGTTGTCACATTACCGACTGTAATTTGTTTAACACTCCAAAATATAGCAATAATAACTAAAATTAAAATAATAATTATCATAATAATAAATTGTTTATCACTACTTTTTGATGCTGCTTTAGTATAAGGAGAAGCTATTCTCTCATCTTTTTCTTCAGCTTCAGCCTTTTCCTTTGCAGCCTTTTTTATGGCATCCATAGGAATTTTAGACGTCTTTTCAAACATATATTCATTAAATTCATCAATAACTTCAATCGAATTTAATCCTAAATATTTTGAATAACTTTCAATATATTCTTTGAGCACAAAAATATCTTTAAAAGATCCAATATTTCCTTCTTCTATTTGTTCTAAAACTAATAAGGGAATTTCTAGATCTTTACTTACTTCTTCTAAAGATACACCAGAACTTTCTCTAGTTGTACTAAGAATTTCACCAATTTCAATCAAGTGGTTATTCACTTCCTTTTTTTAAGAAAAAAAATAATATCTTATAAGCCATATTCTGTACTTACTATGTAAGTGACAAACATTTATCTACCTTTATTGGTTCTCTATCAGTTTCATTTCACTTCAAAAGATTCCCCTACCATAATTTGGGTTTCTCGCTTGCGGGGTTTACCACGTTCCACTATATCCGTTTCCAGATATACTCGTCTCTTTGGCACTTTTATATCTACTTTAACCAGTTAAGGTTATTTCAAAGCCGTTAGTTATTAACTACCTAAGGTTATTTTTTCCCTTAGCACAAACACTAAAGTCATCTCAGACTTTGCGAGTATGGACTTTCCTCTACTATATAATTAGCAGCGTTTGTCCAGATATTATTCTCTTCCATAAACAATTTTTTCTAAATTGCTTATTCTTTTTAAAAGATCTACATTTCCTATTTTTGCTTTATCATCTTCATTAGCTAAAATATTTTCCTTTAAATTACGATATTCCGCTTGAAGTTTTTTATTGTCATTTATTAAATGAATGTTATCATTTTCTAATTTTTTAATCACCCTAATAAATTCAGTATAATCTCTAATAATCATATCTAAAAACTTATCAACTTCTTGCATTCTATAACCTCTAGCATCTATTTTAAAGTCCTTTTCCAATATTTCTTGAGGCGTTAAAAATAATTTATCATTCATCATATATAACCAACCTTCTTACTAATATATTGTATTATTAATAGCGAGATTTGTCAAGATTGGAGTTTATTTGTCTAATACTGAATAAATGTATGATTCACCATATATTAACTTAGCTTTATCTATTTTACTTATTAATTCTTCATATATATCTGTCATATTAAACACCTCATTATTATATAATAAAGATAATTTTTAAAAATTAAAAGTTATTCGTCATATTAAGCCAAAATATTTCAATATTGTATCAGCTATAGTATTACCAATAAGTTCTTTATTTTGGATTATCCATGCTGCATCTTTTTCATAATCATGATGAGCTATTTCAAGTAATATTCCAAAAGGTACAGCAAGTTCATTTACTTCTCCCATTGATCCATTAGCATATTTTACTCCTCGATTAAATCCCTCTTCTTCAGAATAATATATATTTATTAAAGAATCTTGAATTAAATTTGCTAAGCTGTAAGTTTTACTAGATTGTTCATGAATCCAAGTCTCTATACCAAATATATTATGATTAGGACTAGCATTTGAATGAATCGCTAAATGTAAATCAACTCCGTAATAACGTGAATCGGCTGTCCATAAATTTATATTACCATAAGGACTATTACGATATACTTTAACATTATGACTTTTTAATCTTTTCTCAATATAATTAGTTAAATCATTCATTTCAGATTGCTCATTAGAATAACCAGTACTATTTATCCCAAAATTCAATTCTTGGTTAGATGGACTTAAATATACTGAATATGTATCTTTACTTCCAATATTAATCTCAAATTCATTAACAATACTATTATTCATTTTAGGTTCCATGATAACAGTTTTTAAAGTTATATTTTTTTTAACTATTAATGGCTTATCATATTTTATTCCATTTACAACCGGATCACTATCATCTATTGTATAAAAAATTGTTCCCTCTTGATTAGGATTATTTAAATATAAATAACTACCTGATTTAACATATTTATGATAAGTGTTAATATAAACTGGTTTTAAGGTTTCTTTTTCATTCATTTGAAATTCTACATTTGCAGATTTAGTATATTCCTCATAATCCTTATATAAAGCTTTAATTATAATATTATATTTTTCGGCTTTTTTAAAAAGTTCTGCCGATATAACACATCTATTCTTTTTAACGGTTGTTTCTTTTATTTTTTGATTTCCATTATAAATTTCTACCCTATAACTAGTAGCATTATCTCCACCATTATAAGTAAAGATAACATCATTATAATCAAGGATATTACCACTAGCAGGACTAGTAATCATAATATCAGATATAGGACTAGTTTTGTTATATAAAGAAATCTTACTAATTGAAGTTAAACCATCAAATATTTGCACATCTAATTTTTGCATCATATCTTGATAAAATTTTTTATCTATTATGTATTCATTAGATATTATTTTTTCTTCTTTTAATTTATATTTATTATCATAAATAGCTATTTGATAATTTTTTTTGCTTAAATCACCATCAATTAATAATTTATAGTCTTCATCATTATTTAATATAAGATCATTATTACTACTAAAAGTCGGTTCAGTATATTTAAATTTATAAGGATTTTTAACTGCTATACTGTCTCCTAATTTATCATATGCATATACAACTAATTTATATTTTAAATTATATTCAAGCATATTTAAATCAATTTGATTTTTAGTTTCATAGACTGATTTAGAATATATAGGAATATTATTATTATATACTACAATGTCATAATATTCAGCAGCTTTAACTTTTTCAAATTTAATATTAAAATTAGTAGATACATTTTCAACATCTATAATATTAAAGCTACTTAATATTTTATCACCATTTAATATTATTGCAGAAACCACAAAAGTCACACCTATAAAAGTTAATAATATTGATACTAAAGCAATAATAATCTTTTTCATATTTTCCTACTTTCTAAAACATTATATAATAATTTAAAAAATAAAAAAAGGCATTAGCCTTTAAATTTTATTAAATATATCTTTTTTTCTAATTAAGATATAAGCTAAAGCTGCAACCCCAATTATCGCAATAGCTTCAATAGGCATTTTCACTTCTGAAGTCTTAACATTTCCAACTGGAGTGGTACTATCACTTATGATACAATCAATATATTTTTTATCTACTTTAACAACAGGTCTAACAATAAATTCGGGATTTTCTGTAACAGAAGTAATATTATAAGATTCTAAAGTAGCTACTGGAGTTAAAGAATCACCATTGTAACTTTCATTATATGTTACTGCAAATACTGAAGCATTAGTTGCATTAATATCAGCTATTTGTGTCCAATAGTTATATCCTGATGGATCAGGAAACGCATCTGTTTTAGTAGGAGCTATAAAATTTCTATCCCCCATTATTTCATATTTACCACTAGTACTTATGTTAATACCTAACACTGTTAAATCTTCAGCATTCAATAAACGAGGAGTACCTTCAATACGCCAACCTGTAGTTCCATTAATTAATACATTATATACCGGTAAAGCATCTTCTAAAACAGTAGTTGCTTCATGTTCTCCAGGAAGAGTCTGATCATAAACTGTTATACTATTTCGATAATCATCATAATTTTCTACATTTCCATTTAACATCATCCACACATACTGCTCCCCAGTAGCACTAGGTCTAATAACATGAAATTCTTTTTTTACTTGATCATTAACTATAAAAACTTCAAGTCGATCACCAATTTTAAAAGTATCTGTATATTCTGCAGCATTAACAGAAATAGGAATAAATAACAAAGTAGTAACTAAAATAAAACATTTTTTCACAAATAACACTCCTTATATTATTTTGTATCAATCTAGTATAAATATAACATAAAGAAAATAAGTTATCAACCAATATATAAATTCTTTACATAGTATGTGTTTAACTTATGATAATGTTCTATTGAAGAGGCTAGAACGCAACACTAGCTCCTACTAAATGTAATAAATACAGCCATCATTAATTTTTTTTCGACTATTTTCTTTTTAAAAGAAAGTAGTAAAGAAAACATAGTATTGTAATATCCGGGCGGTCCGTTGTGCCTCCCTCAATATTGCGTCCTATTTTTTTATCCAAGAAAATAATTTGTTTTTGCTCTTGCTCATTATTGTCACCTGAAAGGTTTTCAGGTGACTGCATGCAAAACTTGAGAGTCGACAATTATATTACGGAACCACCACAATATATGGATTACTACTCGTTCCTGTTCCAGTTACTCGCACGTCAGAGTGAATTGAAACTCCCGGCCTGACCCCGATGACGTAGTTCACGTAGATTTGGTTCAGACTCCCCATTGAGTTCATGTACCACGCGTACGCACCACCACTAAAATCCACGTAGTACGGCGATAAAGACCACCAATGCTGGTTTGTATATAAATAATTAGTGGAGTTATTTGTTCCATAATTAAATCCTGCTAAGGCTATCTCATCAGCTGTTATTAATCCGACTGGATAAGTTAAATTTCCATTTCCTATGCTCTCATCACTTACCGTAAAACGATCGTTTTTTAAACCACATAATAAACTCGGTGTTTTTTTTGTATATAATCTATACCGTGCTGCGTAATTAGTTTCACTATTTACTCCAAAACCTGTTCCAGTTGCTGCTCCACCTACTTCGCTTTCTAATTGCCTATCGTTACAAAATAAGGTATCTGATATATAATCTTTATATTTGGTATTATGTATATTAGCCCCATACCAGTTATCTAAATATGTTTTTATGGTGCTACTTGTTGTATTCGTTGTAGCCTGTGCTCTTGATGTTGATGTTGTTGTTCCTGATGGGGAATACATATATCCTATATACTTTGCATCCCTATAATTTGTGTCAAATTTTGATGTTCCTATTTGGGTTGATGTACCAGTTGTATTTATTGAGCAGGAATTATTAAGACATGTTCCATTATAAATTAATTTAATTGAGCCATTACCATTAATACGTACTATCTTCCACTGATGCTCTGCAAAGATAATATTATTATTTACATAGTCTTTTGCTCCCCTGAAGTAATAACTGGCTCCATAATCATCTAATGTTTTATACATTACATTTTCACTGTCACCATTTATATTAGCAAATGTTCCAGCTGGCGCTTCTGTTATATTATCTTTTCCACCATACTGAGATAATATTTTATTACCTAAACTGGTTTCTTCTTGAATGATGTATGGACTTGATGTTGTACCTGTTCCTACTACTTTAGTATCTGGCTTTAAATTCACTCCCGGTCTGACCCCGAAGGCGAGGTTCACGAGAATGTTGCATAAAGTCCCAGATGAGTACACGCTCCATACATACACATTGCCACTAGAAATCATGAAAAACGGTGAAAAAGACCACCAATGCTGGTTTGTATATAAATAATTGGTGGAATTTTCGCCATAATACCTCATTCCTGCTAATGCTATTTCATCAGCTGTTATTAAACCGACTGAATAAGTTAAATTTCCATTTCCTATGCTCACATCACTTACCGTAAAACGATCGTTTTTTAAACCACATAATAAACTCGGTGTTTTATTTGTATATAATCTATGCCGTGCTGCGTAATTAGTTTCACTAATTCCTCCAAAACCTGTTCCAGTTGCTGCTCCACCTACTTCGCTTTCTAATTGTCTATCATTACAAAATAAGGTATCTGATATATAATTTTCATATTCGGTATTATATATATTAGTTACATACCAGTTATCTAACTGAGTTTTTATGGTGCTATTTGTTGTATTCGTTGTAGCTTGTGCTCTTGATGTTGATGCCTCTCCTTCTATCCCTCCATACATATATCCTACATATTTAGCATCATTATTATTTGTATTAAAAGCTGAAATTCCTATTTGGGTAGATTCTCCAATTGAATTTATTGTGCAACTATTATTTGGGCATGTTCCATTATAGATTAATCTAATTGAACCATCGCCATTAATACGTACTATCTTCCACTGATGACCTGCAAAGATAATATTATTATTTACATAGTCTTTTGCTCCTCTTA
>JAQVXV010000002.1:0-54183 GCA_028708945.1 Bacilli bacterium
CAGAAGTCTTAAATGCTTGTTTTTTTGTATCTTTAATAATCCCAGTAATAACTGGTACAGATATAAGCGCTACTATTGCTAATATTACTATCACCGCTATTAATTCTATTAATGTAAAACCTTTTTTCGTTTTTGTATTCATCTTATGCCTCCGCTATTATCATTTTAAATATACCATAATAAGACTTTTAAATCAATTTTTTAACTATCATTTTTCAATAAAAAAGTACTATTTAAGTACTTTTTTTATGTATTCTTTTAATTTTTCAGCTTCGTCTTTTTTCATAGGTCGACATTTATCAATAAGGTTTTCATCTTCTAATAAATTATTAGCCATTCTCTCACAAGTTCCAAATCCACAACCACCACAATTGTATCCTGGAAGTAATTCAATAATTTTTTGAACATTATTATTTTTCTCATTTAAATAATAATCAGAAAATACTAATAATGCACTACATATTAAAGCAACGATTGTTAAAATTATTATACCTATCATTTTATACACTTCCCACATTTTGTACAATCATTACAATTGTCATTTTTTTTATATAATAAAGTTGTTAAGGCAAATAAACCTATCAGTAAGATAAACGCTATCATATTACATACCTACCTAATAATATTGCCATAATAGCAGCAGTAATAAAAGCGATTGGAACACCTTTAAAACTTTTGGGAATATTACTTATTTCTAATTTTTCCCTTATAGTTGAAAATATATAGATTACTAAAGTAAATCCAATCCCACTACCTAAACTAAACACTAAAGCTTCAATAAAATTATATTTTATGTTTATAATTAATAAAGTTGTTCCTAATACAGCACAATTCGTAGTTATTAAAGGTAGATATATTCCAAAAGCTTCTCTTATTTTAGGGGCATATCTTTTTAATAAAATGTCTAATATTTGAACCATTGATGCTATTATTAAAATAAACATAACTGTCATTAAATATACAGTTTTTGTTGGTTCTAATACATAATAATATATTAGAAAAGTTATTAGACTCGTTAAAGTAATTACAGCAGTAACTGCTACTCCCATATGAAAAGCATCTTTTGGTTTTTCAGAGGTTCCAATAAAAGGACATATACCCAAAAATTTACTTAACACAATATTTTGAGATAAAATTGATGTAACAAATAGACTAATTAGATTCATCTGTTTTACCTCCTTTTATTTTGTTTATAATTGCTAGAATGATTCCTAAAGATAAGAATGCACCAGCCGGAGTTACTAAGATACTCATTGGAAATATAGTTATATCTGGCAAGACTTTATAAACTGCTTTATAACCAGTTAAACTACTAATAGAATCCATTAAAGTTATGGTATTAGTTCCTAACACTTCTCTAAAGAGTGCTATAACCATAAGTGCTAAAGTATATCCTATACCAACTTTAAAAGCATCTACTATACTTGGTATTAATTTTGATTTAGAGGCCACCATTAAAGCTCTTCCTAGTACAATACAATTAACAATAATTAATGGTAAATATATTCCTAGTACTTTATGCAATTCCGGAACATACTCTTTTAGCACTATTTCAATAATTGTAACAAATGTACCAATAATTAATATAAATACTGGTATTTTAACACTCTCTGGAACAATTTTTCTAATTAATGAAATTACAATATTAGAAAAAAGTAGAACAATAGTTACACAGAAGCCCATTAGATAAGCATTTTCGAATTTATTGGTAATTGCTAAAGCTGAACATAACCCTAAAAGTGAAATAAAGATTGGATTATCATCAATTAATGATTTAAAGATTTTTTTCATTGACTACCTCCTAATTGATTTATTAAATATAAAAGTATTCCACATATTAAGGCTGTAATAGTTAGAACTAACATACCTTGTAATTGTTTATTTTTCATATTTATCACCATAATCTTTTAGTGTATTTTCAACCATCGCTCTAAGTGCACCACTAGTTCTAGTCGCTCCACTTATCGTGTCTACATTGCTTATATTTTTTTGTTCATTAATTAATTTATCGAGATAATTATTATCTATAACCATATTGTAAAAATCATCTTTTACTTGATTTACTTTTATATCGGTTACTAAAGAATTGGAAATTGTAATATCAGCTTCTATTAATCCATAAAAACCTTTTTGGGTAACTTTATAAATGTAATTATTGTTATTAATTGAAACATCTAAGATATTAAAATTTTTATCTGTTTTGTCATCTACTACTTCAAATTTAGTAGATCCTGCAAAACTTAATCCTAATCCAAAGATAATTAATATTGCTAAAGACACATATTTTTTTGTACCTTTAAATGTTACTTTGGCGCCTATTTTATCAAGTATGAATACAAACATATTCATAGTTAGAATAGACGTTAATACTCCTTCTGGATAACTTGTAAATATTCTTAAGAAAACAGTTAATATACCTAAACTGATTCCAAATAATATTTGTCCATATTTAGTCGTTGGACTAGTAACTGGATCAGTTGCCATAAATACAGCCCCCAGCATTAAACCACCGCTTAAAATATGAAATAATGGATACCAAATACCGACACCATTTAAAGAACCAATTATAAAAGTCATTATAAATACAGTTAATATATATAATGTAGGTATGCGCCATTTAATAGTTTTAGTAAGTGTTAAATAAATAAAACCAACTAAACATAATAAGGCACTTGTCTCTCCAACAGCACCTGGTATTGTACCTTTGAAAAAATCCCAGAGATTTCCATAAGGTGCTACAATTGTTTCAAAAGTTCCAATTCCTTGAATACTACCTATATTAGTAAGTGGTGTTGCTTTAGTAATAGCATCAAGTTCAAAGCCATTTAAGTAAATGCCACTTTTACTCATAAGAGCAGTATAACAAGTGCTAATAAACAAACTTCCGATTAAAGCTGGATTAAATATATTATTACCGAATCCTCCAAATAACATTTTACCTAATATTATTGCTACAAAGCCTCCTAATATTAAAAGAACTATTTGAGTATTAAGCGGTAGTATTAAACCTAGAAATAATCCAGGAATTAAACTGTAACTATTTTTGAAATAATTTTTATGTTCTTCTTTAAAAAATATTTTTGAATATGATAACTCAGTTAAGAAAGTAGATAGCATTCCAATTATAATAAATAAAATTGGATAGAAAAGTCCAAATATATTAGTATAACCTTTGCTATAAGGAATGTATCCATTTTTATAAACTGCAAATATTACAATTGGTAAAAGTGCTATTAATAGATTTCTCATCATTGTTTTGCTTTTTTCTTTTGATCTAACAAAAGGTCCTACTTTATCAATAAATTCTTTCATAAAGTCACTCCTTAATCCTTTTTTTAGCTGTTTTAACTATTTCTCTTACATTTATTTTAGCTGGACATATATAAGAGCATAGTCCACATTCGATACAGCGATTAACTTCTAATTCTTTTAGATAATCCTTATTTTTAATAGCATCTTTAATTAAAACAGGACTTAATTTAGCAGGACAAACCGATACACATTTACCACATCTTAAACAGTTTGTTTCTAAATCCTTAATGTTATCTTTTATAACTAAAATACAGTTAAGATTAGGACTAACTACTAAATCATCAGTTGGTAATGCATCTCCCATCATTGGACCGCCAGCAATAAAGAGCAAGTCATCTTCTTTATAATGAACAATATCATTTATGACATCACTTACCTTAGTTCCTACTTTTACTAAAATATTTCTAGGTTCTTTAAAACCTTCTCCAGTAAAAGTAATTACTCTTTCAATAAGTGGTTTTTGATGTTTTAATGCTTCATATATAGCATATATAGTTGAGATGTTACTTACAACAATTCCTTTTTCAATTGGTAATCTATCATATTTAACATGAAGTGTTTCTTCTACTAAAAGTCTTTCCCATCCCATTGGATAAAGATTAGGAACAGCTACTAACTTAATATTTAAATAACTACCCATGTAATTTTTTAATTGATTTATTAAAGTTACATTATTTTTTTTAACTGCTATTATAGCTTTTTCAATATTGTTGATAGTAATAATAGCATCTATAGTTTCTAATATTTCTTCACATTTATCGATTGTTAAAGAAAAATCAGCAGTTATATATGGTTCACATTCAACAGCATTTATAACTAATGTTTTAATGTTATCTGGATTATATTTTATATAAGTTGGAAATCCAGCACCTCCTAATCCAACTATTCCGGCATCTCTTACGATGTCAATAAACTCTTGTTTAGTATAATTGCTTATTTTTTCATTAGTATTTCTAAGATCCATTTTTTCTTTATAATCATTTTCAATTACGACACATTTTACTTTATTTCCATTCATATAAGTGCATTCTTCAATATCAAGTACTTTTCCACTTATACTAGAATGAATAGGAACTTTTAAATCCCCTTTTTTTCTTCCTATTACTGACCCTTTTAATACATAATCATCTTTTTTTACTAAAATTGTAATATCAGTATCGTTTAATACAATTAATGGAATATAAACTTTTTCGGGTTTAATCCATGTTGTTGTCTTTTCTTTAATCGACATTGATTTCCTTTTTGGTATTTTTACTCCTGTCATTATGCCACCCCTATCCTAGATTAATTATACTATATTTTAGGTTTTTTGAAAAGAAAAAAGCATTTATAAATGCTCAAATGAAAATTATTTTTATAAATGTCTTTTTACCTTTTTTAATAATTACATAATTATCAATTAAATCACTGTTTTTAATTACTTGATTTATATCAGTTACTTTTTCGTTGTTTAGTGCTAAACCATTTTGTTCTATAAGTATTCTTCCTTCATTTTTAGAAGACACTATTTTAGTTTGCACTAATACATCTAAAATGTTTTGATTGTTTATTAAATCTTTAGATAACTCTACTTTGGGCATATTTTCAGATATTCTACTTTTAAATAAGTTTTCAGATGCTAACTGTACCTTTAAAGCTTCTTCTTCACCATGCACTAATTTAGTTACTTCAAAAGCCATTTTCTTTTTAGCCTCTCTTATATCTTTACTACATAACTCTTTTATATCATTTATATCCATTTTAGTAAAAAATGATAGCAATCTTTCAACATCTTCATCAAAAGAATTCATAAAAGACTGGTAAAAGTCATAGATGGTAGTTTTTTCTCTAGATACCCAAAGAGTCCCATTAGCAGTTTTACCCATTTTTTCACCATCAGCCTTCATTAATAATGGACATGTTAATCCAAATAATGGTTCAACTTTTTTACCATCTAAGTTATCTAGTTTTCTCGATAATTCAACTCCTGCAACTATATTAGCCCATTGATCAGAGCCACCAATTTGAAGTTTGCATCCATACTCTTTATTTAAATATGCAAAATCGTAAGCTTGCATTAACATATAACCCATTTCTAAGAAAGTAAGTCCACCTTGTTCTAATCTTTTAGAGTATGCATCAGTAGCAAGCATGCGATTTACATTAAAATGAATACCAATATTTCTCATAAAATCAATATATCCTTCTTTGTTTATCCAATCAAAATTATCTAGGATAATAGCAGGATTATCACCATCTGTTTTAATGAATCTTTTTGCTAATTCTTTTACTTCTTTTTTATTAATTTCGACTTGTTCTTTAGTTAACATTTTGCGCATATCACTTTTACCAGAAGGATCTCCAATTAAAGCGGTCGCTCCTCCAATAAGAAGTATACCGCGATGACCAAAAGTTTGTAACCATCTGAATAAAGTAAGTGCAAAAAAGTGTCCAATGTGCAAACTATCGGCAGTTGGATCTATACCAAGATAAAAAGTCATTGGTTCTCCATTGATTAAATCAATAATTTCTTCTTCATGCGTCAACTGATAAATATAACCACGTTCTTTAATTTTTTCAAAATTTTTCATAACATTTTCCTTTCTGTTTGTATTTGTAATAATAACTGTCCATACAAACCACCTCCTTTATACAAAAAAAAGATATCTCATCTTAAGGACGAAATATCGCGGTACCACCTTAGTTCACAAAAAATGTGCTCTTAATACTATAACGGTTTTCCCGATTAAATTCATAATATGTAATTCGTTTTTTGCACGTTCATTCTCACCAGCCATGAACTCTCTTTTTTAAAAAAACTACTTTTATTAATCACTATTTAATTTTGATTAAAATATTTATATATTTATAATAACATTTCTAATTAAAATGTCAATAATTTTTTAAAAACAATCCTTTATTATTATATGATTTATTCAATAATTAATTCTTATATTAATTTACTAATAATTGGCAATTAACAAAATAATATTATTTACCATTTTGTTAATACTATAAAAGAAGGAGGATTTTATGAAAAAAAAATTATTAAGTATACTAATATTATTAGTAACATTTTTATCTTTAAATATTCATATGGTATCAGCTCAGGAAGACGACGAACTTAATGATAACACAATCACCAATGATAATACTAATGACGATATTATTAAAGATGATGATAATAATGGAATCGATAACAACAATGGCATTAATGATGGTAATACTAACGATGGTATTAACAACAATAATGACGGTATTTTTGAAGATACAAACGATATTGTTGATGATGATATTGATGATGTAGATGACGATGACAATGATATGGTTGAAAATGTTGCTTATGGTTTTGGTGGACTAATTATTGGTGGACTAGTATCGTATCTTGCGTTTCACAAAAGAGATGAACGTTAATTAAATAGATTTATATCTATTTTTTTATAATTTAATAAATTTTTAATACTCTAATAAAAAAGACTACATTTTTGTAATCTTTTATTTTATAATGGTGTCCTCGCAGGGATTCGAACCCTGGACCCACTGATTAAGAGTCAGTTGCTCTACCGACTGAGCTACGAAGACTTGCTATTTAATTATAGCACAAAAAAAATAAATTTAAAGATAATTTTTATTAATATATTAAAAAAACCAGTAAAACTGGTTTTAATGTAACATTGTTGGAGTCCTATCTTCTATTTGATATCCACCGACTGTGTTTTTAATTTCCATTAATTGTTCTTTATTAGCACCTTCTAAGTATTTAGCCATTTCATAAAACCTAGTTTGATTTGGTTGAGGTGGATTTGTATTATATTTTTTTGCTATTGTCGAATTATTTTTCGGCATATTATTTAAAAATCTTTTTTGATTTTCTACCTCTTGTGGAAAATTACTTATTAATTGATTTTTATATTTATATAAAGGATCTTGTTTAATATTTTCATTTATTCCAAATGCACTACATAACTCTTCATATTCTTCACACTTCTCAGACATCATTTCATTTTGTTGAAAAGCCCATTGTAAAATAATCTCTTTTCGAGTTGATTCTTTAGTAACCTCTCCAAATATTCGAGGAGGATATGCTTCATTATAATCAATAACATGACACTTTAATGTATTAACTAAACTCTTTTTATTTAAATCAGTGTCAAAGTTTTTATTTGGTTCTAATTCAACAAATTTTACTTGTTGATTATAAATATTTCTAGCATTGCTATTATCAGTAATATGTTTTACTTGACTCGTTAAAGAAAAACAGTATAACTTGTCATCATCTTTTGCAACAACCACTACTGGATGAGCACCTGGATCAATATAACCATTTTCAAAAACCAAATGTTCGAAGAAGAATACATCAAAAATATCTTTTGGCATTAGTAAACCACCAAAACTCCATCTTCTGATCTAAAAACATCAAATTGATTTTGGTCAAAAATGTTTTTGTTTTTTAAATTTTCTTTTTCTTCTTCTGTTAAATTGGTTCCTATCTTAACAAAGAATGTGTTTTTCCCAATTATTAATACTTCTTCTTTAAAGTCGTAGTCTTTATAATTTTCTAATACCTTTTTTACATTTATTCCAAAAGTACTTTCTAATTCATCATCTTTTATTTCAACTATTTTTCCTTGTTCTAATTCATTTAAATTATTAGTAAAAAAATCTTGTTCACAAATATGATTTAATAACTCTGTTATATCATCATAACCATAGTTGCGATTAATTGTTTTTAAAATTCGAAGTTGTTTATCAGTAAATGGATAATTGTCGATAGCTTCAGTTATATCCACTATAACTTTAACTTCACTGTTATTATTTAAAAGTTGTAATTTCATTGGCCCCATTTTAACTTCATCTTCAATTAAAAACGCTGTTTTAGTACATAAACATAACAATCTAATTAAGACATCAGTTTCATCAATTCTAACTTTTTCATTGTTTTTATAAAACCATGTTGCTACTTCATTTATCATCATAAAACCCTCCTTATTAAGGATATATTACCATATTTTTCCTCAAAAATAAAGAAAAAATCAAAATTAATCTCTTCTTTTGACTTTTTGCATTGGTTTTACATTGTATTGTTGTATTCCATGTTCAGTTATATGTTGTTCAATAATCTCATCATATACAGATTCTATAATAGAGTCTCTGATAGATGATAAATTATTTATTTCTTGGTTCATAATAGACGATTGTTGCCTTTTAGCTGAAACATCATTTCTTAATCTAATAATTTCTTCTGTAACTTCTTTAGCTTTTGATCTTATTTGCAGAACATCCTCTTGTTCATCTTCAATTAATTGTTCTAAACTTGAGATTGAATATTTTTCTTTTAAACCCTTAACTTCACTTGTATTGTAAGAGTAAACTAGCAAAGATAATAAGGATGATGGTGCTAGCACAATCAAGTCGGCACTTGATAATCCTATTAAATTTGTAGCTACAACTAAACTGGCTACTGAGCCACCTGCAAGTAAGGCTTTTATAAGTCCTGTCTTTTTTATTTGTTTTTCGTTTTGTAAAATTGCTTTCATACCTTGATATCTTTCAATATCCTTTGTTTTGTTTATAACTTGTTGTTTTCTTGCTTGATTTTCTTGATACATACCATCAATTACTAAAGTATTTTGTTCAATCAAATCATTAATTTGTTGTAACTCTTCTTTCTTAGTTACGATCAATACCATGTATTTATCCATATTATCCCTCCTTTTCTTCGTGTTATTTTACCATCGTAAAAACTATGTGTCAATAAAAAAAAAGCCTTTCGGCTTATTTAATTTTATTTTTTATTCCTTTAGTGCCTTTTAATCCATTATATCCACTTAAGATATTAGTATCAAAAGAATAAACTTTCTTGCTTTTTGATTTATAATCTCTGATGGCAATATTGATAGCTTCATCTAATAATTCGTTATATTGCTTATCAATTGGTTGCCATAGATAAAACGATAGTGACCCTGGTATTGTATTTGGTTCATTAACATAAATTTTCTCTTTTTTCTTATCAATTAAATAATCAATTCGACAAATACCACTTAAGTTTAAAGTTTTAAAAACTTTTTTCGATAATTCTTCAATTTCTTCACGCATTTCAGTTGATAACCTTGCCGGTATAATTCGATCAGTTGAAGCCATCCCTTTAGAAGGTGATCCTTTTTTACCTTTAGTTCCAGATAAATATTTATCATTGTACGTTAAGAATTCTTCCGTACTCATAACTTCTTCTAAAACAGAAGTTTGTTGAAATTTGTAATCTCCTAATACACTACAATTTACTTCAACTAAATTATCGACCATTTTTTCAACAACTATTTTAGAATCATAAGTAATTGCATCCATGATTCCTACTTCTAAATCTTCTTCTTTTTTAATAACTGTAATACCTACACTACTACCTAAACTTGCTGGTTTAACAATAACAGGATATCCTAGTTTTTTTACTTGTTTTGTTATCTCTTCAGCATTGTTTAAATATTCATCATCAAAAAACCATAGATAAGGTACAATTGGAATTCCTACTGATTCAAATATTTGTTTCATAATTACTTTATCTTGTCCTAAAGCAGATCCTAAAACACTAGATCCAACTACAGGAACACCGATTGTTGCTAAATAACCTTGAATAGTACCATCCTCTACTCCAGCACCATGAACGATTGGAAAAGCAATGTCTATTTCTTCGACTATTCTTTTAAATAATCCCGTTGATTGTAGACAAAATCTTCCTTCTTTATTTACTAAAACAACTTTAGTAGCATACCTTTTTAAATCCTCAAAGTCTTTATATATATCTATCTCTAATAACATTTTACCAGTATACCATGTACGATCTTTAGCCATATAAATAGGAACTATTTCATATTTATTTTTATCCATATTTTGCATTGCTTGTACTGCTGATATAATACTTACTTCATGTTCGACACTAACGCCTCCAAATAATACTCCAACTTTAATTTTCATTTTTACTCCTCCATATCCTTTAATAAAAAATTTCTTATTACGCGAATAGTTTGTTCTAATCTCTCTAAATAAGCATAGTGAGTACATCCTTCATATATGACAACTCCACAATCCTCAATCAATTTTTCAAGTTCGTAGGCTCGTTCTACTGGAACCTCTTTATCTAAAGTACCCCAAATGGCTAAAGTAGGACACTTTATCTTTCTTAGTTCTTCTGTTATATCACAATTAACTGTATTTACCAATATTTTTCTCATTATTGGTGAAGCATTGCGATAATCATCTGATCCTATATGCTTTTTAGCATATGATTCTAATTTATTTATAATCGGTACTTTCTTTAAAGACTTAAGTACTTTTACTTTAAAACTTATTTTTTCTATTTCTTTTTTAAAAGGACTTGCTAGAACAATAACTTTTTTTGTTAAATATTTACTAGCGTATAAAAGTGATATTTTACCACCGAATGAATGCCCTATTAATATTGGATTATCAATATTAAATTTTCTTAATAATTTTTCTACGATATCAACAAAGTCTATTACCTTTAATGGATGCTTTGGTTCTTCACTTAATCCATGTCCCGGTAAATCAATAATCGTTATTTGAAAATGCTTACTAAAACGATCACCTATCATTTTCATCATTTCAATATTTTGACCCCAACCATGTAATAAAACAATATTATTACCAGTCTCTAAGCCATATTTAATATAATTAATTTTAAGTCCATCTATCTCTATCATGTATTTCACCATTTTCATTATATCATATTTTATATTTGTTAAATATATAAAAAAAGAAGTTTACATCTTCTTTTTAATAATTTTTTCTTTTAATTCTTTTAAATACTTAATAGTTATATTCCTCAATAAACTCATTAAGAATATTCCTCCTAGTAAAAAAATTAATACTTGAATATAAAATTCTGTCTCTCCTTTTGATAAGAAGTAAGAAATAATTGCTGATAGAACAAACCAAAATGATTTAACTTCCATTGTGCTTATCTCAACAACAATCAATAAAATTATAATTAAAATCCAAATCATATCTAATGTCATGTTCTACCTTCTTCCTAATATTATTTTAAGATAATTGTATTAAAATGTCAAACTATATTGAAGAGTATTAAAAACACTCTTTAATTTATTTATCTCCTCAATATTAGTAATTAATTTAACTTTATTAATGCTTATACCATTTATTTTTAATTTTACACTCTCTGTATAGAAACCTTTATTCTTTATAAAATCAATAAAGTTATATTCGAATTTTTCAATGTTTCTTTTATTGCTATTAAAATCAAATTCATATTTTTTATATTTGTCAATTACTTTACCTTTATATGACACATTTATATATGGATATATTTCAATTATCTTCTTATCTTCAAATATATTTAAAAAATTTTTAGTCGTTATTTCATTTTTTTCAAAAGATAAATAGTATTCACTATAATCATTATCGCTACTAACATTCATAACAGGTCTTATTTCTTTTCTATTTGAGAGAATCAATATAATTAGTATTAAAGAAGATATAATAAATACTTTCTTCATAGTTCACCTCTTTAATATTTTGAACTCTTTTTGTCATAATATGTCTAAAAAAATAACACATTTTCAAATATCTCATAAGATACACTAGTTTAGGAGAATTTATGATTGAATGGTTTTGTAATTTAAATTATATATGGCAAGCTTTGATTGCTACTATTTTTACTTGGAGTGTAACAGCAATTGGAGCATCTCTTGTTTTTGCTTTTAAAACTGTAAATAAAAATATAATGGATGCAATGTTAGGCTTTGCTGCTGGTGTTATGATTGCTGCTTCTTTTTGGTCTTTATTATCACCCGCAATTGAAATGGCCGAAAATTTAAAAATGACTTCTTGGATAGTAGTGTCAATAGGATTTTTAAGCGGTGGACTACTTCTTTTTACTGGTGATAAAGTATTTGATATTTTAGATCGCAAAAAAAAGAAAACAAGTATTAAGAGATCCCTAATGTTAATATTTTCAATTACTTTACACAATATTCCAGAAGGATTAGCAGTTGGTGTAGCTTTTGGGTCTTTAGCCTATGGGTTAGAAGGCGCTACTTTAACATCAGCATGTATGTTAGCACTAGGAATTGGTCTTCAAAATTTTCCGGAAGGAACAGCTGTCAGTGTCCCTTTAAGAAGAGAAGGTTTTTCTAGATCTAAGTCTTTTCTTTATGGACAGTTAAGTGGAATAGTTGAACCTATCTCTGGTGTCATAGGTGCTATATTAGTTATTAAAACAAGAACTTTATTACCATTTTTATTAGCCTTTGCAGCCGGTGCTATGATATATGTAGTTGTTGAAGAATTGATTCCAGAGAGTCAATCAAATACAAAAAAAGACCTTATGGCCTTATTTACTTTAATTGGTTTTACAGTCATGATGGTATTAGATGTTGCTCTAAGTTAATATTAAACTCATTATTTCTATTAAAACACCCATGAATGATCCTATTAAATAAACTGTTAATAATATCGATATATTTTCTGATAAGTTTTTGTTAGCCTTAAATAATACTAATAACGCTAATCCACTACCACTTAATAATCCAGCCATTGCTGAACCAAAAGAAATAGCATTATTTAAATATAATTCTGTTATTAAAACACTGGAAGCACAATTAGGAATCAGTCCAACAAACGAAGAAATAAAAGGACTTATTAAATTACCTTTCATAAATAATTTAGATAAGGTATCTTCTCCAAAATTATTTAAAATTAAATTAAGGATAAAAGATATTATAATTATAAATGTAAAAATATTGATTGTATGTTTTAAAGCTGATTTAAATATTCCATCTTCACAATGACAATGAGTTTCTTCACAAAAATGTTCGATATCAATCTTACTTTTTTTATTTTTCATAAAAAAATCAATTAAAAATCCAAAAGTCATACCAATTAATACTTTAAGAAATATGATTCTTAAAACAATATTTATATCTGTACCATTACTTATCATAATTGGTAACATTTCATCACTTGTTGATAAGTAAACAGAAATTAAGGTACCAAGACTAATTATCCTCGTAGCGTATAAATTAGTAGCAGAAACACCAAAACCACATTGTGGAAATGTTCCAAGTAAACTACCTACTAATGGACCTAATTTACCGGATTTTTGAATTATTTTTTTATTGTCTACCTTATGTTCTATATATTCAATTAAAAGAAAAGTTAAAAATAAAAAAGGTAGTAATTTTACTCCATCTATTAATGTATCAATTATTATATCTATCATGTTTCCTCCATTTGCATTTAAATTATAATATCATCAACTATAAAAGTCAACAAAAAAACCTACTTGGTTTTTTTATTATATATACATCCACTACAGTTAACTGACGAACAACTAGAACAGTTAAGATCTTTTTTATTCATTAATTTTAAAAATATATAAGAACACATTAATGTTATTCCAAATAAGATTACTATACTTTGAATATTGAGTCCTGATGAAGATATTAATAATATAGTTCTATATAATAAGAAAGACACTAACCAGGCAATAGTACATTGTAAAAATACAATTAAAATAGCCCATTTACTACCTAGTTCTTTTTTAACTGTTGCTATAGCAGCAATACAAGGAGTATATAACAAAGTAAATACTAAGAATATAAATGCTGTTAAAGTAGAAAATAAAGTACTTAAATTAGCCTGATTTCCAAGTAGTACAGTTAAAGTACTAACAACACTCTCTTTAGCAATAAAACCAGTTAGAAGCGCTGTTGATATCTTCCAATCACCAAATCCTAATGGTTTAAAAATTGGAGTTATTAAATTACCAATAGCGGCTAGTAAACTATCAGATGAATCAGCTACAACATTCATTCTAATATCAAATGTTTGTAAAAACCAAATAGCAATTGAAGCTAAAAATATAATTGTAAATGCTTTAGTTACAAATTCTTTTACCTTATCCCAAACAAGCATTAATGTTGTCTTAGCACTAGGAAGACGATAATTAGGAAGTTCTAAAACAAAAGGTATTGAATTTCCTTTAAAGACAAATTTATTTAAAATAATTGTAATTATTATTCCAATAAATATTCCAATTAAGTATAGTAACATCATTACAATTGTTTGATTTTCAGGAAAAAATACATAAGTGAAAAAAGCATATACCGGTAACTTAGCAGAACAACTCATAAATGGAATTAGAAAAATAGTCATTTTTTTATCACGGCTAGAAGATAAAGTACGAGTTGCCATTATAGCAGGTACAGAGCATCCAAAACCAATTAACATCGGTACAAAACTTTTACCAGATAAACCAATTTTTCTAAACATTTTATCCATTACAAACGATACCCTTGCCATATATCCAGTATCTTCTAACAAAGATAGAAAAAAGAATAAAACAACGATTATCGGTAAAAAACTTAAAACACTTCCTACCCCAGTAAAAACTCCATCAATAATTAAAGAATGTACTACTGGATTTATTTGAAAACGAATAAGTAATAAATCAACAACATCAATTAACCATTTAATTGAATATGCAAATAAATCAGATAAACCAGATCCTATAAGTCCAAAAGTTAGCCAAAATATCGTTCCAATTATTAATAGAAAAAAAGGAATTGCTGTATATTTTCCAGTAAGAATTTCATCGATCTTTAAACTTTTTAGATAACTTTTATTCTCTTTTGTTTTAACGACCGTTTGATTACAAACTCTACTTATGAATTCATATTTTATATCGGCAAGTGCAGCCTCTTTATCGATGCCACTTTCTTGTTCTAATTGATACTTTATATGTTCTAAAGTCTCTTTTTCATTTTTATCTAAATTTAATTTTTCTAACACTAGTTTATCGTCTTCTAATAATTTAGTTGCTGAAAAACGAATAGGCATTTTTGCTCTTTTAGCATGGTCTTCTATTAAATACATAATAGCATGAATACTTCGATGTAGAGCACTTTCTACTTGATTACCATCTGAACGACAAAAATCATTTTTTATTGGCAATATTTTATATTCGACAATTTCAATTGCCCTCTCAATTAATTCTCCAATTCCTTCATTCTTAGATGCTGATATTAATACAATAGGAACACCTAGTAGTTTCTCTAGTCGCTTAACCATAATTGCTCCACCGTTTTTATATACTTCATCCATCATATTAAGCGCTACTACAACAGGTATATTCATTTCTAGTAATTGCATTGTTAAATAAAGATTTCTCTCTATATTAGTAGCATCAACTATATTAATTATTCCATTCGGACGTTCTTTTAATAAAAAATCCCTTGTTACTATTTCTTCATCACTATAAGGTGACATAGAATATATCCCTGGTAAATCAGTCACTGTAATATTTTGATGACCTCTTATTAATCCATCTTTTCTATCGACAGTAACTCCAGGAAAATTACCAACATGTTGATTTGACCCTGTCAATTGATTAAATAGAGTTGTTTTACCACAATTTTGATTTCCTACTAAGGCAAAAGTAACTTTTTCGGATTCTGAAGAAACCACTTTATTTTTTTTATTAAATGATAGTGGATAAATATCATCTTTTAATTTTATATTTACTTCTTCTACTTTTTTATAAGGTTCTCCTATAATAATTTTAGAAGCTTCCTCTTTTCTTAAAGTAAGCATATATCCTCTTATATTTATTTCAATCGGGTCTTTCATCGGTGCAGTTTTAATCAAAGTTACTTCTGTATTAGGTGTAAGTCCCATACTTAAAAAATGATTTCTTAAAGCACCTGTTCCTAATACTTTATTAATTTTAGCACTCTTTCCGATTTCTAATTGATCTAATCTCATAAAAACCCTCCTATGATTAATTATATCATTTTACTTATATTTTTAAAATAAAAAAGAGATTTCTCTCTTTTATGAATTTGAAGATTCGGAATTATATAAACTGCTATATACTTTTGAAGTCTTAAGCAACTTCTTATGAGTTCCTGATGCTGCTAAAACTCCTTTTTCAATAACATTTATAATATCGGCATCAACAATAGTCGATAGACGATGGGCGACAATTATTACTGTATGATCTTTAACCAAATCATTAATTGTCTTTTTAATATATTCTTGTGATTCATTATCAAGTGCTGAAGTTGCTTCATCAAATAAGATAACTTTAGTGTTTAAAAGAAGTGTTCTTGCAATTGCAACTCTTTGTTTTTGCCCGCCTGATAAATTTACTCCACCTTCACCAATAATTGTATTATAACCGTTTGGCAAACTCATTATATAATCATCAATGTAACTTCTTTTGCATACATCTCTTACTTCTTCTAAGGTAACATCTTCTTTTACTAATTTAAAATTATCAAAAATACTTAAATTAAATAAAAATGGAGCTTGCCTTATGATTGAGATATTTTCTCTTAATGATTTTTCTTTCAAATCATTTATATTGATCCCGTCAATTAAAATTTTTCCTTCAGTTACATCAAAATATCTAAGAAGTAGATTAAAGATGGTTGATTTACCATTACCACTTCTTCCAACGATTGCGATTTTTTTATTTGGTTCAATTTTTAAATTTAAACCTTTTAAGGTGAATTCCTCTTCTTCACTATATTTAAATCTTACATCTTGAAATTCAACAACACCTGGATTATTAGATAATTCTATATTTCCAAATTGTTCATCTTCATATAGTCGATTATTTAATAATTCATCGATTCTTTTTAAAGAAACAGTTACTTTATTATAACTAACTCCAAAATCACTGATGCCTTCTACAACATCATCGATTCTCCATATATACATTTCCATCATTGTAAATAAAGTAAAACTTATTTTACCAACGTAGTAATAGTATCCACAAGTTAATAAGATAAAAAATTGTAGCGCGAAATAAACAAAATTATTTGAGCAATAATACATTATAGAATTTTTCCCAATCGTACGATTGTGTAAAAATAGCTTATTCAATGTTTTAAAAATTTTCTCCTCAATGTTTTTCTTTATTCCGAGTGCTTTTATTTCTCTTATACCTGTTATATTTTCAGTAGCCTCTTTAACATATAAATCAGATTCTTTCTTTATTTCTTCTTGTGTTTTCTTTATTTTAGGAAAGTACTTTGTCGAAATAAACCCCATTACAACTGCAAAGACTAAAATCTCTACAAATAATAATAAAGATATTTTAAACGCTATTACAAATACAACAACTACTACTAAAGACTTACAAACCATTTTAATTAAATTAGCAAGTAATTCCATTACTCTGTCTGGATCTGTATAAAGTCTATTTATATATTCGCCAACCCCCATATCCTCAAATGCTTTTGCTGGTAGTGAATCTATCTTTTTGTATAAATCTTTACTTACACCATTATAAAATTTAGTTTCTAAATAAACATATAGATATTCTCTTGGATATTGTAATATTGAATATAATGCTATATAAAAACTTTCCCAAATTACTAAGTATAAAACAAAATTTTCAAAGTTTTTATTTATTAGATTCTCTAAAGCAATTCCCCAGAAAAAAGCACTTAATAATGTGGGTAAATAAGTTGTTAAAACTAAAAAGATATATAGTCCTAATCTGATTTTTTCATCTTTTAAATAATGCCACAAGACTTTAAAACTACTAAATTTTTTCATAATATTCCTCCTGACTAAAAAACTACTATTACAAATAATAGTAGTTTTAACAGAACAATTAATTAATCGTTAAAATAAGCGAGAATAGGTTTTCCCGTTACTATTATTTATAATTTTTGAATTCATTAAATTTACCATATTCTCACTCCTTCCTTTTCAAATTCCTCTTTAATTTAACACAATAGAATCAACATGTCAATGATATTTGTTTTTTTTATTAAACTCTGAATGGATTATATGATTTTCACCTTCTAATTTTATTATATTTGTTATTACATTAAAATCCGATTGAATATTTAAACGATTCTATTAAATAAAAAATCCACGTAATTATTTCATATGTGGACTTTCTGATGCATAATTTATGTTTATTTCATTTTCAGATAATGCTCTTTTATATATTTTAACATCATCAATAAATCCTTTAAAAGAATTTCCTTTAAAAGTTGAAGATTTCTGTCCAATAGCTAGGTATGGTGAGCCATTATATGTAATACTACCAGAATAATTGTGTTTTCCAACTACTTTACCGTCAACATATCCGGTAACTACATTCCCATCATAAGTTAATGCAATATGATGCCAAACATCATTTTGTATAGTACCTGCTGTAAAGGATCTATCTGTACCATTTATATTTAATCTAAATATGGCTTTATTATTCTGTGTTGCTATACCATATGCATAATAAGGCGCTAACCAAGAACTCGTTAAACTATAAGGCATACTTATAACATCTTGTAAAGTTGTATTATTTGTCTTTATCCATCCCATTACAGTTATTTTTGGAGAATGAAAATCACTTTGTTCATTAGATACTAAATCATAACGAATCCAATCAACTTCAAAATATTCTCCTATTCCAAGACCAGTAGTCGAACTTACCCATCCGCCATAACTGCTATCTGCTGTCATATAAAAGGATACATCTTGCCAATTTAAAGATTTTTTTACTACAACTGCTGGCCAGTTTCCTTGTAAAGAAGGATTATATACCCCAAATCTTTGTGTTCCAACACTAGTTTCATTTCTTACCCTCATTGTAACTCTATATACTCTGCCATTAAGTAATTTTTCTCCGCCACCACCAAATGAAGCAGAATGTCCAGTCTCACCATGTGTAAGCCTTAAAATACCTCCACTCATTATTTGTAAATTCCACCTTGGCTCAAATCGATAACCATCATAATTAGTATCGAATTCACTATTTGGGCGCACATTATATTCTTCTATTTTAGTAAAGTCTATAATATTATTTCCATCGAATTCGTAATGTCCATTGTTTGTTTCAACCCATCTAGGAGTTTCATTTAACGACAATTCAGCATTATTTAAATTACCAGAATAGTCCCTTACAATACCTCTACGTATACTTGGAGTATATGGTGTAGGATAAGGTTTTATTTCTAGCTGCCAATTTTTATAATATATCTTGTGATTTAAAATATTTATATCAATTGGACATAAAGAATCACTTGCAAGGGGATTAATCATATCTGGTCTAACTCCTGCAGTCATACTTATTTTTTCCCAATTATTTACATTAGTATATCTCGAAGGTTTAGAAGAAAGATAATCACGACCTGCATCATTACCAGTATAACCTCCACCTGTTACATTTGCATCCCATGAAATATTATGAGGTGAGTCTGCTAAAATATCCATAGATAATGTATATTTTTTTCCTGGATCTACAGATATATTAGGAACTCGTATACCTTCCCATCCATATAAATAGTTTAAAGGTTTTATAAAATATTTTGAAATGTCATCTTCACCTGCAATAGTACTTCTACTAGTATCAACAGACATATTAAATTTAGTTCCTTGAAATAAATTCTCTGTGGGTTCCTCAAAATTATTAAATTTATAGTTTGCTATTAATCCATCAGTTTCGTTATTTATAATATTACTTTGATCTCCACATTTTACATGTGGGGTATAATCATATTTATCACTTTCTATCTTTGTTACTATTACATATCCATTACAATTATTGTTTCTATCACTTTGATCTTTTATTTCTTCCATTAATCCTGAATTAAGTAATTCATTTATAGTTATTTCTAAAGTATCTCCTATATTAGACGGCATCTTATCTTCATTAATTACTAAATATGTTGATGCTGCTTTTACCACCGCTTTATTATTTAAAATATGTGCATTGATTCTGCTACTATCTATAGCATCTAATATTCTAGGAGTTGCTATTAAAGCGATTATTGCTAAAATTACGATTACTGCTAATAACTCAATTAATGTAAAACCTTTTTTATCATTCTTCATAAATTATTACCAACCTATTCTACGTGTAATTATAGCAAAATTAGCACTTTTAGACAACCCTATAAACCATCAATATCTCTTTTATGCAACTTTATAATTGCATAGATATTTATAATTGCAAGTAAACCAATTGCAATATCAACTAAAGCCCACAAAAAAGTACTAGAAACAACACTACCTAAAAATAAAATAACAATTGTTAAAATTTTGAATAATTTTATATTTTTAACATTTCCTTTTAAAAATTTTAAACTAGCTTCTCCGTAATAGTAACCAGTAATAATACTTGAAATGGCAAATAGAATAATGATAATTAAAAGCATTACACTGCCAAATTCACCTAAGTGATAGTAAAAAGCATACTTAGTAATTTCAATACCATTAGGATCCATTATATTTAATAAGCTATAATCACTTAAAATAACGACTAATGATGATAATGTCCCAAAGATTAAAGTATCAATTAAAACTCCAAAAGATTGAATATATCCTTGTGATTTTGGATTATTTGTATCACTAACACCCGCACTTATTGCCCCTGTACCAATTCCTGCTTCATTAGAAAATATCCCTCTTTGCATTCCTATAATCATTATTCCAACACCGGCACTTTTAAAATTGAAAGCTTCTTTAAATATTGTTAAAAAAGCGGATGGTAATAAATCAATGTTTTTTATTAAAATTATTAAACAAACTATAAAATAAATCATTCCCATAAAAGGAACAAGGTAATTTACAACTTTAGCAATACCCTTTATACCTTTTAAGATTACCAAAGATATTACTACTGAAATAATAATGCCAATTACATAAGGTTTTATATTTATGATATCGACAATTCCTTTAGTAATAGTATTACTTTGAATAGGCATAAATCCTAATATAAAGGTAAAAAGCATTATAATTGAAAAAAGAGTGGCTAAAAAATTGTTTGATAATCCTTTTTTTATATAATAAGAAGGACCGCTAACATAGATTCTACCACAATCTTTTTCACGATATATAACTCCTAATACACTTTCAATAAATGTATTAGCAGATCCAAATATCCCAGATAACCACATCCAAAAAATAGTTCCTACTCCACCAATATAAATTGCCAAAGCAACACCAGTAATAGATCCTACTCCAATTCTAGCTGCTAAATTTATCATTAAAGTTTGAAAGGGATTAATAGAGTCTTTAGAACCTTTTTCGCTTAAATATTTTTTTATTTTAAAAAGATTAAATTGTTTAAATTTTATTTTAAATGAAAGATATATACCACTTATAATTATTAATAAAGTAACTATTATCCATAATCTATCATTTATAATTTCTAACATATAATCACCATTTAATTATATGTTGCGTTAATAAAAAAAAACTAAATATTAGTTTTTCTCTAGTCTTCCAAAGAAACTTGATAATAAGAATCCCATTATCATAAACACTATTGCTATTAAAGATTGTATATTAAATCCTAAGTTACAACTTTCATTTAAGACACTAGGGACTATTGATAAGAATAGTCCAAAGATAATTGAAAATGTAATTGTGTAGTATTTTTTAATCAATTTGTTTATAACTACTGATATTAAAAGTGCTCCAATAACTAATCCAAATCCTGCTGGTATTAATATTTGAAAGTTTAAATTAGCAATAGATTCAACATATAGTTCATATAGTCCAAAAGCCGATAAGATAACTGCACTATCGATACCAGGAATTATAGTTGAACATGCTACTGTAAAACCTAATAAAACAGATTGAAAAATATTAGGACTACTAATAGTAGGAAATAAATCACTATTAAAAACAAATAAAATTATTCCTAAAACAAAGAATGTTAAAATTAAAAAATAATACTTATTATCAAATCCATTTTTTTTAACTTCTTTATAGAAAAAAGGAATTGTTCCTATCACTAGTCCTAAGAAAGTAAATCTAGTATACATTTCAAAGTTATTTAATAAATAGTCGACTAATTTACTAAATGCTAATATTCCGACTCCAAAACCTAATAATAAAGGAACTAAGAATATGATATTTTTTTTCATATTTTTTAATATAGTAGCAATTGCTTCAATTGTCTTTTCATAAAGACCAAAAATAACAAGCATTACACTACCACTTAAACCAGGAGAAATTCCCCCTATTCCGACTAAAATTCCTTTTAAAAATCTTTCCATGCAAATCACCTAAATACAATTATACAAGAAAATCATCTAATATTGTATAAATAAATTCAAATATCTGATTTTTTTTAGTTATACCTTATTACATTGTAATTTTAAGCATTAATATAATAATAACAAAGGGGGTGTCTTTATGTTCCAATGTGAAAGTAGATTTCTATCGTCCATTTTGTTATTTTACCTTGGATTCTTACTGTTAGGATCTCTTTTAGGTTTAGTAATTGGATTATTAATTGGATACGTTATTGTATCAATTATTATTGGTTTTTTTATTGGTTTAGCAGTAGCAATCATTGTCAATGCTATTGTGCTAGTTATAATCAATAAATTTTGTTATAAACCACATGATTGTAGATAATCTTATAAATACGTATTTTAGAGGCATTTACTGTTTAATTTAAAATAATCTGGAATACAATATGCTAGGGGGTGTTTTATGTCAAAAGGAAAAGATAAAAAAGATAGTTGTGTAACAATTAATGTGTATGCAAATTGCGATAATGAACGTTATCCTAAGGTAGAAAATTATAAAGATAAAAATAAAAATTGTGTAACAATCAATGTGTATGCGAAATGTGATAGCGATTGTCCTGCTAGAGAAGTAGAACTACAAGAAGATGTATTTAAAGATTTTAATGAAGAAAATAACTGTGTATCAATAAATGTCTTTGCAAGATGTGAAGACTAACTTTATTACAAAACCTTCTTAAAAACATGTACAAATATATAAAAAATGGAATCATTAGATTCTGTTTTTTATTATGAAAAAACTCAAGATTATAAACCTTGTAGCATTTTATTAACAGCAACATAAATATAAGATATTCTATACCATGTTGAAATATCAACAATTCCAGTTACTGGAATTCCAAATACTTCTTGGAAAGTTTCAACACTTCTTTTTGTACTCACTTGATACCTGCCATCTACTGGATTAATTTTAGGAATTTTAGGATAACTACCACTTATAGTATTAAGCATCTGTTGAATTTGCATTATTGGTTCTCCACATACTCCTTCTCTTAGATTAAATCCAGGAAAAGAACTTGGAAGTCCTTCTATATTAGGGGCTGTTCTAAGTGTTAAAGTACTTGGATAATAATACCTTAATATTTGTAGAGCATTATATCCTTGATCTGCTAAACTCTTCGATCCCCATTGACTTAACCACCCAGGATTATTAGTTTTAATTCCATCGTTATATTGTGCTAAATAAGGATAGTCTCGATTTGGTAATTGAATATATTGATTAGAGATTTCATCGACTACGTCTGATATTGATTGAAATATTGTACGATTAAAAACATAAGTATGATCATGACTTGGTAACGAAGTAACGCTAAAATTATATCCTTGTGACCTATACCATTCAGTATAGATTCTGTTCATCGTAAAAGATATTATGGCATATACATTAGCCTTTATAGCTTCCTTAGGCCAAGTGCTATAAATTTCTCCTGATGCTACATTTTTAATATAGTCATTAAAAGGTACATAATATTTTCTAGCACTTACATTAGCAGGTGTTCCATCTTGAACAATCACATATTCAGGACTTAATGTTTCAGGGTATACTCTATCATTATTAGTATCATTCCACAATGAATGCGGTGGTACATCAATTACTTTAGTATCATTTTGACTAGCTTGTAAAACGACATTCCTAAAAGGTAGAAAAACTTTTTGTATTGATGTTTCATCTGGAAATATTTGTACACCATTAATAATAGTTGTTTCATAACCTTCTTTTACTACCTCTACTTGATAAATAGAATATGGCCTAACTTTGCTTTGTGGTTCTAGAGAGTACTGTTTTAAAGGCGCATCAAGTTCTATTTTTATAGTACTACCACTATTGTTAGTCTTAAAACTTTCCGAGTAATTATCACCTCTCACAGTCACATCTGCAGCACTGATCGGTTTTTCATCATTTTCACCAAAGACACTTACTATTAAATATCCTTTATCCATATATCACACCTCTATTACAATATATTCTCCTCTAGTAATAATGTCACAATTTTTGATCCTTAAAATATAATAGATATAGAAAGGGAGATTCTTATGGATGTTAATTCAATCCCTGTTTTAGAAAGACCCGTATTAAAGATTGGTAATCAAGGTGAATATGTTGTTTTTTTACAGACAGTATTACAACAATTAATGTTTTATTTTAATGATATAAATGGAGTTTTTGATAGTAATACACAACAAAGTGTTAAGTCATTTCAAACTAATAATAGATTAACATCAGATGGTGTTGTTGGTAAAGATACATGGAGTGCTTTGATATATTTATATTCCCAATTACCTATTTGTGAAGAGAACTTTCATATTGTTCAAAGAGGAGATACTTTATGGAGTATTGCAAGAAAATACAATACAATTGTCGAGGAGATTATGATGGTTAATAATTTAACTAGTACTGCTCTTACCATCGGCCAAAGGCTCATTATTCCAGGTACTAAAACACCTGTAAATGATAACGTTTATATTGTTCAAAGAGGAGATACTTTATGGGCTATTGCGAATAGATTTAATACTTCTGTTGAAGAATTAAGAAATCTTAATAATCTTACTAGTAATGTTTTAAATGTCGGTCAAAGATTAATTATTCCAACAACAACTAATACTTATACTGTCCAAAGAGGGGATAGTTTATGGAGTATTGCAAATAGATTTAATACAACTGTCAGTGCATTAAGATCAATAAATAATCTTACTAGTGATATTCTTAGAATTAATCAAGTATTGATAATACCAAATAAATAAAAAAGGCATAAGCCTTTTTTTATTACCAAGAACCGCCACCGCCGCCGCCAGAGCCACCACCTGACGATCCTCCGCCAGAACTTCCGCCTGAACTACCAGAACCACCCGATGACATTGCTGTAGACGCAGATGCCATTGTTGAATCCATAAAGCTTCCAAATGTTGCTGCATTAAAAGCAGTACTTCCAACATACCAATCTGGTTCTTGTAAACTTATGGTTTCAAATTTTTTAATCCATTTATCCGATACTCCTAATACATAAGTAAATGGTAATATGTTATAAAAATAAGCTGGATCTTTATTTACTAATTGTTCTAATTTTTGTTTTTCAGCACTTTCTAAGAATGTTTTAAATCCTTTTATTTTACCTAACATTTCATTTCCATAAGGTGTTCTTTTAGGCATTAGTTTAAGACATATAATCATTAAAACTATAGAAACTAAACCAACTAGAAAACCAATTAGCAGCATTTTATCAGATAATAAGGCATCAAATAAAGGTAGTGTTGAGAACATTGCTAAGGAATGTATAAAAAGAAATCCACACCAAATTAACCTAGATAATAATGTAAATTGTTTAGTAAATGCTACTGAATAAAAAGGTATATATATTATTATCAAAATTAACATTGAAGATAAACTCTCAATACCGGAATACTCATAAACAGGTATTAAAATTATAGAAAATACTGATAAAAGTATCATTAATATAATTATTATTGATTTTGATTCAGTAACTTTTTCAAATATTTTATGCTTATTTTGTTTTTTATTCATATCTTCAATAATATTATTTAAAGTAAGATAAAAATTATTATATAAATTAAGATCTGTTACTGATTTTAATTTTTTTGTATAATCAGTTTTTTCTTGTTTTGATTCTAACTCTTTCGTTGCATCATCTTCTTTAATAGCCTCTCTTAATTCTTTTACAAATTCATTTTCCTCTATTTTTAGACTTTTTGCATATTTTGCTAAACTGTTTCCAGCAGATTCGAATAATCCATCAAAAAACATACTTTCATATACATTATCACCATCATATTCTTTTAGTTTTGTTATTCTAAATCCTTGTTTTTTAGTAAATGGTGATTTTCTTTTTAGTTCTTCTATTTTTAAATAACCTTTATCTGCTAAATAAATCAACAATGATAAAACATCTTTATTGTTAGTATAACCTTTATATAAGAAACCAACTTCTGCACTGTTAAGACCTTTTGGAGGATAAAATTCTACTGTTTGAATAACCATTTCATCTCTGCCATATTTGTACCAAAGTACAATTGAAATTAAAGCTCCTATAATTGGGAGTACTAAAAACAGTGTTATTAATGGACTATATTTAAATTCAGCACCTACAAAATAACCTTCTTCTAGCTCTAATCTAACAGTCAATGCTTCACCAGCGCCTAAAACTCCATTATAACGACCGGTTATTACTTTACCATTAACACTATATTCTATATTACGATTATCGGTTGAACCTTCTAAACCACTAGAAAAACCTAATTTTGTTTCATCAAATTCTTTAGGCATTGTTATAGTAAATTCAATGTCACTGATAGTTGTATCCCATTCATTACCAATTAAGTTGAAATAAAATTCATCATATCCTTTAGAAGGATCTTTTCCAATGTTATATAAATATGAAATTGTATAATATTTACTACCAGTTAAGGTAAGATCAGGATTTCCTATCTTGATAACTCTATAACCAAACTCATTAGATTTAGTAAACTGTTCATTTACTTTTATTTCACTTATTTTAGCGTGATTAATACTCTTTGTACCATCTAGTCTAATAACTGTATTTTTTAAAGGAATCTTTCTAAAAATACCGTGTTTATTTATATTAAAGTACGCTGTTATATCTTCATTTATATTAAAAGTATTATTTTCATTAACTTGAATATCTATCTTATACTTTGTTAATGCATATTCACCATTGCCTTGAGTATTAATTTCTTTGTTAATTATTGTAGGTTTTTTCATATCGACTTTATTAAAATCTGTAATTGGATCAATACCATTCATATTGATTTTTTGATTTTTATTATAATTATCGACCATTTCTTTGGTAGAAGGTTCAATAAATAATCTATAAAACCTAACATCCGATAGTTTGTAAGGTTTTTTTATATTTTTTTCTTCTAATTTATTACCCATAAAACTACCATTTTCATTTGCTATTGTATTAAATATAGTACTATAACCATCAGAAGCTCCAATCTCCTCTTTTTCTTCATTATAATAGTAAAATATATAGTGATAATAATAGAGATTGCTTGTACTTCTTTTAGCACTACCCATTATAAGAGATGGTTCATTTTGAAATTCTACATACTCTAAATTTAATTCAAATTTATCAGTTTTAAAAAAATTATCTCTTTTTAAATCAACAAGGTCACTTTCATAACTTACAGCATTTACCTTAATAGGTAAAATAATTGATATTAGAAAAAGAAAAAAACTCATTAATAATAACTTATATTTATTCATTATAATTTCACCTTAACATTTTCTCTATCTCTTTTATTAGCTTCAAAAAATTTGTTTTCTTTAAATCCAAATAGACGTGCAAAAACATTTGAAGGAAACATTTGCACTTTATTGTTCATCATTCTAACTACAGCATTGTAATATTTTCTTGAATTAGCAATATCATCTTCTACTTTAGTAAGTTGTGAACTTAAATCTAAAAAATTCTGATTAGCTTTTAATTCTGGATAAGATTCTGCTAACATCATTAATTTAGAAATACCGGTTGTTACTTTTTCATTAGTATCAATTTTATCATTAGTACTCATATTATCATACTGTCCACTTCTTAAATTGATAACACTTTCTAAAGTACCTTTTTCATGTTTAGCATAACCTTTAACAGTTTCAACTATATTAGGAATTAAATCCCATCTTTTCTTTAAGTAAACATCCATAGTTGCAAAAGCTTCTTTAACTTTATTTGATAATTTTACTAAACTATTATAAACAACAAATCCATAAATTAACAATAAAACAATTACTCCTATAACTACATAAATCCACATAATAAAATCCTCCTCTATTATTGATTACATTATACCACAATGTAGTATTTTTAAATATTAAAAAAAATTTAATTTATTACACTATAGTAATAATAATAATATTTATAATTTTTTAATAAAGAGACATAATAGTATTGGAGAGTGAAAAATGGAAGAAAATAAAAATGCATTAGATGAATTAAATAAAGGTTGTACAATTGGTATTGAATCGATTAATAATTTAATTGATAAAGTAGATAATCAGAAATTTAAAAACATTCTGGAAAAACAATTAGCGCAATATGACAAAATAGAAGATAAAATAAACTCAATATATATTAATTATAGTGATAAAAGTCCTCATGAAATTGATTCTCTTACAAAGGTAATGAATGATTATATGATTAATATGAAAACTATGAAAGATCATACTGATTCTAAAATAGCAGAAATATTATTACAAGGTACAAATATGGGTATTATTGAAGGTAAGAGAATATTAAATAATAAAAAAATTGACAAAAAAGTTGAAAAACTAGTAGAAGATTTTATAGATAACCAAGAGAATGTTGTTGAAGAATTAAAAGAATATTTATAAAAACATAAATCAATATAGATTTATGTTTTTATATGTAACAATTCATTTTCTATAACTTATTATATTTAACATTGGCAATTGCCACCACACGAACATTGAACATCTGGTTCATTATCCTCAGTTAAATATTTTTTTAATTCATCCTTATTTGGGCTCTTTCCAGCAAACTTAACTTTATCATTAACGACAAGCGCTGGTAAACTCATAATGCCAAATGACATAATTTGTTGCAAGTCCTCTATTTTTTCAAGATCAACATCTATTTTTAATTCAGATATGGCTTCCGTTACATCTTTATATAATCTTTGACATGTAGGACAACCTGTACCCAGTACCTTTACTTTAATTGACATACTATTCCCCCTTTCATATTAGTTTAACAATTTCTTCTATATTAATAAATAACTAAAATAATTAAATAAATACCCCATAATTAATATTCCAATTGTTACTGTTGAAACAAAGATAATTAAGAGTTTCATTTTTATAACTCTTTTTAACATTATCATTGATGGTAGAGATAAAACTGTGACCGCCATCATAAAGGATAACACAGTTCCTATTCCTACACCTTTTACTACTAAAGCCTCAGCAATAGGAAGTGTACCAAAGATATCTCCATACATTGGTATTCCTACTAAAGTCGCTACTAAAACAGCAAATATGTTATCTCTACCAAGAACAGCTACTATAGCATTTTCAGGAATCCAATTATGAATTAGTGCACCTATTCCTACTCCTACAAGAATGTATAACCATACTTTTTTTATTATCTCTAACATTTGTTCTTTTGCATATTTTATTCTATCTTTTTTTGATAGTACTTCACCTTCTGAACATGCGCATTGAACTCCATCTGTTTTCTTTAAAATGAACGGTTCAATATACTTTTCCAAATGTAGTTTCCCAATTATAGTACCACCAATAACGGCAATTAATAATCCTACTACTACATAAGCAATGGCAATTGTCCAATTAAAAATACTTGCTAAAAGTAAAACAGAGGCTAAATCAACAAGTGGTGATGATATTAAGAATGAAAATGTTACTCCTAGTGGTAATCCAGCATTAGTAAATCCAATAAATAATGGTATTGAAGAACAAGAGCAAAATGGTGTTACTGTTCCTAATAATGCACCTATTATATTAGCAGTTATTCCCTTAAATCTTCCCATTATACTTTTAGTTCTTTCAGGTGGGAAGTAAGATTGAATGTAAGATATAATAAATATTAGTACTGATAACAAGATAAATATTTTAATAGTATCATATAGAAAGAATTGTAAACTACCTCCTATTTTACTATCAACATCTAACCTAAGCACCTTTTCAACTAATAGTTTTATCAAATTATTTAACCATTCCATTTTTAATAATTGACTATTTAAGAAAGAAAAAATAGCATTAATAATATCCATATTTATTCACCTCCCTTACAAGGGCATTCTTCTTTTAACAGATATAATAGAAATTTAAATAGTTCTTGTTCCTTATTTTTATTAATTGAATATTTTACCCAAGAACCATCTTTAACTGCATTAATAAGTCCTGTATCAGTTAACATCTTCATATGATAAGATAGCGTTGGCTGTGTTATATTAAATTCTTCTAATATTTTGCAAGCACACAATTCTTCATCTGAAAGCATTGATAAAATCTTTAGCCTAGTTCCATCGCTTAAAACTTTAAAAATTAAGGCATATTCTTCATAATTATATTTCATTTTTAATTCCTCCATTAGTCTTTTATATATAGATAACTATCTATATGTATTATATGTAACATATAAACTTATGTCAACAAATTATCATACAAATACTAAAAGATTTCCTAGAATTATTTGATTGTTTTAAAATTATTTAAAACTACATAAAAAAAGCGATATTTTAAATTATTAAACTAAAATATCACTTTTTTATTTCATATTATAATTTTACTTTTGGTTTTTTTGTCCTTTAAAATTTTTGATTTTATTTTTTACTTCATTATAAGTTTCATTTTTAGAATTACTTTTTAGTTCTTCTCTTATCTCTTTTACTCTTTCTTTAATTTCGGCTTTTATATCTTTTGAAGCAACGATAATAGCGTCTCTTATCTCGTCTTCCTTCATTTCATCTTTATCAAATCCATAATCTTCTAAAAGAGTTTTTTCCATTTGTTGAATTTTTTCTCTATATGTCTTTTTCAAATTATCTTTTTCTTCTTTAAATTTATTTTTCAATTCTTCTTTATTTTTATTTAAAGCCTCATGTCTTACTTTAATACTTTCTTTTATTTCATTTTGTATTTCTTTAACTGACAATGTTGCTAATTGTTCTTTGTCTAAAGTTGGATCTAGAGAAGCAGCACGACTAACTAATAACATCTTACCATTACTGATTCCATATAATAAAGCTTCTTCTTTCATTTCATCGCTTACTCCTGTTATTATTATAGGAAATATTTTTCTTTCTTCCAAATTGTCATTTAAAGAATCAATCACTTTTTTTTCTAATCTTTGACGTTCTTGTTCTTGTTCATTAGTAGCAGTAACCACAATAATGTTTTCATCACTATATTCATCAATATAGCCAGTTTCAATCGCGGCATCTATTACCTTTTTACTTGCTGATTCTATATCCATACCAACTATTTCTAAATCAGAAATTATAATGTCAGCATCTTCATTTAAAGGAATTACTTCTTCAACTATATTAGCATCATTTACAGCTAACATTATATCTGGGTTGATACTAATACTTACATAACTTAATTTTTTATTATTAAAATTTAAAACGACATACCCTAGAAGAGCAACAACTATAATTATTATTGTTATTATAAAAATATTTTTCTTATTCATAAAAATCCACTTCCTTTATTTTTTTTATCTACTTTTACAATAATAAAAACCTATATTACACCTCCAATACATAAATAATCAATCATCATTTTAATTATTCTATTATATAAAAATTATATGCCTAATTATTTGAAAAGTCAATTTTCAAAGTTTTAATTTATATTGGATTTTTTATTATTAAAATATTTTTGAAATGTAAAATCAAAGCTTGTACCATTAATGAAGGTTTATAACCTAAACTAATATGTTGTATATAAAAAGAAGATATTATCTATCTTCTTTCTCATTAATCATTTTTTTAACAGCCAAACCTATAGCCTTTCCTAAATAGCAAGGAACTGCGTTTCCAATTTGAACTAATTGCCATTTCTTAGAACCTTGAAATATAAAGTCATCAGGGAAAGACTGTAATCTTGCCAATTCCCTCGCTGTTAAAACTCTTGGTAACTTTGGATGAATATTAACTCCACCATGGTTTTCTTTTACAGTACAAGAAGGTTTTTTCCAATGACATTTTTTCCAAGAATCAGAATAATTTTTATATAAACTTTCTCCTTCTTTGACATTCGATAATTTATTTTGCATTTCAACAGAATGTTTTGTTGGGATATGATTAAATAAAGGATCGGGTTTTCTTTTTATCAAATCAGATATAGCATCTTCTGTAGTTATATATTTGTCTGGGTTCAATATTGGCATAGGATGATAATTTAGTTTACCTATTCTATTTCCTATGAATATAACCCTTCTCCTCATTTGAGGGGTATAATAATCAGCAGCATTTAAAACAGTAACATTAATTTTATATCCTATTTCTTCAAAATCATTAATTATTTTTTCTTCTACTTTTCCACTAAGCATTGATCTTAATCCTGGAACATTTTCCATTACAACTACTTTTGGTTTAATATGATTAACTATTTCTAACATATCTAGATAAAGTGTATTCCTTTTATCAGTGACTATTCTATTCCCTGCCATACTAAATCCTTGACAAGGAAACCCACCAACTATAAGGTCTACTTCTTTATCGGCCACAGTTTTATATAATTCTTTTTTAATATTTTTATCACGTATATCTCTTGTTTCTAAATTTTCTTTAAATCCCTTTTTATCAACAAAATTATATTTATAAGTTGCTACAGCCTGTTCCATAATTTCCACACTCCCAATTGGGGTATAACCAGCCATAACAAGTCCACATGATAAACCACCAGCACCAGAGAATAAATCTATAAAATTTAATCCGTTTTTTTCATCCGGATTTTTCCAACCATCAATATTCCATTCTGTAGAAATATCTACATAATTTACTTCTTTTGAATCACTATTGAGAAAATTCACGTTATCAAAAATAGACTCTTTGGATATTCCATTAGAATAATCTTCATACCATTTTTCATAGTCTTCTTGTTCAATTCTATATTTATTATTAATTTTAGTAGCCTTTAAACTACCTTCTGCAATTTGTCTTCTTATAGTTTTTACACTTTTATTCACCTTTTTTGATATTTCTTCCACTGTTAAAATTTCCATTTTACAACTCCTGTCCACTATACATGATAATTATACATGAGAGGTGGACAAATGTCAATGTATTACATCGTTATTTTTCTTCTTCTTCTAATAATTCTATTAAATTATTCATATCAAACCTAAACTTCAAACTATTTCTTTTTTTGTGAACTTGAAACTCACCTATTGTTTTACCAAAATATTTTACTGTATTACTTTCATTCCAACCGTTCAAATCTCTTGTAAATGTAAAATATTCCTTTTTAAAAACAAATGTTAAATCACTTGATAATATTTTATATCTATACTTCTCTTTGTTTTTATAAATCCAAAGTAAATAATCACAGTCAAATAAAAATTTCAAATACTGATTCATTAACTCATCAATTGATTCAAATACCAGTTCCTTAAACCTATCTTTATTAAAACTATCAAGATCCGTAATCAAATATGCAAAATGCTTTTTAAATGTTTCTATACTCGGTTGCCCTATTTCTGGTGGACAAACTTTATTACCTATGTTTGTTTTCAAAGATAATGTTTTTTTTCCATCTAATATAAAATCGATTGGAGATTTACTTTGTCCTCCAAAATCACCCTTTTTATCACCCACATATTCTATGGGTTTAGGAAGGCTTTCAAATGCTTCAATAATAACATTTTTAGAATTATTCTCAATTAAATAATCTGATCTCTTATCAAGATGATCTGGTTTATCTAAATTAAAAATATTACAAATTGCATTTTCCACAGATATACCAAATGTTTCATTATTATTTTCACGTCTAGTAAATAATCCTTCGAGTTTATCCAATATAAATCTAAATTTAAAATTTCTCTTCTTATGGACCTGAACTTCAGCAATACTAATGTTTTCATATTTTATAGTCATACTTTCTGTCCATTCTTTTAACGAAGGTCTCGTAAAACTAAACTTTAATTTATTCCATGAAAAATCAGGTTTTTCCTCCCTATATATTATCCTATAATTATAACTATCCCCATCTATATATATCCATAACAATATATCAGATAAAAATAAGTAATCTATAAAGATAGGAAATGCATCAGAAATATTATTCCAGATCATTTTTTTAATATCAAATTGATTATCAATTTTTTTATCGTATAGATGCCCAAAATGATAATTTAATTGTTCATAACCTGCTTGACCGACTATATTCGGAGCAACTTTTGAATTCGTTTTGGTTTTAGTAGTTTTAATTGATAAAGTCATACCATTATTTAAATAAAAGTTATGAGGATTAATAGTACCACCATTTTGAATATCTTTTTCAAAACTTAAACATTTTATTGGCTTTGCACCTATTTCATTAAAAATTTTAGGCAAAATACTTTTTACACCATCAAATCTTGAATCATAATTTGAAATATATTGTTTAGTAGCCCACTCATTTGCTTTTAAATCATATATGTCACACACAAGTTTTTGAACAGTCATTCCAAAAGAAGCATTATTCATATTTACCACCCTTGTTTCTTAATTTTAGCTTTAAAATCTTATAAAATTATTATATCATTATTTATTATTTATCCCAAGAATTTAATATTTATATTTCATAGATATTAAAAAAGAGCTGTTTTCGCTCTTTATCTAATATTACTTTTTAAATATTCTTGCATTGTTCTATCGGTACAATATACATAACATCCTTTCATTCCTCTAGTCATTAGGGTTTTATATGTATTTTTTATAATTGAATCTGCTAATCTATTAGCTTCATCTAAACCTTCTTCTTTAGCAATTTTATTAATTCCTTTTAATGATTGATCTGTTTTAGCTCTCTTAGTAAAATCAGTAACTATATGATCATTTTCATATCTTAAATCATCACCAATTATAACACCAACATAATCAAATTCTAATCCTTGACAAGTATGAATGCATCCAATTTCATTAATAGATTCTTTGTCTATTGCCCAAGTACTTGAATTACCTAAATTCCAACTCATTTCAAAGTTATATTCAGGTATAACTATATCATATACATCAGTTTTATTTTTACTTTCACTTATCCAGTTCCAGCAATAACCTGCAACTAATCTTGATTTATTATTTTTGTTATTCTCTTTTATAATAGCGTCTCTTAATTCATTTGGATTATCAAATACTTTAAAATCATATTTACTATCTAAATCAAAGTTAGCGGTTTCTCTAATTTCTAAAATATTATCTAACCATGCTAAATATCCATCAGAACCATCACATCTAAATTGGCTTTTTAAATCCATTTTATGTATAGAAGCATTATAATATTTGCCATATCTTTTTATTTCATCGATTGAGCCATTATCCTTTAATGTAACTCTTTGATTCTCATCTATAAAGAAAACGGAAAATTTACTTGAATTAATTATTTCTTTGATTTGGTTTTCTCCTAAATTTGAAAATAATCCTGATTTTTTATTTAAACGATGGGCTTCATCTACTATTAAAACATCAAACGAATTTGTTTCAGATTCATAGAAACATCCTGAGCCTTTAAATAAATTATTTAATCCACTCATTTTATCTATTTTAAGTTTTGCTTTAAACACTTCTCTAGGTGCACTATTCTTAGTTACATAAAAACTATTCATACTTCTATTTAAGAATTGTTTTAATAAATTAATTGCTAGTACTGATTTCCCGGTACCTGGACCACCTTCAACTATTAATACACTTTTTTCATTATGTAAATGTGCATTAATACCAATTTTTAAAGCCTCTTCATAAATAATTTTTTGATCATCTATAAGAACAAATTCATTATTACCTTTTAGTACTGATGAAAAAGAATCTTGTAACATTTTAGATGGTTTTATTTTACCATTTTCTATGATGTATAATCCCTCTTTATTATCACCTTCAGATATAAAACTTTTAATAAACTTTCTTAGTTTTTCAAAGTCCTTAGACCCAAACATTGGAGCAACATTAATATAATCTTGATATTGTGCACTATTTATTGGATCATCATCAGTTAAATCATAATTATGTAAAAATGCACACGGATATAATCCAACATCTCTATCATATACTTCCTGATTATAACTATTTATTAAACTAGCGTAACTCCATGCTTGATAAGAGGGATGGGTTACTTCTCTAAGAGCTTTACCAGTAACTGTTGACACTATACCATCTTTACCTTCTACTGCATATGCACGAGTCCATTGTTTTAATTCAATTATAATTATTGAATTATTTTTGTATTTATCATATCCCGACAACAAAAAATCTATTCTATTAGATGTGTGAGGAATATTAAACTCTATCGCAACTCCTGCATTATTTGGTATTTCATCATCTGCTAAAACACCTCTCATTCTTAGCATTGATTCACGCCAAGAATTAATTTCAGATTCTCCTGTACTTCTATGAAAAACTTTTTTAAATCTATTTAAAATTTTATCTGTTATTAAATTTAAATCTACATCATTAATAAACGCCGATTTTACTCCTTCATATACTAACATTACTCCAACTCCTATAGTCTATTGTATTTTGTACTAACACCTTTTGACTTTTCAACTGGATATTTTTTTGCTGTCTTTTCCATTTTATCTAAAATTATTTGTTTAGGATCAATACCTAACTTATCAGCCATTTGAATACAATAATTCATTACATCGGCCAACTCTTCTTTTACTTCTTCAAGATCATAATCATTATTCCATTGAAAACATTCTAACAATTCACCAGATTCAATTGAAATAGATTTTGCTAAATTATCTGGTGAATGAAATTGATCCCAATCTCGATCTTCATTAAACTTTCTTATTTTTGCTTGTAATTCTTTCATAAAAGTTCACCTCATATCAATTATATCATAAAGTTAATAATTCACGATAAATATTAACATTCTAGAATTAACGAAGAATAACTAACAAAACCAATAACATAAGAATCTAAGATAAAAAAACGGAGCCTCTTGGATCCTTCAAAATGAATAAATATCATTTTTTAAAGTATTATTATTAAATATAAATTATTGATACGTGAAAATAAATATTAAATATTATTAGACCTAAAATATTTCTAGATAAAATATCTGTTTTATTTAGATTTTTTGAGTGTATAACTTTTTAAATAACATTTAGGCAGCAAAATTTTAAAACTGCATAAAAATATAAGTGATATTTTAAATTTATTAAACTAAAATATCACTTTTTTATTTCATGTTCTTTTTAATTTTTATTTTTTTGTCCTTTAAAATTTTTAATTTTATTTTTGACTTCATTATAAGTTTCGTTTTTAGAATTACTTTTTAGTTCTTCACTTATCTCTTTTACTCTTTCTTTAATTTCGGCTTTTTTATCTTTAGAAGCAGTAATAATAGCGTCTCTTATCTCGTCTTCCTTCATTTCATCTTCATCAAATCCATAAGCTTCTAAAAGAGTTTTTTCCATTTGTTGAATTTTTTCCCTATATGTCTTTTTTAAAGTATCTTTTTCTTGTTTAAATCTATTTTTTAATTCTTCTCCGTTTTTATTCAAAGCCTCATGTCTTACTTTAATATTTTTTTTTATTTCCTTTTGTATTTCTTTAACTGACAATGTCGCTAATTGTTCTTTATCTAAAGTTGGATCAAGAGAAGCGGCACGACTAACCAATAACATCTTACCATTACTTATTCCATATAATGAAGCTTCTTCTTTCATTTCATCGCTTACTCCTGTTATTATTATAGGAAATATTTTTCTTTCTTCCAAATTGTCATTTAAAGAATCAATCACTTTTTTTTCTAATCTTTGACGTTCTTGTTCATTAGTAGCAGTAACCACAATAATGTTTTCATCACTATATTCATCAATATAGCCAGTTTCAATCGCGGCATCTATTACCTTTTTACTTGCTGATTCTATATCCATACCAACTAATTCTAAATCAGAAATTATAATGTCAGCACCTTCATTTAAAGGAATTACTTCTTCAACTATATTAGCATCATTTACAGCTAACATTATATCTGGGTTGATACTAATACTTACATAACTTAATTTTTTACTAAATTAGGTAATATTTCATTATTTTTTATATCTTCCTTTTAGCAAATTAGTTAACAAAAATATTCAATAAATATTTTTATAGATATTATTGAAAAATTTAAAAAGGACTAACATATGTTTCGTTAATCCTTTTTTATTTCAAAATACTTCTTGTTAATATCATAAAATTCTCTCAGTCGATTTGAAAGATAAGCATTATAAAACTTTGGTTTCCAATAACTACTGTTTATTTTTCTTACGTATGGAGAAATAGCTACAATATAATTTTTCTTATTTTTATTTATATAATTTCTTATATAATCTCTTTTTTTCTTTGTCACCGGTTCTATATAATCAATTGTGTTTAATATCCCATCTAATGCAACAAATTTTTTCCATGAATTCAGATAACTTTTTGCATCTATTATTGGATTTGAAATAAGATATCTATAATTTCTGATTAATTTTTTATATATTTTTGATGATGCCCTCACTTTATAACGTTTCAGCCAAATTCCTGTTATTGTAGGACATTTACCTGCTCTTAAAGAACAAATTTTAATTTTTTCTTTTCTTATTTTATGCCCATATTTATTTAATATTTCATCGATTTTAATTATTATATATTCAAAGTTTAAATTTTCATCTTTTGTAGAAAATGTTACATCATCAACATAAGTACTAAAAATTAAATTATTTTCAATAGCCAATTTGTTTAATTCTCCAAACATTTTTCGATAAGCAAAAAAACTAATTAACGTGCTTGTTGAAAAACCTTGCGGAATAACTCTAATCTTGTTATTATCAATAGCAGGCGTTGTAACTAATTCAGCCATTCTCTGAGCTAAATCCCTTTTCATCTTCAATCCACCATCTGCCTGAAAAAAATCTTTTACATACTTTAAAGTACAATTTGGATAAAAACTTGCTATATCAATTAATAAAAAATTTGTATTCCCACGATGATACCTTCCATTTTTTACAAAACCACCATCTGTTTTAGCAAAAACATAATCCGGTATACTTAATTGGGATAAATAAAAATTTAATTGTTTTAAAGCGGTTTTCCTAGGTTCACACACATCCGTAAATTTTCTATATTTTTTGCAGTTATAATCTTTAGGTTTTTTATTATAGCTTTTCTTTGATTTTTTATTTTCATAAAAAGTTACTTCTAATTTATCATATTTATAGATAATATTATTTAAATCATTTTTTGTAAAATATATATTATTTTTAGCGTTTGACAGCAATGATGCAATATATTTTTTGCTACCTCTATTATATAGTTTAGATTGATTATTTTTAATCGAATTAATCACCTTATCTCCATAAACGTAAAAACGCCAAGCACATATCAACAACTAATTAAGTGATAATACTCAGCTTCGGTTGAAGGGCCTCCCCAAATCTAAAATTTGAGTAAAAAGCTAAAACAATTCCATAAAATGAAATACACATCCCAATTTGACTGGAATCAAAATTTAACACCTTCACTATGATTGGAAAAATAAATGCAAATATTAATGACATAATCAAAAATTTTTGTTTTTTCTTCTTTTTCATAAGCTTCCTCCTTTCCTATTAACTATAACAAAGGGGATTAGCAGCGACCTGAAATCTTAATTAATCTACTTGTACTTGGCAAATTACGTCATATATGGTTAGTGTTTGTAGGTGAGCCGCAGCTTGTCTGCCAGCGAGCCACAAACACTCCATAATATTACTAGCTATTGCCAGCGGCAATGCTAATAGACCCATAATAATGGTTTCTCGGACTTTAACCGAATTGAGTGTACAAAATAAAGCTATTATCTACTTCTATGTACAACTAAATTATAACACTTTTTAAAAAAATTAAAAGCTTTTTAAATTAATTTTAAAAAAATTGCTACCTAAAAGCTACCCAATAATGAATTAAAATTATACAATTCCTATTTTATATCCAAAAAAACGACCCTCTTTCGAGGGCCTTCAGGGGGTTTTGGTGAATGCTCTTATATTCAAAAACATAAGAACATCCGCGTGATTGGTCTCACGCTATTATAATTATAAATTGTCTAATTAAAAAAGTCAATATAACAAAACAAACTTTACACTAATCTAATCCATCATTTTTATCTATTAAGTCTTTAATATGCTTATATTTTATATCATCTATTTTACACTTTAAAAAATCTTCACTATCTTCTTTAGCATACAATAAAATATTATAGTCATTTTTAATATCTGCAACCTTAAAAGACATATCCCCACTTTGTCTTAATCCAAATAAATCTCCACTACCTCTTAGCTTAAAATCCTCTTCACTAATCTTAAAACCATCTGAAGTTTCAGTTAAAATCTTAAGTCGATCATTTTGTTTACTACTTATTAAAATACAATATGATTGTATTTCATTTCTACCAACTCTACCTCTTAGTTGATGAATAGCGGATAGTCCAAACCTAAAACTATCAAATATAACCATCATAGTAGCATTTTTAACATCTACCCCTACTTCTATAACAGTCGTACTAATAAGAATTTGAATCTCATTATTTTGAAAACTATTCATAACTTCTTCTTTTTCTTTTGACTCCATCTTACCATGCATAACACCAATATTGTAATACTTAGAAAAAGCACTTTTCATCTTAGACTCTAATTCATTAATGTTTTCTAAATTGATCTTGTCGCTTTCTTCAATTAAAGGTGCTATAACATATATTTGATGACCTTGTTTTAACTCCTCTAACATACTTTCCAAAACATCCTTTATTTCAGAATCATGTTTTAAAGTAGTTATAATCTCTTTTCTTCCTTCAGGCCTTGTTCTTATAGTAGATATATCCATATCACCATATAAAGTAAGAGCATAAGTTCTTGGTATTGGAGTAGCACTCATATATAAAATATCAGGAGAAATTCCTTTATTTTTTAAACTTCCTCTTTGATTAACCCCAAAACGATGTTGTTCATCAGTAATAACAAGGCCTAGGTTATTATATTTAACATCATCTTGAAATAAAGCATGAGTCCCTATAATTAAATCAATCTCTTTGTTTTCTAATTTTTTATAAACTTCTTTTTTTTCTTTAACCTTCATCTTACCAGTTAATAAACTTACATTAATATTATAATCTTTAAATAAATTAACAATATTATTAAAATGTTGATGTGCTAAAATCTCAGTAGGCGCCATCAAAGCACTTTGATAACCACTTAAATAATTAATATAGATCGCTATAACAGAAACAATAGTCTTTCCACTACCAACATCACCTTGTAATAGTCTATTCATTCTATTAGGAGACACTAAATCATTATATATATCTTCTACACTCTTTAATTGATCTTTAGTTAACTTAAAAGGTAATTTAGATATAAACTCTAATACCTTAGAATAATCAACATCTCGCTTTAAACCAACTTGATTATTCTTGTTATTTTTAAGCCTATTCATCTTAAGCATAAACAAAAATAACTCCTCATACTTTAAATAATTAGTAGCGCTTTTAACCTCTTTCATATCACTAGGATTATGAATTTTTTTAACACTTTCTAACTTATCTAATAAACCATATTTTAACTTTAAATAATCAGGTACATATTCAATAACCTTATAATCTTCAATTTGGCTTATTAAAGAAGATATCTGTTTACTAGTAATACCTTCAAATGAATGATAAATTGGAATAATAGGGGGTAATGAAGAAAGAGCACTAAACTTAATATCACTAGCAATAATAGTATTGTGCTTTAAATCATATTTACCAATCAAAGTCAAAGTTGTCCTAGGTTTAATCTTATTTCTTAAAAAACCTCTATTAAAAATAACCACATTGACAATTCTACTTCCCACATTAAATCTAAAAGTCATCTTATCTAACTTACCTTTTAACCTTATTAAAAAAGGAAAATTTTCACTATAACCATCTATTACAATCCTTTCATCTTGTTCTAAAGAATCTATATCACTTCTACTCATCTCATCATATCGAAAAGGATAATATTCAATTAAATCATCAGTTGAATAAAATCCGTTATTATTTAATATCTTCAATATCTTAGGTCCTACACCATTTAGATTAATTAACTCTTTCATAAATCACCTATCTTCTAAATTATATCAAACTTTTGTTCGCATTTCAATTATTTAATACTTTTTATGTTAAAAAACTTGACAAAAGAACTATTTTCAATTAGTATATACATTACCAATTCGAGTTATATAGGCGAATTGGCGCTAGTATCACACTAGCCAACCCCTTTTTATTCTTTTATAGGACAGTTCGCAGGGGGACTGTTCTTTTTTTTGTCTTTATTTATATATACCAAATAAACAAAAAATAACCTTATAAACATATATACTTCTATTATAAAACCCAATCCAGATAATACTAGATTGGGTTTTTACTTATTTTTAATTTACTGCAAGAACGAGACGCGAACCAATGTGGGTAACTATAGTACCTGTAAATCTAAAGAATTTAAACTGTCCTGCAAGAACTCCATGGGAATAATTGCCTCCTCGGTAGAACCAAGGGCTAGAAGAGTCAACAAAGTACGAATAGTCAGCATACCAATTATTGTGATATCTACTTGTCCCATCACCATCTACATAATTGTAAAATGGTCCCATTTCTCCTGTTGCATCTCCTAGTATTCTATAATTAAAAGATGATAAATTTGAACTTGCTGAATAGACATCAAAATATTTAAAATTATAATTTGCTATTGTTGTTGTTGTGAAGCCACTATTTCCTAGTTGTCCACTCTTATATGATGCCATATATTCATTTGCTCCACCACTCATATCATATATTCCTGTTATATTTCCTGTTGTTGTTGGATGTTCTTTACCAATTGAAACACCATTAGTATAGGGTTCATAACGTGTTGCTTTTGAACCTTGTTCCAGTTGTACTTCCCTAAAAATTACAGTGCTCTCTGAAGCACTTCCTGAACTATGTCTCGTAGCAATAATTGCACTTGTTATATTATAGTCTTCTGGTGCTGTGAAAGAATAGATAAAATATCCTTCCTCATTAGGTTTAATTGCAGCTGATTGTTGTGTAAATTGTCGATATCCTGTTGGGGTTGTTGAAGTATTACAATGCAACATAAAACCGACATCTTCTATTCCAGATATATTTTTAATATAACCTTTTAAAGTAAATGTTCCACCCTCCTTTAACTTAATTAAACTATCATCGACTAACTTCATATCCGAAAAATATTGTTGCCAACCTGAAAAAGTTGATGTTCGTTCAATATTGGTGTTTAATAACAAATTAACACCTCTTGTTGCATAACCTAACGTTTTTGTATAATCATTTCCATATGTTCCAGGAAATGTTGTTTGATCAGTTCCTTCTACTGCACTATAACCTGTTTTATATGCTGAATTATTATTTATATTTATCTCTTTATTTATCCCATATTTTGAATGTGATAAATATGCAACTGCTCCCCATTCAGTATTTTTCATCATATGTGAATCATTAGAGCGATTATAATTATAGGCTGCTACAAACATATTATATAATGTATTTGCCCTCCAACTAAATACATCTGGTTTTACTATTATCTTACTTGAATCAGAACTATTTACTTGAGCTTGTGATGTTGTTGTTGCCCCTAAATATCCTGTTTCAAATTTACCTACCCATATCCCATTTGTATTAAATGAAGTAAATGCAGGATGAGTTAACCATGAACCTTTTGTACTTCCAGTTGATGCTGTTACATCTTTTGTTTCAAACTCTATTTCTATTGATTGTGCTATACTTTCCGTTGGTTTACTTGATATAACACCTGTATAAAGACCTTCATTAAATATTTTATATTTATATCTTGGTATCCATACAAAATATGATCTGATAGCTGACTCTGGTATTATGTCTCCTACATTATAAGTTCCACTTGATAACATTACAGCATTTGCCCACTCTTTATTTGTATAATCATACCAGCCATCTTTCAAGTCAGCATAGGTTACTGTTCCGTCATCAGAAATTCTTACTGGTATCATATTAGATCCTAATACTGGATCTGCTCCATTTAAAATGTTTTCACTATAAGTCATATCATTACAATTTTTTGCTTTATACTCAGATATTCCATCTGAATAAACCACTTTAACATCATTTATACATAATGTAGCAGTTGCAACTGTTCCATTATTACTTAAATTAACAATTCCACTTGTTGGTGTTTTACCATCCATCTTAATAGTTAACGTTTCTCCATTACAAGTATCATCTGTTACTGTTCCACTACAAAGATTACCATTAGGCATTACTATATATGGAACATCTGGAATATTTTCACGATTTAAATTCTTATTAGCAACCGCTATTTTAATCCCATCTGCATAATTCTCGGCACTTCTTTCAGTTGTACTTTTCTTAGAATCTTCTATTAATCCAACAACAATTGGGGACGCTATTAATGCTATAATAGCTAAAATTACTATTACGGCTAGTAACTCAATTAATGTAAATCCTTTTTTATTCATATTATTCTTCACATTACCTTGTTGTTTCATATATTCTCCTTATTTCTATTGCAGATAAAGCACGATTATATATCCTAACATCTTTTGCATTTCCATTAAATGCTCGATTTTGTCCTTCACAATATTTAGTGGCACCAATTTGAAATTCATTTGAATTATATATAGTTGGTGTTTGTGCAATACTTTTTACTAATTCTCCATCTATATATAAATTAACTTCATTTGCTTTGTAGGTTGCTACTATATGGTACCATTTATCAAGCATCATTTTAAAACCAGTATTTATATAACCAATACTTCCACCATAATCTTTATAACCAATATCATAATTAGAATTATACGCTATACCACCTATTGATTCAGTAACATATCTCCAACCTACGATACTAGCAAAACTAATTCCTGAAGCGTAATCACCTTTTCTTTTAGCCCATACTGCTACAGTAAATTCATCTGTAGGTTTTGAAAGTGGAATTGAAGCAAAATCATCTACTCCATTAAATAAATATGCATTATCGTTCTTTGAATATTTTGCACCGTTAATTACACCATTTTTTTTATTTAGTGTATAGTCAAGCGCCACAGTATCCCTAGAAGTTGGTGTATAATCAGTTGCATAACCTTTTTGCTCAATTTGAGGTGCTACCCAATCTATTACCATTGTATCTCCCAATTCAAATGATGGTGAACGAAAACTCCAAAAGATATAATCTGTTTTGTCATCAATAACAGTTCCATTTCTATACGTAACACACCTTGTCCAACCGTCTGCCAAAACCTCATGATTTCCATCATACCAACCACTAATATTACTAGCCCTTCCACCAACTTGAACATCTGTTTTGTTTACAGGTTTCCAATAAATACTTGTTGTATATTTATTGTTACCCAAGAATGTCATACGTGATCCCATTACACCGTGATTTGCCAAATTTGATCGTATACTACTTACTTGTGTAGCATTTGTTGGTGTCATAGTTAATCTATATATTGGAGCTCCTTTATAAAATCCACCAGTCGCAACTAATGTTGCTGGTATAGAATAATTGTTATATATACCTAAATTACCCGTCCATAAATTAGTTGTACCTTCTTCAGATTCATTTAATTTATAATGACCAATCAAGCCATCTTCACTAGAACTATTAATATTATCATCACACTTTATATGTGGTATGTAATCATAATTATTATTTTGGGTTTTGGTTACAAGAATATAACCACCACATTCTTTAGAACTATTATTAGGATCTTTTAATTCTTTTAAATAATCACTATTTTTTAAATCTACTACACTAACCTCTGCAGTATCTCCTATCTCAATTGGAAGATAATCTGAATTTTTAGATAAATATAATTTAGTTGCTTTTATAACTGCTTGCTCATTTTGAATATATGCACGAATTTTAATATCACTTACCATATTAGTAATTATTGGAACTGTGATTAACATAATTATCGCTAAAATTACTATTACTGCTAACAACTCAATTAATGTAAAACCTCTTTTATAATTCATTCTCTTACTCCCTATTATTAAATTAATTATATTGTAACATATTTTACCTATTACTTTCAATAACCCAAACCTTTTTATAAAAAAAGTAATACTAATGTATTACTTTCTTAATTTAGCTTTTAACTTACCTTCGACATCACTTATTACCTTATTAAATATCTCAGTAACCTCTTCATCTGTTAAAGTCTTATTAAAATCACTGAATGTTAGTGAAAACGCTAAAGACTTTTCTTCTTCACTTATTTCATATAAATCAAAAACTGATATATTAGTAAGTAATTTACCACCTGTTTTTTTAATAACAGATATTACTTCTTCAGATTTAATTTCTTTATCTAAAATAAATGCTACATCCTTCACAATATTAGGATATTTAGAAATTTCTTTATATTTCATCTTACCTGTTTTAATCTCTAATAAATCTTTCAACTTAATTTCAAATACATAAACATCATCCTTAACTTCACTTGGATGAACTTTACCTATATAACCAACAGTTCTACCACTTACAACAATAGATGCTGATTGACCTGGATGTAGTTCTAAAGGAGTGTCTTTCGCTACAAAACTATAGCGGTTCTTATATCCTAAGTAATCTAACAACTCCTCTACAACACCCTTAATAACATAAAAATCAACATAACCATCATGTCCTAATTCAGTATAATATAAACCCGTCATCAAAGCAGACACTCGATAATCTTCTTTATAGTCATCTTCAATCTTATAAAAACCCTTACCGATTTCAAAAATACAAATATCTTTTAAACTACGAGCTTTATTATATTCATAAATACTTACTAAAGAAGGAATCAAACTATATCTTAAAGTAGTCCTATCTTCAGTCATTGGATCTAATATCTTAATGTGTTCAAATGTATCATTAGTATATTTATGAACATTAGACTCTGCTATTAAAGTATAACTTAAAGTCTCATTTAAGCCTAAATCAATCATCTTATCACGGATAATTCTGTTAGTCTTATCTACATGACCTGGTCTAGTAGGCACAACTGGTAATTTGCCCTCTATATTATCAACACCATACATACGACCAACTTCTTCAATTAGATCTTCCTTAATTGAAATATCAACCCTTCTTTTAGGTATTGACACTTGCATATTATCATCTTTTACTAAAACCTTAAATCCTAATCTTTCAAAAATATTAATTATTTCTTCATTAGATATTTTAAGTCCTAAAACCTTATTTATTATAGAAAAAGTAATATCAATTAAAGTATCTTCTAAACTTTCCTTAGAATACTCTTTAATCCCTGCTACAATCTTAGCATCTGCATATTTTTCAAGTAATGCACACGATCTTTCAATCGCCATATAAGTACGATTTGGATCAATTTTTTTCTCAAATCTATTGCTTGCTTCACTACGAAGTATCTTTTTAGATGTTTTTCTTATCTTAATCGGATCAAAAATAGCACTTTCAATAATAATGTCCTTAGTATTTTTATCAATTTCAGTCGATAATCCACCCATTACACCTGCTAATCCAATAGCACTTTCTTTATTAGCAATAACAATATCTTCTTTAGATAAAACTCTTTCATTATTATCTAAAGTTACTAAGCGCTCATCTTCATAAGCTTGTCTTACAACAATTGTATCTTCTAACTTAGAAGCATCGTAATAATGTAATGGTTGACCAGTTTCTAACATAACATAGTTACTAATATCAACAACATTATTAATCGGTCTTATACCAGACGCTATTAACCTGTTTTTAATAAATGCTGGACTTTCTTTAATAGTAATATCCTTAACCTTCTTAACTAAAAATAAACTACAACCATCCGTTTGAACATCTAAATTAAAATCAAAATCCTCTTTAATTTCACTATATTTTAAAGCAATATCTTTAACTGACTTAGAATATATAGCACCTACCTCATATGCCATTCCTAAAACACTTAGTAAATCACCACGATTAGAAGTTAATTCAAAATCGATTACCTCATCATCTAGTCCTAAGAAACTAATAGGATCTTCCCCTACTAAAGCACTTTCATCTAACTCTGCTATACCTTCAACATCTTCTAGCTTTAAAAACTTATGATCGAGTCCTAACTCATTTAAAGAACACATCATACCTTCTGATTCAATACCTCTTATATTGCTTCTTTTAATAGTAATTTCAGGTAGTATAGCACCAACTTTTGCCACTATTACCTTAATACCTTCTCTCGCATTAGGAGCACCACAAACAATATTTAAAATAGATTTTTTAATATCAACCTTACATACTTTTAAATGATCAGAATCAGGATGATTACTACATTCTATAATCTTACCAATTACTAAATCAGTAGCACTTATTAACTTAGAAGCACTTTCATATTCATTACCTTTAGAAGTCATCTCTTCTGCAAGCTCTAAATAATCGACAGGAACATCAACATAATCTTTTAGAAATTTAACACTTAATTTCATTTTCATCATCCTTCCTATCAAATTGTTCTAAGAACCTTATATCATTAGTATATAAATACCTTATATCTGGTATCGCATATTTAAACATTGCTATACGATCAAGTCCCGGACCGAATGCAAAAGCCGTATATTTATCAGGATCATATCCACCCATTCTTAAAACATTAGGATGAACCATACCAGCTGCAAAAACCTCTATCCAACCAGTTTTTTTACAAAGATGACAACCTTTACCACCACAGTTAAAACAAGTTACATCCACTTCATAAGAAGGTTCTGTAAATGGGAAAAAACTAGGTCTAAAACGTATCTTAGTGCTATCACCTAATAATTTACGTGCAAATATTTCTAAAGTACCTTTTAAATCTGCTAAAGTAATGTCCTTATCGATTACTAATCCTTCAACTTGACCGAATTGATGAGAATGTGTAGCATCGTCATCTCTTCTATAAGTTTTACCAGGACAAATAATTCTAAGCGGTCCTTTTTCTTCATTTTTTTGCATCGTTCTTGCTTGAACAGTCGAAGTTTGTGTTCTAAGCAACATCTCTTCTGTAATATAAAAAGTATCTTGAGCATCACGAGCTGGATGTCCTTCAGGAACATTTAAATTTTTAAAACAATTATCGTCAGTTTCTACTTCAGGACCATCGACAACATCATAACCCATTGAAACAAATAAATCTTCAATTTCTTCAACAACACGATTAAAAGGATGTTTACTTCCTCTTCTTACCTTTTTACTTGGTAGCGAAATATCGATTGTTTCTTTTTCTAACTTTTCATTTAATTCACGATATTCTAAATCTTTTCTTAAATCCTCAACTTTGAGATTAACATAAGTTTTAACCTCGTTTAAGCCAATTCCAAAGTCTTTTTTATCTTCAACCGATAAATCCCTCATCATCAAAGATAACTCTTGAATAGGCCCTTTTTTACCTAAATATTCAACCTTTAAATCGTTTAGATCTTTTAAACTACTTACATTACTTAGTTTTTCATCAAAACAGGATTTAATTGCACTTATTTTCTCTTTCATATTTCCTCCTAAAAAAAAACATCCTTATCTAAGGACGTGATTTCGTGGTACCACCTTAATTTGTATAGTAAACTATACCTTAATACTGTAACGCGTTACCGTTATAAATTTTCTTTTATAAAGCTCGAAAAACGAATTCATAAACCATTATTGTTAGTTTCCACCATACACTAACTCTCTATTAATAATAAAATTTATTACTACTTTTTTGTCTTAGCTTCTATTTCACTTACTTGTGTAAGTTGTTTTTTTAATTCTTCTAATTCCTTAATCCTTTTTTTGCCCTTCTTAGGATTATCAAATTCTTTAAAATCATACTCTTTATCATATGAGGCGACCATTTCTGGTACGCACTCATAAGAAAGATCTATTCCTTGAACATTTTCTTTAATTTCATTTTGAATATGAAATAAAATACTTTTATTTGTACTTCTTCCCAAATCATAATTGTAATTTGATAAATTAATTATTTCGTCTAATTTCTCGCGTGTGGCAAATTCTTCCATCTTCTCAAAAAAAGTATTTAAATTACCTTTATTAAAGTAACAATCAATTAATTCTTTTTTTGCTTCCTCTGGTAACATTCCTACAATTATTTGTTCATCTTGATGTTCAATAAAATTTTCATCTAACATTAATAACCACTCCCAACTAAATAATTTACTATCATCTCAGCCACCCCTATGTTTAAAGCTTTGAATTGGTTGTTTTCATTAAATCCACTATAGTTGCCTTTAGTTGAGATAATACATAACAAACCATACATTAGTCGGTTTTTGCCATCACATTTTGCAAGTTCTTCTTTATTTACAAATAAAATATTTTGGGCACTATCATATTCAATAGTATCTCTTATAATAAATTTATTCCCTTGAAATATTTTTAATGTCTTAATTCTCTCTTTAAAGATACTTAAATCAATATCAGGCATCTTCTTATTAAAAATCTCCACCAACTCTATGATATTTTCTTTTAATTCAGGAGTTATGTAGTTATTTGATTCAATAGATTCTCGTATTTGTTTTAGTTCATCCATTTTAATCACCTATTAATATTCTAACATATTTTACTTAAAAATCACACAGTTTTTACATTTTTTGGGAAATAATTTTTTATAATTATATATTATATAGATTAATTAATAATAAATCAAGTATTTTATAAAAAAATAAACCGAATAATCGGTTTATTTAGCTTCTTCAGTTGCTCTTGTTTCTCTTATGACAGTAACCTTAATAGTACCAGGGTATTGTAATTGTTCTTCTATCTTATTTTTAATGTCTCTAGCCATCTTATAAGATGCTACATCATCTATTTGTTCAGGTTTTACAACTACACGTAATTCACGTCCTGCTTGCATTGCAAAAGTATTTGATACTCCTTGCATACTATTAGCAATATTTTCTAAATCTTGTAATCTTTTAACATAATTTTCTAAAGAGTCGTTTCTTGCTCCAGGTCTTGAAGCACTTAATGCATCCGCAATAGAAACAACCTCTGAAATAATACTAGTTGGTTGTGTATCACCATGATGTGATTCAATAGAGTTTATTACTATTTCATTTTCTTTATATTTCTTTGCTAAATCTCGACCTAGTTCAACATGACTTCCTTCAACCTCGTGATCGATTGACTTACCAATATCATGTAACAAACCGGCTCTTTTAGCAAGAGCTATATTCTCTCCAATTTCAGATGCTATTATTCCTGATAATTGTGCAACTTCAATTGAGTGCTTTAAAGCATTTTGTCCATAACTTGTCCTAAAATGAAGTTTTCCTAATATTTGAATTAACTCTGGATCTAACTTAGTAATCCCTAATTCAAATAAAGCAGCTTCACCATATTCTCTTATTTTTGTTTCAAATTCTTTTACTGTCTTATCATATAACTCTTCGATACGAGCCGGATGGATTCTTCCATCTTTTACTAAACGATCAATTGTCATATGAGCGATCTCTCTTCTCAAAGGATCAAAACTAGATATTACGATTGCTTCTGGAGTATCATCTATAATTAAATCAACACCAGTTACCGCTTCAATTGTTCTAATATTTCTTCCTTCACGACCAATGATACGACCTTTCATATCATCACTAGGTAATTCTACAACTGTAACAGTCTTTTCATTAACAACGTCTCCAGCATATCTTTGCATAGATTCAACAAGCATATTCTTAGCCATTTTATCAGCTTCGAATTTTGCATCGTCTTCACGATCTTTAATATAAGACGCTATTTCTAAATTCATCATTTCTTCAACTTTTTTTAGAACTAATTCCCCTGCTTCTTTCTTAGAATAACCAGAAATTTTTTCTAATAGCTCTAATTGTTCTTTTTGTATTTCTTCCACTTTTTCTTGTTCAACTTGAATTTTTCTTTGTTTACTAATTATATTATTCTCTTTTTCTTCTAACATTTGCTCACGATTTTGAAGAGTTTGATCGCGCCTATCCATATTACTTTCACGCGCAATTAAACGATCTTCTGATTCTTTAATCTCAGATTTTTTTTCTTTTATTTCTTTTTCATTTTCTATCTTAATTTTGTGAGCTTCTTCTTTTGCTTCAAACAAATAATCTCTTTTTAGTTTTTCAGCCTCTTTTTTAGATTTTTCTAATAATTCCTCAACCTTTTTTTCTGCTAAAGAGCCTTTAATATAATTAATAATAAACATTGTTATTATACCAACGAAAAGTCCTATCAATACAAGTAAAATGGAGAAAATTAAGTCATCCATAATTTTACCTCCATTATTTTATTATTAAAATGTGTTTAACATTCTATTTATATTTTAATGTTTATTGACGAATAAGTCAATAGTTTTATCCATATAAAAAAGATATCAAAGATATCTTTTATTCAACAATCCCAGTAATACAAGCGGCTTCCTCATATACTTTAGAATATTTATTATTAGTTGGATTAAAAGTTATAATAACACATCCATCCATAGTTTCATTAGTACGGGCATCAACAATTTGCTTTGTCGACAAATAATCATTGTTCTTTAATGTTTGAATAGATATTTTATAAGGAATTTGTATCGAATTTTTTAAAGCATAAGATTCTGCTGCCGAATAAATTATATTAATTTGATCTTCATACATTTTATCTTTAGAACGATTAATAACACTTGTAACTACCGGAAAAGTAATTCCAAAAATAATCGTTAAGAGTACTAGTATTCCAATTACCTCAATTAAAGTAAATCCCTTTTTCATAAATCACCTACTAACATGATTGCTCCATATATGTTAAATCATAAGTATTATAAACATTATCAAAAGTTATATAAATACAACCATTTAATAATGTATCGTCCCTCGGATCAGTTATGCCTTCTTCAATATAATTAGTATCGATTAAAGTTTGTAAAGATACAGAGGATGGTTTAGCACCTTGTAAATCAATAAGATAACTTTTTGCAGCATCCTTAATAAATTCTATTTGATCAACATATAATTTTTCCTTACTGTTTTTTAAAGTACTTGTAACAATTGGAAAAGTAATCGATAAAATCAAGATTAAAAGAACAAGTATTCCAACAACTTCAATTAAAGTAAAACCATTCTTTTTCATATGCCACATCCTAGTTTAATTATAGATTAAATTAATTGACAAGTCAATTATGCAACCATTTTATTGCGCAGTTTTGTCAACACCTTTTGTTCTTTTCTAGAAATTTGAACTTGACTCATTCCCAATTCATTAGAAACCTCTGCTTGAGTCATATCATTTAAGTACCTCAAAGTAATAATTTTTCTTTGTTCCTCGCTTAAATTATTTATCTCTTCTTTTAACATAATTAAAGTGTTTATATCGACATCTTCCTTACTGATAACATCATATAAATTTGTCTCTTTTCCTAAATCGCTTATTGTTTCATCTAAACTAAAAAGACAATTCTTACTTTTTAAACACTCAATTACTAATCCTTCATCTATTTCTAATAGATCACTTAACTCCTTAGTTGTAGGATCGCGCATTAATTTTTGACTGAGCAAAATATTTGCTTTATCAATACGAAGACTTAATTTATTTATTTCCCTACTTATCTTAATACCTTTATCTTCTCTAATATGTTTTTTCATCTCTCCTAAAATATAAGGATAAGCATAAGTAGTAAACTTCGTATTATTATTAGGGACATAATTTTTATAAGCTTTAATGAGTCCCATACAACCAATTTGATATAAATCTTCTTTCAATTGATAATTCTTAAAAGAATGGGCAAGAGAATAAATCAATTTGCTATTTTCTTCAATTAAATTATCCATTGTAACCCTCTAATAAACGAATAGCATCTAGTTCATTACTAGTTTCATACATATATTTAAGTAAATTGCTATCGCTTATCTTTCCATAAATATTTTTATTTATACCACATAATAAACTTAAACCTTCATTTTTTTTACTTATTTCATAATTAATTAGTAAAGACCCAATCCCATTATCATCGATTGTCTTTAACTTTGAAACATTGAAAACCACATTCCTAATTTGATTTTCCTCGATTAACGAAGTGACCTCTTCATTTAATTTTAAAACCGTACTTTTATTTAAATCACCAATTA
>JAQVXV010000002.1:54283-113319 GCA_028708945.1 Bacilli bacterium
CCATTATCATCGATTGTCTTTAACTTTGAAACATTGAAAACCACATTCCTAATTTGATTTTCCTCGATTAACGAAGTGACCTCTTCATTTAATTTTAAAACCGTACTTTTATTTAAATCACCAATTAATTTAATAAATAAAATTCCTCTTTTAAAACCAATATGAATGTCTAACATATATCACCTCCTAAATAATTTAGCACATATTTTTTGAATTTTATATCGCTTCGACAAAACTAGTTATACTTTTCTTTGTATAATTTTTCTAACAATAAAAGAATAATTACTAAAATAAAAATCATCAAAGTTCTTTTACTGTCATAAGTTTTAACATCAACTTCTAAATCGATCTTTTTTTCATCTAATAAATAATCTAAAGATTCTATCTTATTATTTAAAGTCTCTACTTTTTCGATATTATCTTTCATTATAGTCTTAATATTTAAGTCTTTTTTATTAATCACATAATTGTTTTGTTCTACTTTCTCTTCTAACTTTTTTATTGTATCTATATTTTCTTTTTCTTTTTGCTCTAGTAAAACATTATCTTCAATATTAACTTTAACTTTTTTTAAAACTTCTAAATCATTAAGTCTAAAAATAACATCATATTCACCATTTTTTAAATAATCAATTTCTCCTATTATTTCATAAGGTCCGGTTGCATTTATAAAACTATCTAAACTAGTATGATAATTTTCAATCAAAATATCATCTTCAATTGTCATTTTGTCTCTTGTTTTATATTGATAAATAACATCCTCTTCTTTAATAGTATCTTCAGATTCTTCTTCTACATAACTTTTAAAAACATCATAATAAGCATATTTATAATCTAAGACACGATATTCATACATTGTTTCTTCAACTGTGGTCTTTTTTATATCTGTGTTTTGTTCATATGTAAAACCAGTATTGGTAGTCACCGGTGAAACCACATCAAAGTCTTCAAACTTCAAGCTATATATACCTTGAACATTATTAAAATTTTTATTAACGAAAGCATTTGACCAAATCTCTCTTTTATTTTGAATCTTAATCGAAATTTGATCTACCTCATTTATAAAATCAATAACAACTTCTAAATCATCCAAAAAATAAAGAGCCTTTAAATCAATCATCACAAAATCATTTTCTTTTAAAGAAATTATATTTTTAAAATGCAAACTATCATTTTTATATAAAAAATACTCTATTTTTTCTTCACCATCATATACATTAATGCTTTCGATCTCAACATCATCTTTTATGTTATATAAAAATAAAAATCTAATTGGCCACATATAAGTATATTTATAAAGAGTAATCGTGTTAATCTCTCGATTTAGAGCAAAATCAGGAACATCATATGTTTGGAATTCCTCAATATAAAACATTGTTTTATCAATATACGGAAACATTGGATTATTTTGTCCTTCAATATAATAACCTTCATAAAGCCTTTCTTCTTTATAATATCTACTATTATCTATTTTAGATACAACTGTCGTATCATTTTCTTCTATAAACTCACGACTCTCTTTATATTCAGAAAATTCACTATAATAAGTTTGTCCATAAACTTTTGGTACAAACAAAAAAAATACTAATAAAAGTTTCTTCATAATTACCTCCTATTAATATTTTTCTAAATTGTTTTCAAAAATCCTTTAAATTAAATAGATTATATTTTAATCCTAGAATATAATACTATGAGGTGATTATTATGTGTAACAGAAATAGATGGTTTCGTGGGAGAGGATTTTGTTATATTTGTGTTGTTACTTTTCTAATCTTAACCTTCTATCAATTCATATTAGCGTTTTTTATATTTACTAGATTCAATATTTTATTGTGTTTACTATTCTGGTTTCTTACGTTAGGTTTCTTGTTTAGACTTCTTTTCTTTCTGTAATTCCTCTACATAATTATAATTTTCGATCAAATTAAATATCTTTTTAGTCATTACATATTCTTTTTCATCAAACTCTACTTTATCTGGTAGAGAAATTAAAATTAACAACAAAATTTTTTCTTCCTCTAATAATTTATATTCTTTTTCATAGCGCTCTAAAATAATTTTAAAAGGATAACTGATATTTTTTTTATATAACTTGTATAAATCATATATCGGCATATCTATTTTAGCTTTATCCCAACTAATTAAATAAGAATTCTTGTTTTTTAAAAAATGACTTAATTCTAAATTATTATGTAGAACTACTTGCCTAGTTCTATTTTTTTCTTTTACTAATTTATACCAATCTTCAAGTTGTTGTTTTGATTTAGATAAATTATAAAAAATCACTGTTATATTACGCGCTAATAAATATTCACTTGGACTCATAAATACCTTAGATTCAATATTAAACATCAAATCATTATAATAACTATATAGATAATCAATATTATTAGTAATATCTTCATATATTTTCTTATAGTAAGCATTATCGACCTCTTTATAAAAAGTTGTCTTATTATGAAGAAGGGATACTAAATCCACCATATCCATTATCTTTTGTTCAATTGGAATTTCTATTTCTTCAATGTAGTCATAAATGTAATAATCATCATCTAAGTCGTTTAAAATATTAGGATAATAATCAAAATTACGCGAATTTAAATATTTAAATATCTCAGTATCAATCTTAGGTTTTAAAACAACCTTTTTACAATCAGTTTCAACAATTATAGACTTCCCTTCTTTAGTATATTTAGAAGGTTTTAAATTGTTTTTTCTTAATAGATTATTAACTTCTTTCATTAGTTGGAATAATTAATTTATCCCCTATTTTTATATTATTTATTTCATTATAGTCCTCTAATTGTTCTTTGGTAATATTGTATCTACTAATTACAGTTTCAATTGTATCACTTTCTTTTAAAATATAAACCTTATATGAACTATAATCTTCAGCACTCTCATCCATCGTATCAAAAAGTGATTTCATGTTTTCTATTCTTTCTTCCTCTTCTTCTATTACTACCTCTTCTTCTTCTCTTACCTCTTCTTCTACCACCTCATCAACCCTTACTTCTTCAAGTTCGTTTTCTTTAATTTTATCGACTAAAACATCAATATTTACTAACAACCTTTTATTGTCGATCAATTCATAATAAAAATTATCAATATCGATTACTGATTTAGATAAATCAAATCTTTCATCAAAATCAATATCAAATGGTATTTCAAAACTAAAAGGATCAATATTTACTCCTAAATCAGTGACTTTATAATGTCCACTGACATAAAACTGTCCTTTAATGGTATTTTCTTCTTCATGAAGAGTGTGTTCTAATGAGATACTTGTTATCTCTGAAGCATCAGTATTAAAAGTTAATTCTTTTGAAAACGGTATTATTTTTTGCATATTAAAGCTCCTTTCAATAAAATATATTCAACTTTTTATTTTTTAGCATAAAAAAATCAACAAATGTTGATTTTATCTTAATTTATTAGATCTTTCCATCTCTAATTTTTGTATTTCCCTATATTCTTTAATTCCAAGGATGATATCGCGATATTGTTTATAAGATGACATATGTTCCATTAACTTTTGTCTATTAAAATCACTATAGTCACGGTCATAGATCATTTTTTCGACATATTCACTAACCTTTAAAGAAATACATTTTTCTCTTATAAAAAAGTCATATCCACCAGGTGAAGCACAGATGTTTACAAATTCTTGGTACACTCTTCTAAAATAAGGATCTCTGATATCTACCTTAGAATTATCGACCATCTTAGTATCTTTTACCCAACTGTTTCTTTTATATAAAACACCGGTTTCTTTCATTTGACCACATTGTTTATATGTAATTGTTAATTTGTTATAACTCTTTAAATACATTTTTGGAGCTTTTAACTTCTCAACATCCTCTAATTTAATTTGGCCACTTTTAATTGAATCTAACAATTCTTCGCTATTTTCATACTGAGTTGTAAATTCGTCTATTTCTCTTAAAGAAGATTTAATTTTTTCTTTAGACTCTACGGGTATTTTAACTATATTTTGATTATTAAATCCATTATTTTTTATTAATGAATATCTATCCATAATTCCACCCCTCGTTAAATATTATATATATTTTTTTAAAAAAGTCAAATGAAAAAGCAACAGTGTTGCTTTTTTAAGGAGATATTACCAATTATACTCATTAGTTCAAATTAAACTATTCTAAGTATACTGTAGTCTGTTTCAGTATGTATGGTAATAATACATACTAGTTATTATTCTTTTCAGTTTTTTTAATTTTATTTGTTTTTTTCATTACCATATTATAGTAATTTACATTTATCCCAATTCCTATGACCATTATGAATGCTAAAATATAAATCCAAATAGTTAAAACAATAATACTAGATAAACCACCATAAAATCTCGTATAATCTGCAAAATAAACAACATATAGTGAATATAACTCAGTTGTTACTATCCATAGCATCGCTGTAAATAAAGAACCTTTTGACATATATTTACTTGGAATCGATTTATTCGGTGCCATCGTATATACTATCTTTATCATAAAATAAGTAATAATCAATGCTAAAGGCACTTTTATTAATATTGCTATATAGTAATATGAAGACTCTAAACCAATAAAATTAATCATTGTCTTTATAATTGTATTTCCAAAACCTAATACAAAAATAGTAAAAAGAAACAATGAAATCAAAATAATTGTAATGAAAAAAGCTTTTATTCTTCCTTTTATAATTGATTGATTTTCAATACCATACAAAGTATCAGAAGTAATCATAATAGAATGTGCACCATTCGATGTTAAAAAGAAAGCCACAATCATCGATAATCCATTCGCATAATTTAAAGAGCCACTATTTAAAACCTCTGTGATTGAATTTACCATTGCACTAGGCAATAAATTTTCTAAAGATTCAGCAACATTAATTATTGGAATTGATGAAGTAATATATAATATCAAAGTAATAATTGGCAATATAGAAAAAACCATAAAGTATGCTAAATTGCCAGGCAATATTTTTACTTCAGGCTTTTTAAACACCTCATAACCTTCTTTGAAAAATCCTTTTAGATTCATAATTCACCTAATTGTTTAAATCTTCCTTATTATTTCTCATGTCTAAAGTCGCTTCATTAACAGCATCATCGATTGTTTTAATTGCATCAGTTATTATACTATATCCAATTGCAGCTCCAAATCCATGTGATAAATCTTTAAACTCTTTACTTAATTTACGAATATATGAAACAATTTGTTTTTCATCATAACCTATTAAATAAATTAAAAATTCATTACCATTAGTTCTTATAATATCACTACTTGGTATTTGATTTGTTATTAAAACATTAGCAGCTTCCTTAATGACATTGTCACCTTCAGTATGACCATAATTATCATTTATATACGCTATATTATTTAAATCAATAACAACAATTGCTTGAGGATAAATTTCGCTTTCATCCCACTTTTCAATATTATCATTTAAATAATTTCGATTTTTTAAAGATGTTAACATATCTACATATCTTAATTTATCTTCTTTAGTTAAAGTTTTCTTTTTACCAACTGGTAATTTTTTATAAACGAATATTATTGCAAGTAAACCAATAATAATTGTTAAAAATGAATAGACAATTTTATTTATTTGATTACTATTAGAAACATTTAATAATGTATTATATCCTTCATTTATTAATTCTTTAGTATTTACAAAAGTTAAATAAAAATCAAAATAATCAACAAAAATTTCATTGTTTTTAATATTTCTTATTAAGTAATTATAATCTTTTGCTAAATCTATCTGATAATCAACTTTAAATTTTGATAATTCTTTTCTTACATAATAATTATAGTTTGCTAAATTAAGTGCTACTATACTATTATCAGATGATTTTTTAATTAAATCACTTACTGTTTTATATGATTTAACAGTTATTTTATTATCTACTAAATACTCTTCAATTGCACTTCCAGAGATAGTTAATACCTCTTTATTTTGAAGTGATCTAATCGAATTTATAGTTATTTTATTAGATAACTTACTGATAATAACAATCGTTTCTTCAAACGGCGATACTGTTTGATAAGTATCCATATCATATTCTGTATAATCATAATTATCAAAGTAAAAATCAAGTTCATTTTTCTTAAATGCCTCTTTTAAAGCTTTAGAATTAGCATAATCTTGATATACTATTTCAACGTTTGCATAATCTGCAAAAGAAGAAATTATTGCATTATTAATTCCATACATTTCTTCATCTATTTTAGTATCATATGGTAAATTTTCAATATAACCATAAGCATATCTTTTGCTTCTAAACTTTACTTGTGACTGTTCATCTATATTCATAATTGAAAAATAATTATTAGTCAAATGTAAATTTTTTGAATCTGTATATTTTTCTTCTTGCCATTTACTATAATACTTATTAAAAATAGTATTTAATTTTTCTTCTTTTCCTAATGTTAAAACATAATTATCAGTCATCTCTGTAATATCATAGATAATATATAAAGGTTTTTCAGGATCTATTTTTTTAACAAAATCCAACTTAGAAACAACAATGGCATCTAATTTAGAATCCTCTAAATTAATTTCTTCAAACATTTTTTCATCAGTATCGAAACTTTTAAAAATAACATCTGCTCTTAAAAATGAATTAGCTTGTTCTAAATCAGTTTCTTTTACTCCAATAACTAAACCATCTAATTTATTTAAAGAAGTAAATTTACCTCTTTCTTTAGAAATTAATACATAGTTATCTTGATATATTAAAATATCTTTTTCAGAAAATTCTTTTTTTCTGATTAAAGAATATTCATTTTTATTATCTTTACTATAAGATACCTTATTAAAAGATAAATTAGTGTTCTCTTCTAAATCTTTAATAAAGTCTAAAAATAAACCTTCACCATTATAATTTAATAATACAACATCATTTAAAATTCCTAAATCTATAACATTATTCTTATTGCTTTCAATCCATCTTTTTTCTGCTATTGTAAGCGTATTATTCTTATCTTCCTTAAAGAAAACTGTGTATGTTAAGATAGATAAAACAGCTATTACCGCTGTTATAATAATTACTAGCAATGTCTTTTTTTTCATAAATTACTCCTTACCAAATAAAATTTACACTAGTTTTATGCTTATATCCTATTAATGGATACAGACTTTCAACTGATTCTTCACTGTTATCTTTTAAATATAATTGAATATCATAATATTTTTTTTCTTCATCGGTTAAATTTTCTAAAATAATATCTCCAGCAGTCTTGGCAGTTATTAAATCAGTTTTTAATTCAACTGAAACTATAAAGTTCATTCTACGACCTTCTAAGTTATAGTTAACATCTAAAACAAATTTTTCTTCCTTCAACTCACTTTTTATTTCATTTATAGTTTTTGTCGAAACTTCCATATCTTCAATACCATCTAATCTTGAACCATAAATGCTTTTTTTATCATCAGGATACAATAAACTCTTCATTGCAAATATTGCTAAAATGAATAGTACTAAAAACACAGATGCTGTAATAAAGGCATATTTATGTTTTTTAACAAATTTCATTTCTTCACCTCAATACTAAAATTATACTATATCTTCTTTTTTTTTTCAATCTAATAAATTTATAGTGCTATTAATTTGATTTTTTTCTTTATATAAAACAGATTTAACAACATCATTAGATTTTATATAAATACTTATCTTTCCTTCAAAATTAAAACTATTTAAATATTTATCACTTATTCTTTGATTTAAATTGAGCAATAAATTTTTAGAAACCTTTGAACTATTAATATTGATTACTATATTTAAAGGATTGTTATCCTTATAGATTGAATAGCCACTAATATATAAATAAGGCATATCTTTAAATTCATTTACCAAATCAATATAGGCATTATAATTATTTTGGTCATTAATACTAACAAAATTACTATCTAAATAATTATATTCATAATTTACATTTTTAAATTTAATAGTATTAGTTGTAGTAATTCCATAACTCTTATAAGTTCCTGGTATTATATCTCTTGGATTGCTTTGAAAGAATAGTGCAACTAAAATCCTTGTATCCGGAAGACCATATTGACTGCGATAGTACTGCACAATCTCTGAAGCTTTATTTTGGCCGATTTCAAATAATGTTTCATAGTCCATTTTCTTATATAAAGTAGCACCGTATGAATTATTATATGATTGATACTGATTTAATACGATCCCTAAACTTACTCCTCTTAAATCACCTTTGTTATCTAAATAGTTTTGTTCATGAACCATAGTTACATATTTTGGTTTTAATTTAATGCCATCTATTTCGATTTCTTCTGAATCATTTATATTTTTTTCATTTAAAAGATTCTTTAAATCAGATTCTTTTAAATATTGACCACTTTGGTAGTAATAATTATTAGGGTTGAAAAAATTTGAAGAAATATCCATTAAATATAACTCAACTTCTTCAATATTTATATTATTTAAAGTAGACAGTGAATAATTATTGCTTACTCCTTCTTTGTAAGGATTAAAAATACTATAATAATTGCCATAATTTTTTATTTCATCTAAATTTTCATTAGCACATCCTGAAATAAATAAAGATAAAAATAAGAATAAAACTACTTTCATAAATCACCTAATATCCTAAGACACCTTTTAAAGTTTCATCATTTTCTACTAAATCCGAAACCAATATCTCACGATATTCTGTCTTATTATCCCTTATTACAACTTTTTTAATACCAGAGTTAATGATCATTTTCTTACATAATGAACAAGGATTAGCATTCTCTACATAATTGCCATTTTTTAATTCTTTACCAACTAAATATAAAGTTGCATCTATCATATCTTTTCTAGATGCCGAAATAATCGCATTTTGTTCAGCATGGACACTTCGACACAACTCGTATCTTTCGCCTCTTGGTACTTTTAATTTTTCTCGCATGCAATAATTAAGGTCGCAACAATTATCACAACCTCTTGGGGCTCCAACATAACCGGTTGAAACAAGTTCGTCATTTTTAACAATCACAGCGCCAAAGTTTCTTCTTAGACAAGTTCCTCTTTCTAATACTACTTCAGCAATATCTAAATAATAATTTGTTTTATCTACTCTTTTCACAACTCTCACCATCTAAATTATAACACAAAAAAAAGAGTTACTTTAAATTTTTTAAAAAAGCATCTCTTTTTATATATCTTACATCCTCCAACATTTCGTTTATTATTACGTCAATATGATGTTTGTTCATATTTCACCTCGATTATAATTTAACACATCTTTACTCCTCTTGTGTGACTTTCGACAAAATTAGAAAAAATTAGAACTATTATTTTGAATTATTTATAAAATTATAGTATAATTGGTTTTGGTGAATTACATGATTAGAAACAAGAATATCATCTATGGAAATAGAGGAATAGGTTTAGAGGAAGATTTAAATAGAACTAATGAGTATTATCTGATTCATAACATTGCTTCTATCTATAAAAAACCGACTCCTATTACAATTGCAAAAGTTGACTATAAAATAAATATTATCAAAGAAGCTTATTTTAAAACACCATCGACTACTGATTACAATGGAATATATAAAGGAAAATATATCGATTTTGAGGCTAAAGAAACAAATTTAAACAATTTTCCGATTTCTAATATCCATAGTCATCAGATAAAACATTTAGAAACTATAAAAAATATGGGTGGTATTAGTTTTATAATCGTTAGATTTAATCGCCTAAATGAAGTTTATTTGCTCTTTACTAATCAATTATTAGAGTTTATAGAAAAAAATAAAAGAAAGTCTATCCCATTAGAATACTTTAAGACAAATGGATATTTAATTAATTATAAATATAACCCTAGATTAGATTATCTAGATATAATCGATAATATGGAGGATAAAAATGAAAAAATTTAAAAAAATGCTTAAAAAAAATAAAGAATTGGTAATAATTATAGCAATAAATATTGTTTTAATCTTATTAGCAATATTGCTTAAAAATACAATTGTTAAAATATTACTAGGAAGTCTTGTTATCTTATTTGATATTGTAATGATATTTAAGAAACTAAGAAAAAAATCAAAGAAGAAAAAAACTTCTATTTTAAAAGTATTTTTATTGTTTATGTTTTCAATTGCAATCTTCTGTTTTATAGCATTGTTTGGATTCCTTGGTTGGGTAATATTAGACTCACCAGAATTTAAAACAGATAATCTATATTCAAAAGAAGTGTCTATTGTCTATGATAATAGCGGAAAAATAATTGCTAAATTAGGAGTTGAAAAAAGAGAGAAAATCAGTTTTGATGAACTACCAGAAGTATTAGTTGATGCTATAGTTGCAACTGAAGATTCTAGATTCTTCCAACATAACGGATTTGATTTACCTCGTTTTGCAGTAGCGTCTATAAAACAAATGCTAGGTCAAAACGCTGGTGGAGCATCGACAATTACAATGCAAGTTTCTAAAAATGCCTTTACTGATACTACTAGCAAAGGTTTAGCAGGTATTAAAAGAAAATTCACAGATATTTATATGGCAATATTTAAAATAGAAAAAACTTATACTAAAGAAGAAATAATCGAATTTTATGTTAACTCTTATTTAATGGGCGGAAGAATATATGGTGTTGAACAAGCTTGCCAAACTTACTTTGGTAAAAGTGCTAAAGATATTAACTTATCAGAAGCAGCTATAATTGCAGGATTATATCAATCACCTAACAAATACAGTCCAGTAGCAAATCCAAAAAATGCTACTCAAAGAAGAAATACTGTTTTAACTTTAATGGTAAGACATGGTTATATAAGTGAAGAAGAAAAACAAATAGCAGCGGCAATTCCAATTGAAACATTAACTGAAAAGGGTAATAAATTAGTACTTGAAGAATATCAAGACTTTATTGATACAGTAGTAGAAGATGTAAAAGATACAACCGGTAATGATCCATATTCAGTAGCAATGGAAATATATACCACGATGAATCCTAAAATTCAAAAAGAAGTTAATAAGATAATGCGTGGTGAAACATTTAAATGGGAAAATAAAGGCGTTGACGGTGGTGTAGCTGTTGTCAATTCGGAAAATGGTGCAATTGTTGCTGTCGGCGGTGGTCGAAATAGAGATGTAGCTGGATTCAACAATGCAACACAGATGAAAAAACAAATTGGATCAACTGCAAAACCATTATTTGATTACGGTCCTGGTATTGAATATGAAAACTGGTCAACATATACTCCTTGGACAGATGAACCAATTACTTATACAGGTACTACAACAGTTGTTTCAAACTGGGATGGTGGCTATGTTGGATTTATAACCTCTAGGGATGCTCTTAGAATATCTAGAAATATTCCTGCTTTAAAAGCTTTCAAAAAACAAAATAAAGCAAATATACTTGAATTTGTTAAAAACTTAGGATTATCTCCAGAAACAGATGGTTTTTCATTACATGAAGCCCATGCTATTGGAGGTTATGATGGTGAAAGTCCATTATCATTAGCGGCAGCATATGCAGCTTTTGCAAATGGTGGTTATTATAGAAAACCTTATAGTTTTACAAAAATTGTCTACCGTGAAAGCGGAGATGTTTATGATCGTAAAGTAAAAGCTGTTCAAGCGATGAGTGAGGCTACTGCTTTTATGGTTAATAATATATTAGAAGATACATCTTCTTATATATTAGGTAGCAATACCATGAATGGTGTAAAATTTGCATCTAAAACCGGTACAACTAATTACCCTAAATCAATTCAACAAAAATACAGATTATCGAGTGGTGCTATAAAGGATTTATGGTTAGTTGGTATGAACGCCAATTACTCTTTAGCAGTTTGGTATGGATACGATAAAATAGATGAAGAATATGCTAGAAATGGTTACTATTCAAAACTAGGTAACAGTTATCATAAAGCACTATTTAGAGCTGTAGCAAAACATGTCTTTACAGAAAAAAGTACAATAACTAGACCTTCTAGTGTTTCTGTAGTTTCTGTTGAACATGGCTGTATAACTGATTGTTTAGCAAGTGAATTTACACCAGCAGGATTAATTAGAAAAGAACTATATAAAAAAGGAACCGAACCAACAGAAGTATCTCCTTTATATAGTAAATTAGATAATATTGAAAACTTAGTAAGTAGTTATTCTTCTGGAGTTGTTACTCTAAGTTGGGACCCAGTTGAAAAAACCGATTTAATAGATATTAAATATTGGGAAAACTTATCTAAAAAAATATATACCAATGAATCTCATCGTTTGAGTTATGTAAATGGTAAAAAGAATTATATTGCTAAATCAATTGGAGATATGGCTTATGCAGTTTATAGAAAAGGTGCCGATGGATCTTTAGACCTAATTGGGACTACAACTGATAACAGAATCTCAATCAATGTGTCATCGACTGCTAATTCAATTACATATGTCATTAAAACAACTTATAAGATATATAAAGCTTGTGCTAGTGATGGTGAAGAAGTAATAGTGTCATTTGGAAACACATCGCCTATTATAATATCAGTATTAAATGGTGCTGATGACGATGGTAAAACAACCATTGCTTTAAACAGTCCTTATATTGAATCAGGTGTAAATGTCTATGAAAATATGTTTGATGTTACTAATAATAGTGGTGTTTCTATCACAACAGTTTATAAAAACCAAAGTGGCGATATTGTTACATCAATAAATACATCAACAGCAGGACAATACACTGCTACTTACACTATCAAATATAAAGAATATAGTGAAGTTCTAACAAGATATATAACGATAAAATAAAAGAAAGTATTACTTTCTTTTTTCTTTGCACATATTTATTAATTTACAATTACTACAATCTGGTTTAATAGCCTTACAATGGTATCTACCAAATAGTACTAACTGATGATGCATTTTATGAATATCTTCTTTTTTTATCTTTTTATATAATTTTTTTTCAATTGTTAAAACATCATCATTATATTTTACTAACCCTAACCTTTTACTAACTCTAGCAACATGAGTATCAACTGCTAGATAAGGCTCATTAAACAATTCTGATAATACTACATTAGCAGTCTTTCTACCAACACCATCTAAACTTTCTAAAAAATTTCTGTCATTTGGTACAATACCACCAATTTCATCTAATCTAGAAGCAATAATTAAGATGTTTTTAGCTTTTTTATTAAATGTGCCTATTGGCTTAATGATGCTTTTAATGTCCTCTAAATCAGCATCTTTAAGGTCTTTTAAATTCGGATATTTTTTATAAAGTACTTTTGTTACCTGATTTACTCTTATATCTGTCGTTTGAGCACTTAACATAACAGATATCAATAACTCATAATCCTTATGATAATTTAACTCACATCTTGGACTGGGAAACAATTCATCTAAATAACTATGTATCTCATTCATCTTCATTTAGCCAATCGTAATCAAATAACTCTTTCTTTTCAGTTTTTTCGCGTTTTATTTTAATATCTTTTTCGCTATTTATACCTTTTTTACGCCATTCATATAAAATAGTATCGATATATCTTAAATTAGTTACTCCATTATATATAGCCTCTTTAAGCGCTAATAAGATGATTTCTTCACTGAATTTCTTATCTTTCCAATCAGCTATTTTTTCGTATTCTAAAGGTGATAAAGTTCTTCCAAATTCTTGTTCAAAAATTTCATAAATATTACTAGTATCTTCATCTTTTTTATTTATAATAATAAACGATAATTTTTGATATAAATCATCGATATTAATATATTCAATCATCTTATTATCTTTCTTTATAACCTCTATTTTAGCAAGACCTTTTCTATTTAAACTGTCAATTATTGCTAAAATTTCACTTATTTCCATATTCATTTCATCTTTAATTAACGAGGAATTAAAAATTCTATCATTATTAACAAAATATATCAATAAAATCAACTCTTTTTCAGTTATATTTAATTTTTTATAATTAAACAACAACTTAGAAGGAACATTATATACTTTATCTTTCATAAGTTCTATTACTTTATTTAACATATTACACATCCTTATAACTATTTTTATTTAAATTGATATATTTTTTAATTTGATCTTTATTATTTTCAAGGTTGAAATCTAAAATATTGTCTTTTAAATCATCGTATACTACCTTAATAAATGGACCAGGTTCACGATTTAATATTTCACATATTTCTTGTGCACTAATATCAATTTCTTTAATACTTTTAATCGGTAATTCATTATACATATTATTAATTAAAATCTTATCGATTTTGCGATATTCTGCAATAATAGTACATATATATAAACCATATTCGAATAAGTTCTTATTATCTAAATTAAGATCTTTTAATTTGTTTATTTTTTCAATTGTCTCCTTTTCATAGTTAGAAAAACTGTAGATATTTAAAACATCTAATTGAGCCCATATTCCTAATAATGAACTAGTAACTACTATTTTATCAATATTCGTTAACTCTAAATGTTTATCTAGTCCTAATTCTTTAATAAGCTTTATTCCTCTACTAGCATTAGGACTTGAAAATATACGTTCCAATTCTTCTTTTTTACGAAAATAAGATAATTTTTTTAATAAATAACCATATTTTTTAATGTATTTTTTTAAATTTTCTTCTAATTCAAAATCTAGAGAAGTTGCAAATCTAATAGCTCTTAATATTCTTAAAATGTCTTCTTTTAACCTTGTTTTAGGATTTCCAACCATTCTAACGATTTTATTATCAATATCTTCCTTACCACCTAATAAGTCTAATATTTCACCCTTATAATTCATACATAGTGTATTTATTGTAAAGTCTCTTCTTTTTAAATCGACTAATAAATCATCTGTATATTTAGTCTTAGATGGTTGGCGGTTATTTTTATATTTAATATCGATGCGATAAGTAGTTATTTCAAACCTTATTTTTCGATATATAACAGTTACTGATCCATACTCGTTATTTGGAAGAATTATAGATTTAAAGATCTCTTTTAATTCCTTTGGAGTAGCACTGGTGCAAATATCTATGTCAGCAGTATTACGATCTAAATATAAATCTCTAGGATAACCACCTACTACATAAGCTTCATATCCTTTATCCGTAATTGTTTTTAATATTTTTAATGTAGCATTATACATAATAACCTCCTATATACATTATACCTCAAAAACCGCTATTTCAATATATAAATAAAAAAAAAGACTTTCGTCTTTTAATTTAAAGCTTCTTTTAATTTAGAACCTGCTTTAATAGTTACAGCTGTTCTTGCAGCTATTTTTACTGGTTCACCAGTTCTAGGATTACGTCCCATTGAAGCTGCTTTCTTCTTTGATGCAAAAGTAGCAAAACCTGTGATTGTTACTTTTCCTTCTTTTTTTAATCCATTTGTAACTCCAACGATAACTGCTTCTAATGCTCTAGAAGCATCTGCTTTTGTAAATCCAGTTTCTTCTGCAATGAAATTTACTAAATCTGTTTTTGACATTTTCTATACCTCCCATTATTATAAGCTACCTTGCTTACAATAAAAGAATACCATTTATTTTAAATAAATGCAACATATTTCGTTAATTTTCTTCACTTTTAAGGTATTTTAGCGCATTTTTATGTGTACTTCTCTTAATTGTGCCTCAGTTACAGAAGAAGGGGAGCCCATCATTAGGTCTTGAGCATTGTTATTCATAGGAAAAGCAATAACCTCACGGATGTTCTTTTCTTCTTTAAGCAACATTATAATTCGGTCTACACCTGGTGCCATTCCAGCATGAGGTGGAGCTCCATATTCAAAAGCAGTATACAATGATTTAAATTTTTCTTTTAAATCATCTTCAGTATAACCTGCTATTTCAAAAGCTTTTTTCATTATATTTAAATCGTGGTTTCTAACTGCCCCACTCGATAATTCAACACCATTACAAACAATATCGTATTGGTAAGCTTTAATTTCTTCTGGTTTTTTAGTTTCTAAACTAATCAGTCCACCTTGTGGCATACTAAATGGGTTATGAGTAAATACATAAGATTCTAAATCTTCATCATATTCATACATTGGAAAATCAGTAATAAAACAAAATTCGAATTTTGATTCATCGATAATCCCTAATTTTCGCCCTAATTCCATTCTTATTAAACCAGCATTTTTTTCAGGTTTTAAATCTGCAATAAAGAATATTACGTCTTGAGACTTTAAATTTGCAACTGATATTAAATCAGTTTTTTCTTCATCGCTTAAAAATTTATCAATTGGACCATTAAAAGACATATCTTCTTCTACTTTAAAATATCCAATCCCTGGCATTCCTATTGTTTTAGCATAATCTACTAATTCATTAAACCATGAATTTGGTTTAGATGCTATATCATTTACCACAATTGCTTTAATAGTGACATTTTGAAATGGTTTAAAACTTGTATCTTTTAACGTTTTAGTAACATCTATTATTTCTAACGGATTTCTTAAATCTGGTTTATCAGAACCATATTTTGCCATTGCTTCTTGATAAGGAATTCTTTTAAAAGGCTTACTTATCTTTTTATCACTAAAATTAGTAAATACATCAGATAAAACATCTTCTGCTACTTCATAAACATCCTCAGCTTCTGCAAAAGCCATCTCAAAATCTAATTGATAAAATTCACCTGGCGCTCGATCACTTCTAGCATCTTCGTCTCTAAAACAAGGTGCAATTTGAAAATATCTATCAAAACCACTTACCATCAATATTTGTTTAAATATTTGTGGAGCTTGTGGTAATGCATAAAATTTACCCTTATGTTTTCTAGAAGGAATAATATAATCTCTTGCCCCTTCTGGCGATGAATAAGTTAAGATTGGGGTTTGTATTTCTATAAATCCCAACGATTCCATTTTTCTTCGCATATAAGAAATTACTTGAGATCTAAAAACAATATTATTGTGTAATTTTTCGTTTCTTAAATCTAAGTAGCGGTATTTTAATCTAACTTCTTCTGATACATCTTTAGAAGTCATTATTTCAAATGGTAATTCATTGTTAGCCTTACTGATTACTTCAAATTTATCGACTAATATTTCAATATCACCAGTAACAATACGAGGATTTATCATTTCCTCATCTCTTTTAATAACCATACCTTCTAAAGTTACCGTTGATTCACGAGTAACATCTTTAAACATATCGTTATCATTACTAACGATTTGAATTACTCCATAATGATCTCTTATATCAAGAAAAAGTATTCCACCATGATCTCTTATATTTTCTACCCATCCTGCTACTCTTACTCTTTTATCGATATCTTTAACAGTAAGTTCACCACAAGTATGGTCTCGGTATTTATTTTTCATATATCCTCCTAAAATTCACAGTTATTTGGAGTTCTAGGGAAAGGTATAACATCACGAATATTATCGACACCTGTTAAGTATATCAATAATCGTTCAAAGCCCATACCGAATCCACTATGTTTACAACCACCAAATTTTCTTAAATTAATGTACCAGTATAAATCATCGTATTTCATATTTAATTCATTCATTCTAGACATTAATTCTTCATATCTTTCTTCTCTTTGACTGCCACCCATCAATTCACCAGCACCAGGTACTAATAAATCAACTGCTGCAACCGTTTTATTATCTTCGTTTAAGCGCATATAAAATGCTTTTATATCCTTAGGCCAATCTTTAACAAATACAGGAGAATTAAAGTGATTCGTTAAATATTTTTCATGTTCTGTCGATAAATCTTCTCCATATTCTGGGTTATTTTCAAAAATTTCTTTTGATTCTTTTAATATTTTAATTGCTTCTTCGTGTGTAATTACTACTGATTTAGAATTTAACACATGATTTAATTTATCTAAAAGACCATTTTCAACAAATTTATCGAAAAATTTCATCTCTTCTTTAGCATTTTTTAATACATAATTAATTATGTATTTAAGCATATCTTCTTCTACTTTGATAAGACCATCTAAATCACAGAATGCTATTTCTGGTTCGATCATCCAAAATTCAGAAGCATGTGTTTTTGTATTTGAATTTTCTGCTCTGAAAGTTGGTCCAAAAGTATATATCTTTTTATATGATAAAGCATAAGCTTCACCTTCTAATTGACCAGTTACTGTCAAACCCACTTTTTTGCCATAAAAGTCTTTATCGTATTCAACTTTACCACTTTTAGCGATCTTTTCTAAATCTAAAGTCGTAACTTGAAACATTTCTCCAGCACCTTCACCATCATTGCCAGTAATTATTGGAGTATGTACATAAACATAACCATTTTCTTGGAAATATGAATGAATTGCCATTGCTGTTTTACTTCTCACTTTAAAAATCGCTTGAAATAAATTTGTCCTAGGTCTTAAATAAGCTTGTTCTCTTAAGAATTCCCTTGTATGTCTTTTCGGTTGAATTGGATAATCCAAAGGACAATCGCCTTCTAAAATTATTTCTTTTACCTCTATTTCAAATTCTTGTTCTTGGCGCATTGATTCAATAACATTTCCTTTTACTGTTATAGCACTTCCTATATGAAGTTTAGAAATATTTTCATAATCTTCTAATTTATCATTATAGATTAATTGAACACTTTTAAAGAAAGTACCATCAAAAAAGTCAATAAAACCAATCTCCTTTTGTTTGCGGTGATTTCTTATCCATCCTTGTAACGTGACTTCTTTATTCATATATTCTTTATAATTTAAATATAGTTCTTTTAAATCCATAGTTCACCTTTTATCTATTTCTTCTTTTATTATTTGTGCTGTTAAAGAAGGATTAGCTTGACCTCTAGTACGCTTCATTACTTGACCAACGAAGAAGTCAAAAACATTTTTCCCTTTTCTATAATCTTCAATTAAATGTAAGTTACCTTCTAATATTTCAACAACCATTGCTCTTATTTGAGCATCATCATCGATTTGTTTAATTCCTAATTCATCTACAATATCTTTTGGTTCTTTATCTTCTTCTAATATTTTAATGAATACATCTTTACTTTGTTTTGAAGATATTTTACCATTATCTACTAGTTCAATTAGCTCAAATAAACGTTTTGGCGTTAAAGAAATATCAGAAACATTCTTATCGATTTTGTTTAAATAACCAGTTACATTAGTAGTTAACCAATTTGATACTGATTTAGGATTTGCCCCCAATATAATAGTTTCTTCAAAAAAATCAGCAATTTCTTTATCTTTTACTAACACTATAGCATCATATTTGCTTATTTCATATTCATTCATATAAATTTGAGTTCTTTCAAACTGTAATTTTGGAATTGAATCTTTAACTTCTTTTTTTAATTCCTCTGTAATTATAAAAGGAGGAATGTTAGGTTCAATATAATACTTATAGTCTAATCCATCTACTTTTTCACGCATTCTATAAGTTTTCATATCAGTATCATCGTATCTTCTTGTCTCTTGTATAACTTTAGATCCTGAGTCTAAGATTTGTGTTTGTCTTTCAATCTCATATTGAATTGCTTCTTTTACATTACTAAATGAGTTGATGTTTTTCATTTCTACTTTAGTTCCAAGTTCATTACTTCCAACAGGTGCGAGCGAAACATTTACGTCACATCTCATTTGTCCTCTATCTGTTCTAGCTTCACTTACATCACAGTATAAGAATATCTTTCTTAAACTTTCTAAGAACGCTAAAGCTTCATCAGCACTGTGAATACATGGTTCAGTAACTGTTTCAAGTAAAGGAATACCAGCACGGTTATAATCAATTAAAGAAAATGTTGAATAATGATCTAAACTAGCAGTATCTTCTTCTAAATGAATATCGTGAATGTGTATTCTTTTTACTACATCATCTACATATACATCTAAATAACCATTTATTCCAACCGGATCATGCATTTGAGTCAATTGAAATCCTTTTGGTAAATCAGGATAATAGTAATTTTTTCTATCAAAATACATCTTTGTTGGTAGTTCACAGTTTAATGCCATAGCCATTTTTAAAGCTTTTTTAACGCCTTCGTAATTTACAACTGGCATTGTTCCTGGGAACGCTAAATCAACTTCATTAATGTTTTCGTTTGCAGTAGATTCATATCTATTAGCAGCACTAGAAAACATTTTTGTATTTGTTTTTACTTCACAGTGAACTTCTAATCCAATCGTTACTTCATATTTCACTATTTATCCCTCCTTGCTAATTGACCTTTATAATTCATAGTACCTTCAATAGCATAAGCAATGTTTAACAACTTTAAGTCACTCTTTATTCCACTTGTTATAGATAAACCTATTGGCATCTTATTTACAAAGCCGCATGGGATTGTTATACTTGGAAAACCACCAAAATTGGCAATCGCCATATGATTTTCTAATAGTAAGTGACGATTTGATATTTTATCAATATTGTCTGATTTAAAAGAAGGTGCTGTACTTCCTGATGCTGGTAATATTAAAGCATCGTATTCTTTAAATAAAGAATTCATTTTGTCAACTATTAATCTTCTAATTCTAGAAGCATTTAAAAATAATTTTTCTTGATTTTCTTTTTGCAAAATATAATTTCCTATTACAAATCTTCTTTTAACTAACTCTGAAAAACCTTTAGTTCTAGCATCAAACATAATATCTTCAATACTTGTACCTTCACCACGAGGTCCATAGATAATACCTGTTAAATTAGAATTATTAGATGTTGCTTCTGCACATGAAATTGTAAAATAAATTGGAAAAACAGCTTTTAATATATCTTTGTCGAAACTTACTTCTGTAACTTCAAAACCAATTTTTTTTGCATTTTCAATTACCTCTTTAAAATTCTCAAATATTTCTTCTAATTCACTATCAGTTTCATCTTTATAATTATTTATATCTAACATTTCTTTAAAGTAAAATAATTTTTTTCCTTTTATATTACCATCAATGTTTTTATAAAATTCATTATTGTCTTCTAAAGATGTCATATCTTTAGGATCATAACCTTTAGTAGCATCTAATACAATGGCAACATCTTTAACACTCCTTGTAAAAATTCCCACATGATCTAAGGAACTTGCGAATGCAAATAGTCCAAAACGAGAAATAAGGCCATAAGTAGGTTTATATCCAACTATTCCACCATAACTCGCCGGTTTTCTAACTGAGTCACCAGTATCACTACCAAGTGCGAAAGGTACTATTCCAAGGGCTACTGAAGCGGCTGATCCTGCTGATGAACCACCAATTATTTTATTATTATCCCAAGGATTTTTAACTGCTCCAGTGTGTCCTGTTGTACCAGACCCACCCATACCTAGTTCATCTAAAACTGTTTTACCAATCATAAGTGAACCTTTTAATTTTATTTTTTCTACTACAGTAGCATCAAAAAATGGAACATAATCTTTTAATATATTAGAAGAACCTGTCGATAAAACTCCTTTAGTTGAGAAGTTATCTTTGATTGCACAAGGAATACCTTTTAACATATTATCTTCTATATTATCGATATTTTTTAATTGTTCAAAAGCATAATCTTCAGTTATTGTTACAAAAGAATTGTATTGTTCTTGATAATATTTAGATCTTTCAATACTTTCTATTAGCAACTCTTCATATGTTACTTTCTTATCCTTTATATCTTTGTTTATCTCTTCAATTGTTTTATTTAAAAATTCCATCTAATCCACCACCTTTGGTACTTTAATTTCACGATTTTTAACAGAATCACAATTACTTAAAGCATCTTCAATTGAAATATTATTAACAGTTCCATCTTCTCTTAAAGTAACGTTTTCTTTTTCAAATGGAAAAGTCATTGGTTCTAAAGATTCAATATCTTTTATATTTCCAATTAGATCCATCTGTTTTAATAAAGTTTGAAATTCCTTAGATAATGTTTCATATTCACTATCTTCCATATCAAACATCAAATTATTAGCATATTTTTTTAATTGTTCTTTTGTTATCATAAAATCCTCCTTTATAACAAAATAAGTCTCCATTCGTGGAAACTTATTTAAATACAATATGGCGCCTGATGTAGGACTCGGACCTACGACCTAACGGTTAACAGCCGTTTGCTCTACCGACTGAGCTAATCAGGCAAAATGGCGCTCAATGTAGGACTCGGACCTACGACCTAACGGTTAACAGCCGTTTGCTCTACCGACTGAGCTAATTGAGCATAAATGGCGCCTGATGTAGGACTCGGACCTACGACCTAACGGTTAACAGCCGTTTGCTCTACCGACTGAGCTAATCAGGCAAATTTTGCATGTAAATATGACCTTTACATTAAAAAACAGTAACATCTTCCACTAAAGGGACGAATTACTGTTGTATCCGCGGTACCACCCATTTTATTATATATCACTATATAATCTCTTATGATATGTAACATGGTAACGGATTACAACCGATTCATCCTACTTATTTCGAACGAATGGCTCCGAAGTGTTATTCATAATAATCTTAACAGTTAGCTCTCACCATACCTAACTCGCTTATATCAGTATTATTATTACTTCTCTCCATCAAGGCCTATGTATAAATTATAGTGACTTTTTAAAAGTTTGTCAATATAATTAACTAATTTTTTTCAACTTCTTCTTTTATTATATTTAATTTACTAAGATAAGATTCTAAACCTTCAAAAGTAAACTCTCCAGAAACAATCGAATCATTTGATATTTCAAGAGTAGTTACAACATCTAAAGCTTTGTTTAATAAGATATCATCTACCTCTGATTTAAATAATATTTTTGTTAAAGCTATTTTATTACTTCCTACGTTTGTTACTATAACATATGTATTATATTTACCTTGTTTTCCTTTAAATAGTAAATTATCTTTATTATTTACTGATTTTTCATAATCACTTGTAATTTCTATATCAGCATCTTTAATAACTTTATAAAAATCATCTTTATTTGTTTTAATATTACTATATTCCATTTCTTCTATTTGAACTGAAAATCCCCAATTTGATGTTTTATCTGAAAAAATAAGATTATCTTTCTTTTCATATGACCAATCATAAGGTATATCATATTTATAATTATCAATATATACAGTCTTCATAGTCTCTTCATTTACTATTAAATTTACTTCTTCTTTATCTTTATTTATAATCAATAAAATATTTAGCACTAAAGACGCTAAAAAAAGTATTGCTAGTACAATAATTAAAGGGTTAAAATTATTTTTCTTTATTATCATTTCAACATCTGAATCATTTTGATTCAATTTTGATTTGGGTTTTTCTATATCTTCATCAACTGATAACTCTTCTTTTACATCAGTAACTTCGTTATCTATTATTTTTTCTAAAACATTAGCTTCAACATTATCTGTTATTCCTAAAACTTCAACATTTTCTAATTTTTCATATTTATTTCCACAAATACGGCAAAACTCTTCGCCTGTTATTATTGGTGTCCCGCATTTTTCACACTTCATATGAAACCTCCATCTAGATATAATTATACAATACTCTTGTTTTTTGTCAATTTATGAAGGTCTTATATTTACACTTTTGAATTAAAAAAACTCTATTTCTAGAGTTTATATTACAATTGCAATCATACTTGAAGAACCTTTATTTACTATCTTAGTTAAGGTTTGTTTTAGTTTGTATCTAATATTTTCTGGCATAATCGATAATTTAGCTTGAATTCCTTCTTTAACAATTGCATCTAAGCTTCTACCAAAAATTTCACTTTTCCAAATACTATTAGCTTCTTCACCTTCGACTAAGTAATTAATTAATTCTTTAGATTGAAGTTCAGATCCAATAATTGGTTCAAAGGTACTTTCAACATCGACTCTAATCATATGTATAGAAGGCGCTACTGCTTTTAGTTTTATTCCATATCTACTTCCTTGTCTAATAACTTCTGGTTTATCTAGACGCATATCTTCAATTGTTGGTGATGCAACACCATATCCAGTTTGTTTAACCATTTTTAAAGCTGTTTTAACTTGATCGTATTCTCTTTTTGATTCATTATAATCTTGGAATAATGATAATAAATCACTTTTATTTCTAATATCGATTCCAATTATTTCTTTTAACACTTGATTATACAATTCCCCTGGTGCTTGTAATGTAATAACAACCTCACCAGTCGATGAATCTACTTTAGATAAATAAGCTTTTGAAATATACTCGCAATCAGTAAAATGATCTGTAATATGTTCTACATCTCTTAATCTTTCAACTGATACAACACTTTCTTTAATTTTTTCAATATAAATCTTCTTTAACCAATTATTATGTGATAAACATGCTATCCATTCTGGCATTTCGACAGTTACTTCTTCAATTGGAAATTCATATAAAGCTTCTCTTAAAATGTTATAAATATCTTTTTCAAGCATATTTTCAATACTGATTGGCATTACTGGAACATTGTATTTTTCATTTAATGATTCTGCTAATCTCTCAGTTTCTGGCAACATTGGATGGGCTGAGTTAAGAAGGACTATAAAAGGTTTACCAATTTCATTGAGTTCTTCAATTACTCTGTTTTCAGCCTCTAAATAATCATTTCTTGGAATCTCACCTATTGAACCATCAGTCGTTACTACAATTCCAATTGTCGAATGATCTTTTATAACTTTCTCAGTACCAATTTCGGCAGCCTCTACAAAAGGAATCGCCTCATCATACCACGGTGTTCTTACTAATCTTGGACCATTTTCGTCTTCATAACCTTTAGCACTTGGAATTACATATCCAACACAATCTACTAATCTAATGTTAGCATAAAAATTATCAATCTTTATTTTTGCACCATTACTAGGCACAAATTTTGGTTCCGTTGTCATAATAGTTTTGCCTTGAGCGCTTTGTGGTATCTCATCTAAAGCTCTTTTTTTCTCATACTCATCTTCAATATTAGGAACAACTAAATTTTCAATTACTTTTTTTATAAAAGTTGACTTACCAGTTCTTACAGCACCTACTACTCCTAAGTATATATCTCCACCGGTTCTTTCTGTAATACTTTTAATTATTTGTGTTTTTTCCATTTGATCCCTACTTTCTTGTTCAATTAAATATATGAGACACTACTTTATTTATTCACATAAAAAATATTTTTTTAAAAGTAAATTAATTTTTTAAATAGATAATAAAAAAGACACTATTTGTGTCTTTTAATTATTCACCCTGATTACCCTTTTATCATCAACTTTATAAATAATATCAGTTAAATCATCTATATCTTCTTTTATATGTGATGAAAATATAATAAGTTTTCCTTCTTCTTTCAATTGTAATAATTTCTTTTTAACCTCTTTAACAATTTTTTCTTCTATACCATTAAATGGTTCATCTAATATTAAAACATCTGGGTTTTCCATGAACACTTGAACTAATGCAAGTTTTTGTTTAGTTCCTTGTGAATATTTATAATATTTTTTATCTTTTTCTTCAAAAATATTAAGTTCCTTCATTGTATTTTCAATTTCTGTTTTACCTACTTTTTTTTGTATATCTGCTAATAACTTTAGATTTTCATAACCCGTTAAATCATTTATAAAACTAGGTTTATCTATAACAGCTCTTGTATTTTTAGGAAATGTTTTCTTTTCGATAATATTTTCCCCATCAAATATTATTTTTCCTTCAGTAGGAATATATAAAGCACATATCATTTTCATAAGCACTGATTTACCTGAACCATTTCTTCCAATAATTCCATAAATATTTCCAGATTCGAATGTTAAATTAACATCTTCTAAAATTACATTATTTTTAAAAGATTTATATACATTTTTTATCTCTATTTTCATAATTGACACCTCTCTATAACTTCTATTATTTTTTCTTTATAAAAAACCATATTTAGAATAAATAGAAAAAATGCTAACATTAAATAATATATAGCTGATATTTCTATAAAATTAAAAGAATTTATATACATCACTATAGCAAATAAAAGATATAATACTAAAATATATTTAAAATCATTAATGATTAATGCAATTATATATAGTAATTGTACTATAAAGATTATTATTATTAAGTCTTTAAAAAACAAGCCTATTAAATACATATCCATAAAACCAATTATAAAAAGAAATGAATAGAGAACCATATAAAACAAGAATAAGATAATATATGTTGATATCTGTTTATATATTAACCAGTTAGTTTTTTTCATTCTTAAAAATAAATTACCACAATTATTTTCAATGTCTTCAAAAAAGATACTAGAAAACATCAATAATATCATTGATCCTTTTAACAAAAACATTATTATTGGAATCAAACTTTCTCCTTTAAGATCAAACCCTAACAATATTTTAAGAAGATCAATATTATAATTTTTAAAACTAGTAAAAAGATAAGTTAAAATTAAAACTATTATTAAATACATTATAATAAAAAGGCTCTTTTTTCTTATAACATTGCTTATATCATTATTTATTATATATTTCAAACAATCACTTCTTTCAAAGTAAACTTACTCACAATCTATTATTAGTTTTTCTTTTTTTCGGTAGAGCAAAAAAACTATAAATGATGTTAATATCATTAGGAAAAATGAAAATGCAATTTTAATCCAGACAATAGAATCACTAAAATTATATATACTACCATAAGATACCTCAATCTTAGAAGGATAACCCGTTACAGTTTGTATTATTAACTCTATTAGAAAAAAAGTTATATATGCAGATAGTATAGAAATCACAACATGTTTGCTTTTTCTTAAAAATATAAGACCTAAATTAACAAAATAAACATTAAAAAATGTAATATTTGCCAAAAATAAAATAAGTGTTATAGGCCAAACTAAAAGTTGTTCTCTTGAAAAAAAAGTTGCCCATTTATAATTTTCTATACTTGTTAAAACATCAAAATTTTTTGTCATTGCTATTGATACGATAAAACTCACTATAAGTGATAATGGTAATACAAAACTGTATTTGAGACTTTTTGAATATGTTTTTTTCATATACTCAGAATAATTACTACGCACTAATGTATTTTTTAAATTACCTTTTTTAATCATTTTATTCATTTCTATAGCAGAAAAAATTATGACGAATAACGGAAAAAAAATAAAAAATCTATAACTAAAATAATGAGGAATAACATATCCAAAATTACTCATAGCATCTGGCCAAACAAAATTGTTTGTTTCATTAATAAGCTGTTTCATAAAAATATAATGTTGATAATGATCATAAGCAAAAATTATAATAAATAACACTAATACAACTATAAACATTAAATTACTTTTATTTCTTATCATAATTAACTCCCGTATTCATTTTTTATTAATACAATTTTAGCATTTATACCAAATTATGGCAAATAAAAAAGACTAAAAAGTCTTATATCATTTTATCTATATTTTTAGGAACTTTATCATTGACAACTGCTGATATTATTTTATCCTCTTTTTCTTTAGAAACCTCTTTACCTGTCATTTTACTTAACTCTTTTATTACCTCTCTTAAAGTTTGTTCATTTTTTAAATCATTTTGTTGCAATTTACTTGCTAAGCCAAGAATTGTTTCTTTGTCAACTTTCGTTTTCTTCTCGATTTTATCAAAAAAACCATCTGTTAGATTCATAAGGACCCTCCTCACAGATAGTATATGTTTTTGATTTTTTTTTGTTATAATTCGCTTTTTGATTTAAATTGAATTACAATTGGTGTTCCTTCAAAATCAATAGCTTCTCTAATTTTATTTTCTAAATATCTTTCGTATGAAAAATGCACTAAACCTTTACTATTTACTTGAATGTTAAATGTTGGTGGTTTGGTTGCAACTTGACTTGAAAAATATATTTTCAATCTTTTTGATTTATAAGAAGGAGGTAAATTAAGTTCATATGCTTCTCTTATAATGTTATTTAAAACACTTGTTTTTACTTCTTTTTTACTATTTTCATAAACTTTCAATATTTCCGGCATTAAAGTATGTATTCTTTTCTTAGTTTTTGCTGATAAAAATACAACTGGAGCATATGGAATAAATTGAAAATTGTTCCTTATTTCTAAAGTATATTCTCTAATAGAACCATCTTTATTTTCAACAGTATCCCATTTATTAACAACTATTACAATTGGTTTTCCTGCTTCAATGGCATAACTTGCTATATGTTTATCATGTTCAATAATACCTTCTAAAGCATCAATAACAAGTACACATACATCTGATCTATCAATTGCTTTCAAACCTCTTAATAAACTGTATTTTTCAACATTTTCGTATATTCTTCCTTTTTTTCTCATACCCGCTGTATCTATTACAGTATATTCTTCACCATGGTAATTAAAATCAGTATCAATAGCATCTCTAGTAGTTCCTGATTTATCAGATACTAAAACTCTTTCTTCATTTAAAATAGCATTTACTAAACTACTTTTACCTACATTTGGTCTTCCAATTACACAAAACTTAATATGAGTTTCATCTTCCTCTTCTTCTACTTTAGAAAAATCTTTAGTAATTTCTTCTAATAAATCATAAATACCAGTATTTTGTTCTCCACTTACAGGTATATAAGAATCAAAGCCAAGTTCATAGAAATCATAAATATTTTCTTTACTTTCTTTACTATCCATTTTATTTATTACCACAATAACTTTTTTACCACTTTTAATAAGCATGTCCTTTACAACATAGTCATTAGCGGTTAATCCTTCTTTACCATCAACCACAAACAAAACAATATCAGATTCATCAATTGCAATCTGAGCTTGAACAACAATTTCATTTGAAAAAATTTCATTACTTATATCTATACCGCCTGTATCTATTAAATGAAACTTATAATCATTAAAAGAGGCAGTACCATAGATTCTATCTCTCGTTACCCCAGGAGTATCTTCAATTATAGATATTCTTTTACCAACTAGTCGATTAAATAATGTTGATTTTCCAACATTTGGTCTTCCTACTAACGCTACAACATTTTTTTTCATTTTATCCCTCCTGTACTGATAACAATTATATCATATTCTTATTTTAATTTCTTTACCTAAATTTATAATCTTATCGGTGTCATTATATATGATAGCACTGTTTTCTATTATTTTATATAAGAATAATTTATCGACCTTTTCTTTTATTTTTAAATATAACTCATTTTTATATAAATACAACTTTACTTTATCATAAAAAATTTCTTCAATAAAAAAGTAATCTTCTATTTTATATAAGAAAAAAACGTTTTCTTTCATCTCTACTTCAACATCAACTTGATTAGTAACACTAAAATAATTAGACATTTCTTTTGAAATGGTCATTATTATACCATAATATTCATCATTATATACTTCAATAAAGTAATAACCTTGAATATCTAAATTATGCTTTAACTTTAATTTTTGAAATATTTTTTTCATGTCTATCAAAGTTTTTTCTTTATTATCAAAATCAATAGTTATTTTTTCAAACAAAAAAACAACTATATTGTTTTCGTCAATAATATTAACTTTCATAATATCACCTATCTTATATTATGAAATAAATAGTAATATGAGATTAATAAATTGTTCTTTTTAACTTTTCGTGAATTTCTTCGCGACCTAATTTAGTAACACTAGAAAACATTACAAATTCATCATCAACAACTAAATCAAATTCATCAAAGATTATACTTCTTTGCTTCTGTTGTAATGTTATTCCTATCTTATCTACCTTAGTTGCAACTATTGTAACTGGTAGATTATAATGCTTTAAGAAATTATACATCATTAAATCATCAGAATTAGGTTTATGGCGAAAATCTACTAGCATAAAAACTTGTTTTAAATCTGGTCTATTCATTAAATAATCTTCCATCATTAAACCAAATTTTTTTTGTTTTTTCTTACTTAAATTTGCATAACCATATCCTGGAGCATCCACAAGATAAAACTCATCATTCACTAAATAAAAATTAATAGTCTGAGTCTTACCAGGATTAGATGATGTTCTGGCAAAATTTTTCCTATTTATAATAGTATTAATAAAACTACTTTTGCCAACATTACTTCTACCAACTAACAAAAACTCTGGTTTTTCATCAGTAGGATATTGGCTTCTTCTAACTGCACTTATAATCAGTTTTACTGAATTTATTTTCATTCTAATCACCCTTAAGTAATTAGATTATACCATATTTGACTATTTTTATACAAACATTTTTATATTGAATAATTACACTAATTAGTATAAAATAATAGTAGGGTGATTAGATGAAGGGAATAACCAAATATAAGGTTGAAAAAGCAATTTTAATACCTTTGTTAATTTTTGCAATTATATCGGTTATTACTGTTAATAGCGCTACTAACATATTGAGTAGCGAATTTTCTAATCTAGCAATTAAACAAATAGTTTGGTACCTTATTGGTTTTGGTTTAGTATATTTGATAATGTTTATTGGAAACGATTATTTTTATAAACACGCTTGGATACTATATATATTAGGAGTCATTTCCTTAATCGGCTTACTTTTATTTGCAGAACCAATAAACAATGCAAAATGCTGGTTTTCAATTCCTGGTGTTGGTACTATTCAACCTAGTGAATTTATGAAAATAATCTTAATTATCTTAATAAGTACAATGATCGATAAATTTAACGAAGATTATAATAATCCATCAATTAAAGAAGAGTTCTTCTTTATTTTAAAAATTATGATTGTTGTCTTAATACCTAGTATTTTAACATTCCTACAACCTGATACAGGTGTTGTATTAATATATTTAATAATTACCATAATTATGTTATTTGTAGCAGGTATAAGGTATAGATGGTTTATTCTATTATTTGCCTCTCTTTTTATAGTAATAGGATTCGTTTTAGCAATTTATTTTATCAACTCTGATTTATTTGTTAATATTTTTGGAACTTCTTTTTTTCTTAGAGTTGACCGTTTATTAGATTGGTCAAGTGGTAGTGGTTATCAATTACAAAAAGGTTTAGCAGCTATCGGATCAGCAGGACTATTTGGATATGGTTTAAACAATACTCCTCTTTATTTTCCAGAAGCCCAGACAGATTTTATATTTGCCGTTTTTGCTAGTAATTTTGGTTATATAGGTTCTATATTATTAATATCTTTAATCACTTTTTTCGATATAAGATTAATTATGACAGCTATAAAATGTAACGATAATACTAGTAAATATATAATAAGTGGAGCCTTAGGAATGCTCATATATCAACAAGTTCAAAATATTGGAATGACTTTTGGATTATTACCAATTACAGGTATTACCCTTCCTTTTATTAGTTATGGTGGTTCCTCTTTATTAAGTTACATGATTATGATGGGAATAATATTTAATATTTCCAATAGATCTTTAAGATATACAAATTAAAAAATAAGGAAAAATCCTTATTTTTTTATGGTCTATATTCTTCACAAGTTTCTTTTAATTCAGCATCCCATGAATTATCATTATAAGTCATTTCTAAAAATAATTTTTGATCAAATTCTTTACTAGTTTTTGAATCTAATAATGGTTCTTTTAAATATCCGTAATCGACTAATGTTTTTAATTTAATGCAATAGATTGATCCATTTACAGTTTTAAAGTCGATTCCATTATCCGATATGTAATTCTCAGCTTGTGTCTTATAAAAGATTAATGTTGAATCACTTATTTCGTTTTTATTTTGTTTAAGTACTTTAGTAACTGCCGGAAAGACAATTAACATTACGAGTGTTAATATTACTACTACTCCTACTAATTCTGCTAAAGTAAATCCTTTATTTTTCATAGTTCACCTACTCTTCTGTAGTTGCAGAAGGAAGTCCAATATAACCAATCGACATTAAAATTTTATTGTTTTCGTTATATATTAAAACTTCATATGAACAATTCTTATCACTTAAGTTAAAACATATTATTCCCGTATCATCAACTAAATTTTGTAAAATACTATCCTCATGATTAAGTTTTTTGCCTGCCACCTGTTTCATTGATATACTTGCATCTTCAATTTTAGTATATGCTTTTACCTTTGTCATAACTGACTCTATTTTAGCTTCTAAATCTTCTAAAGTCATATCCGTTTGAAGTTCAGTAATAAAACCATTCTTTACAAACTTTTTAGGATTAATACCTCTTTCAAATGAAGCTTCACCTTCTAATCCGATAAATGTTGCTTTAACATTATATAATTGAATGCTTCCCTTTTGAGTTATATTAAATTTAACTTCGGTGTCAACATCCATTACTTGATTATATATATAATCCTCAAAAACAATTGGCTCTTGTTCTTTTTCTCCGCATCCTGAAATAAAGAAAATTAGAAATATTATTGAAATTAATTTAACTATCTTTTTCATAAAATCCTCCTATTATTAATGATATCATAAAATTTATTTTTTTACTATTTTAAGCTGCAACAGTTTAACTACTTAAAATTACTACCGTAACATTTCCATATGGATTTACAACAGTTCCTCCTGCAAATGTATAAAGACTACCCGTACCTGCGTTCACTATAGAATCCCAGTCAAAACTTCGACCTGAAAGGTTATAAATTGTAGATAAAGGACCATTTCCAGATGTAGATGAGGCTGAAGATTTATAGAATGCACGTGATCCAATTGTTGTTACCCCAGTCCCAATATATACAGTCGATAATCTATTAGCCTCAAACACCCTTGTGCTAATCGTTGTTACACTATTAGGAATCGTTATAGTACTTAATGAATTACTATAAAATGCCAAAGTATTAATCGTTGTCAATGTATTAGGGAGTGTTAAAGTATTGGAAATGTAATTATATGCAAATGCATATGAACCTATACTTATTACAGAATTATTAAAATTTAAACTTGTTAAATTGTTATACTGAAATGCATAATTAGAAACAGTTGTTACTTGATTTGGAATTACAAATGAAGTTTTGTTTATCAAAGCTGAAATAAGAACAGTATAATCAGAATTATATAAAACTCCATCTAATACTTTAAATTTATTACTATTTATCTCTATATATGTAATATTGTTATAACCGCTTCGATTACCTGCAAAGGCCCCACCACCAATGGCATTTACACCTGAACCAATGTATACAGTGTTTAGTTTGTTGCGGTAAAAAGCTAAAGCATTAATAGTAACAACATTATTAGGAATTGTTAAACTTTTTAATAAATTTGAACCAAAAGCATATGTATCGATTTTTATAAGACCGGTTCCTAACTTTAGTTTTTCAATATTATTGTTATAGAAAGCATAGGTTTGAATTGTTGTTATGTTATTTGGAATTTCTAATTCTTTAATAAAATTCTTATAAAAAGCTTGAGTAGGAATTATGGTAAGCCCACTTCCTATCTTTAAAGTTTCAATTTTATTATTGTAAAAAGAATATGTTCCAATTGAAGTAAGCGAATCAGGGAGTATTAAAGTTACTATTAAGTTGTCTCTAAATGCATATGTTCCAATTGATTGTATTATATTAGAAAAACGAATAGATGTTATTTCATTCATGTAAAATGCTCTACCACCAATAGTAGTTACCTTTTTGGGAATTACTAAATTACCAGTAATATCATTATTTTCAAAAGCGCTTGTACCAATTGTAACTAAGTTTTCAGGTAATTCAACACTAACTAATTCTTGATTTATAAAAGCTGAATTTCCAATTTCAGTTACCGGTTTTCCATTATATTTAGAAGGTATTTTTATATTTTTTAACCCTGCTGGTTTAGAACTGGAAAATCCCATTACAGTTGCTTGAGTACTAGTTTCTGTCCAAACAAAATATGTTACATCAGTAGAACCATCATCTATTATTTCCATACAACTACTAACATATTCGAAATCCCATTTGCTACTATAAGTTATCTTAACATACTTGCTCAAATCAACATTTTGATTTGTCTTAGAATCATAAAGTGGTTCTTTTAAATAATCTTTATCAACAAGGGTCTGTAATTGAACACAGTATACACTACCAGTTCTATCATGATATTGACTATAATGATCAGACATATAAAGAGATGCAGACGCATTGATGATTTGCATTGTTGTATCACTTAATTTTTCCCTTGATTTAAATACGAAATTTGACATTGCAGGAGTGATTAAAATTACTAATAAACTAATAATTACTACTACCCCTATCATTTCAGCTAATGTGAAACCTTTTTTCATATCATCACCATCTTAATTATAGCATAATTTAAATAAAAAAAAACAACTATTTAGTTGCTTCTTTAACGCTTAAAACTTCTTTTCCTTTATATGATCCACATTTTGTACATGCTCTGTGTGGTTTAATTGTTTCACCACATTTAGGACATATTGTAGTTGTACTACCCTCGATCTTATAATGAGTTCTACGCATTCTTCCACTAGTTTTACTTACTTTTCTAAATGGTACTGCCATTCATAACACCTCTATTCTATAATAAATCTTTTAGTCTTTCTAATTCTGGATTTATATTCGTCTCTGGTTCTGTTATAATTTTCCATCCATCACCAGAAGTTTTAAAATCACCTAGATCTGTACTGGTTACCTTAATAGGTACCTCCATTAATATATTTTGCCATATTATCGGCAAAATATCAATAGTATTTTGCTTATTTTCTGAGTTTTTATCAATTTCTTCTAATAAATCAGACATATTATTATCAATATTAATATTAAAAGGATATTCAACCTCTTTTAAAGTTAAACTACATGGTAATATCATTGTTCCTTTGATATTTAAGATAATTTGATAATCTTCATCACTTAAACTAATTTCTCCATTGATATGAACATTATCTAATCTTAGTATACCACTGTTTTTTAATTGTTCTTGACTAAAGGAATAGTCTTCATCCACTAAAATAAATTCTAAAACACCTTTATTTAACTTTAAAACATCGAATTTCATTTTAACCACCGTTGTTAATTATATCTTTTTTCTTTAAAAAAATCAACATTATCCTTTAATTATGTTAAAATATAATTGGTGATTAAATGGAGACAATAGGAATAATATGTGAATATAACCCTTTTCATAATGGGCACAAATACCATATTGATAAAATAAAAGAACTTTATCCAGATTCAAAGATAATCTTAGTAATGAGTTCTCATTTTTTACAAAGAGGCGAAGTAAGCATTATGAATAAATGGGATAAAACAAAAATTGCTCTTTCTATGGGTGTTGACTTAGTAGCAGAGTTACCTTTTATGTTTTCTTCACAAGGTGCTGATATATTCAGTAAAGGGGCTTTAAAAATACTTGCTAGTTTAAAAATAAACAAACTCGTTTTCGGTGCTGAAACAAACGACATAGAATATTTAACTAAACTTGCTAATAAAACCTTAAAAGATAGCTCTAAAATTAAAGAATACTTAAAAGAAGGTATGAATTATCCTAAAGCTATGTTTAAGGCATTAGACACTGATAAAATAAGTCCGAACGATATATTAGGAATCTGTTACATTAAAGAAATTATTCAAAATAATTATCAAATAGAACCAATTTGTATAAAAAGGACTAATGATTACCATTCGACTGAATTAGATAAGAGTATTGTAAGCGCTACTAGTATTAGAAATGCCTTAAAAGAAAATGTAAATATAAAAAAATTCGTTCCTAAAATTACTTATGAATTGTTAAAAAGGCCTTATGTTTTAGATGATTATTTTAATCTAATAAAATATAAGATACTTATAAGCAATAATTTAGATGAGATTCAAAGCGTCGATGAAGGAATCGAAAATAGGTTAAAAAAATATGCAATTGAATCTAATAATATTGATGAATTTGTAGAAAAAGTTAAAACTAAAAGATATAGTTACAATCGTATTAAAAGAATGCTAATTCATATTTTAATTGATTTTAAAAAAGAAGAAGCTACTAATGAAGTTACTTATATTAGAATTTTAGGTTTTAATAATATTGGAAAAAATCATTTAAGTAAATTAAAAAAACAAATTGATTTACCAATAATAACTAATTGTAATAACGATTTAGCAAAACTAGAGATAAGGGCTACTTCAGTATATGATAGTAATTTAGTTAAATATGAATATCAAAAAAAGCCAATTATTTATTAGCTTTTTGACATTTAGGACAATAATGCGTTCCTCTTCCGCCAACTTTAATTTTTAATATGTCGCTTTTACAAAAAGGACATATTTTTTTTGTATGTACCATTAACTCTTGTTGAAATCTTCCATGTACTCCAGAAGCTGAATAACTTTTTATCGTCGTCCCACCAAGATCAATAGCCCTATTTAAAATTATTTTAGTGTTTTCAATTATCTTCTTTAAATCATTATCACTTAGATCATTAACTTTTGTTAATGGATTAATTTTGCTAGCAAAAAGTATTTCATCTACATAAATATTGCCAATTCCAACTATTATTGATTGATCTAATAAAATAGTTTTAATTGGTAATTTTTTGTTCTTTAATGCTTCTTTTAAATAATTAACCGTTAATTTATTATCAAAAGGTTCTAATCCTAACTTATTTAAAGGAGTATCTTCTTTTAGTGATTTCACTAAAATCATTCTTCCGAATTTTCTAGTATCGTTATATCTTAATTCTAAACCATCATCAAAGCCAATTACGACATGATCGTGTTTTAATAACTCAGAACCCTTTTCTTTAATAAAGTATTTTCCTTCCATTCGGAGATGACTTAATAAAAAATAATCAGTTAATTTAAAGATAATCCATTTACCTCTTCTTGTTATATCTTCAATAATATTGCCCTTTAAATCATTTTCAAACAAATCTTTTTTATTGATTATTTTGTCATAATATACTTTTGTATATTCTATTTTTTTATTGAGAATTTGTTTTTTTAAACTATTTTTAACCGTTTCTACTTCTGGTAATTCTGGCATAATACCTCCTAATCAATTAAGATATCTCCTGTCATCTCTTCCGGTATCTTTATGTTTAATATTTTTAGTAATGTTGGTGCTATATCACCTAGTTTACCATCTTTTAATTTATAGTCTTTATTTGCAATAATAAATGGAACCTTATTAGTAGAATGACTAGTAATAACATTACCTTTATCATCTTTCATATATTCACAATTACCATGATCGGCAGTTACTATTAATAAAGCATCAATTTCTTCTGCTTTCTTAATTAATTTACCTAAACAATCATCTATTGTTTCTACTGCTTTTAAAGCAGCTTCAAATACTCCCGTATGCCCAACCATATCACCATTAGCGTAATTAATAATTGTTACATCATAATTACTAAGTTCTTGCATTAAGACATCTGTTATTTCGTGAGCACTCATTTCAGGTTTTAAGTCATAAGTTGCTACTTTAGGAGATGGTATTAATATTCTTTGACATTTATCTAATTCTTTTTCTACTCCACCATCAAAGTAATATGTAACATGGGCATATTTTTCAGTTTCAGCAAGTCTTAATTGACTTAATCCACGTTGACTTATATATTCTCCAAAAGTATTATCTAATTTTTGATGTTCATATACTGTTTCATTTATTACTTCATTACTTACTGGCATCATAGTTAATAATTTAACATTTAATTTTTTTCTTTCAAAACCATTAAAAGAATCGTTAGTAAATGCACTTCCTAATTCTCTTAATCTATCTGGTCTAAAATTAAAAAATATAATTCCATCATTATCTTCAACAATTCCTTCTTTAACAATTAAACCTGGTTCTATAAATTCATCAGTTATACCTTTATCGTAGTTCTCTTTAATAGCTTGACAATAACTATTATAAAGTTTATCTGAAATTCCTGTTAAAACATTATAAGCTTGTTCTACTCTTTCATATCTATTATCTCGATCCATAGCATAATATCTTCCTCCGATAGAAGCAATTTTACCAATATTTAATTTATCTTGTATACGATTTATATATTCTAAAGAAGAATTAGGTAAAGTATCGCGACCATCAGTAAAGACATGAATATATGATTCTATATTATTTAACTCACACATTTCAATTAAAGCTTCAATATGGTTTAAACTAGAGTGAATTTCACCATCACTTATTAAGCCCATTAAATGTAATTTTGAGTTGTTTCTTTTAACATAATCAAACATTTTTAATATTTTTTCATTTTCAAAGAAACTTTTATCTTTTATTTTTTCATTTATCATTTGAAGGTTTTGGAATACTACTCTTCCAGCTCCAATATTAATATGACCCACTTCACTATTACCCATAACACCTTCAGGTAGTCCTACAGAGGTTCCACTAGCATCTAATAAACTGTGTGGATAGTTGTTGTATAGGTAATCAAAATTAGGCTTTAAAGCCGCCTTAAAAGCATTACCATCTACTTTATCAGTTATTCCAACTCCATCTAAAATGCATAAAATTACTTTTTTCATTAATTACCAACTACCTCTACTTCATCTCCTGATTTTAACATCATCGCATTAGCGTCATCAGTATCTATATGTAGCTCTAAAGTGTAGCTATCATCTACTTTTAAATAAACATTGTCTAATCTTCCACCTTTTTCAGAATTGATAATGACACTAACCTTCTCAATTCCTTCTAAGTTATATTTTTTTATTTCTTCTTCAGTTATATGAATATGACGATTTGCAATTATACAACCATCTGTTGTTATACTTCCTTTTGGGCCAATTAAATTAACAGTTGCACCGTTTGATACATCACCTGAACTTCTAACTGGCGGATTTAGTCCTAGAGTATAAGAATCAGTTCTACTTATTTCTACTTGGGTATAATCTCTTAAAGGATAAATAATTCTAACATTTTCTAACTTTCCTTTTTCTGTCATAATCGTTAATCTTAAATTACTAGCATATTCGCCCTTTTGATTTAAAGGTCTTTCTGGAATTATTTCAATATCCTTAAACAATTTTTTATAATCTTCTTTTTTTAAATGGACATGTCTATTTGAGACTCCAACTTTTATATTCATTCTATCACCATATTTATTTTATCATATTTTTACTCTTTTGAAATATATTTTTATAGAAAGGAGTTTTTATGAACAATCAATATCCAAATTTAAATGGACCTAATTCACCTATGTTTACAGGTAATATACCTACTCCTAATCAAGAACAGGCCCCAAATTATTACCAACAGACATTTGAACAATCCTATATAGAAAATATATTAAGATTAAATAAAGGAAAAAAAGTAAGAGTACATATGACTTTTCCTGATTCAACTGAATGGAGAGATCAAGAATTTATAGGCATTATTGAGGAATCTGGTCGTGATCACATCATTTTAAGTGAACCAAGTACCGGAAAATGGCAGTTATTACTGATGATATATGTCGACTTTATTTCATTTGATGAACCAATAAATTATATTTGAAATATATAATCTTTTTTGCTATAATTAAAGTGGTGATAGTATGGATTGGTTTTTTTACTTATTAATTTTATTTATTATAATCTGTCTAATTATGATTTGGTATATTACTACTTATAATAAATACCAAGTTTATATTATTAAAATAAATGAGGCAGAGGCTAATATTGATTCTACTTTAAGAAAAAGATTTGATTTGTTAAATAAATCAATTAATATTATTAAAGGCAATATAGAAGAAGATATTGAGGTAATGGAAATAATTGTTAAACTAAGATCAAGAAAATTAACTAATTTTGATTTAGATAGACAATTATATGAGGCTATAAACGAATTTCATAATTATGAAGAAGAATATCCCGAATTAAAAAATTCTGAAACATTTATGAAAATCGGTATAAGTTTAAATGAATCAGAAGCCGAAATAACTGCTGCTAGAAATTACTACAATGATACTATTACACAATTTAATAAAATGGTAAAAGTTTTTCCTTCAAATATTATTGCAAGAATTTGTAAGTATAAAATAAAAACATATTTCGATGGAAAAATGTTAGAAGATGAAGATATATTAAAATTATAAAAAAAACACCTTTATTTAGGTGCTTTTTTTATTTCTTTTTTTTCTAAGTATAAATATAAAAATTGACGTTATTGCAAGTGCAAATACACCGATTCCCGTAAATAGACGACTATTATCTACTATATTAGTATTTTCTTCTTCTGCTTTATCGGAATCTAATATAACCACTATTTCGCCATCTTTAGAATATAAATATTTTTCTCTAGCATATCTTGCTATATAGATCGGATCATTTAATTTAGTTATTTCGGTGTTTAATGATTCGGATTCTTCTTTCAAATTATTTAATTCTTCAGATAATTTATATTTTTGGCTTGAAAGATTATTTATTTTTATTAATTCTTTAGTTGTAGTGATAAGCGAAAACACAATAATAAAAAGCGTTAATGGTAAAGAGATCATTAATCTGCGTTTAGTCTTTTTACTATTCTTCTTCATATATCATCACCTAATTTTAGTATACCATCTTTTTTTTACGATATCAATAATAACAAAACCAAATATTATTACAATAAGTGAATAATAATGTAAAATAGCGTCATTAATTAATTTTAAAACAAAAAAATATACTAAAGAATTTATTAATACAAATACAAACGTATATAATATTCTAAATACCTTTTTAAAATTACAAATTAATTTATAACTTAAATTTACTAATATAGAAAATAAAATACCATATACAAAAGAGAATATTAAAACTATTATTTGAGTCTTTAAATCCATTATTTAAATAACTTACTAAAGACACCATCTTCTTTTGATTTTTTTGTATCTTCTATATAGTTTAGACTATTAAATTTTCCTTTAATTGATACTGTTCCTTGATAAGTATCTAACTTAATAATCTCTAATTCACTCCCTTTAATAAGAATAAAACCTAAATTTGTTTCTAACAAAAATTCTTCATTATCAAAACTATCTATTTTTTTAATTCCTGTAACCATAATATTTTTGCGTTCATTAATACTAACATTGTGATTAAGTGTATTCATTGTATCTGTCTTGTCCATATTTTCCTCCTATTAATAAATTATATGAAGATGATAATTAATTATGAAAACATAATTATTTTTTTTTAACATAAAATTTACAAGGAGGTATTTATGAAATATAAAATTGGTGATTTAGTAACTAGGAACTCATATTTAAATGATATTGTATTTGAAATAACCGAAATTGATGAAGAAAATGAAATCTGTTATCTAAAAGGATGTACTGTAAGATTATATGCAGATGCTATGGTTGATGATTTAAAATTATATGAAGAAAAAATAGATGAAAAAGAATTCATTGAAAAAAGCAGAGTCAATATTCCTGCTGATCGGGATAATTACTTTTATTTACCAGGTAAAATATTACATATTGATGGTGATAATGATTATTTACAAAAATGTTTATCATATTACAATAAATGTAATTTAAAAGCTATCGGTAAATTAGAAACAGAAGATCAAGTTGCCAATAATATGCGTGATTGGTTAGAAGAATATAATCCAAATATAGTTGTAATTACAGGACATGATGCCTATTATAAAAAAAAAGGAGACATTAACAACAATTCAGCATATAAAAACAGCATTAATTTTATTAACTCCATTAATGAAGCAAGGAGATATGAAAAAAGTCAGGAAAAATTAATCATTATTGCTGGTGCTTGTCAATCAAATTATGAAGAATTAATAAAAGCTGGTGCTAATTTTGCATCTAGTCCTAAAAGAATAAACATTCATGCTTTAGATCCGGCTATTTTAGCAGCAAATATGGCATTGACTGATATAAGTAAAGATATCGATTTAAAAGTTTTATTAGATAATACTAAATACGGTATATCTGGGATTGGTGGAATAAAAACAAAAGGAACAATGTATATTGGTTATCCTAGATAGGAGGAATTATGACTATTGATACAATTAAAGATGAATTGAATAATCATATTGGTAAAAAGGCGACGATAAAATATAATTTAGGAAGGAATAAAATTGAAAAATACAATGTAATTATTGTTGAATTATTTGACTATATATTTCTAGTGGACAATAATGGAAGTATAAAGTCTTTTTCATATTCAGATATAATAACAAAAACAATAAAAATCGATTTTAATTGATTAAAAACTATTGATTTTTAAAGTTTAATGTTATATACTTATTGTGTAATAGTACGCTAAGGAGGAGATTAAACTTGAAAATTACATCGATAAATATTCGTAAAACAGATAAAGCAGATAGTAGAATGAAAGGACTAGCATCAGTTCTTATTGATGATTGTTTTGCAATTCATGATATTCGTATAATTGAAGGCGACAACGGTTTATTTATTGCTATGCCAAGTAGAAAAACTGCTACTGGAGCATACCGCGATATAGCACATCCAATAAATCAAGAAGTACGTAAAATGTTTGAAGACGCTATATTCGAAGCTTATAATAATGCTGAATAAAAAAACTCTTATGAGTTTTTTATTTTTTCTTATATTGTTCAATTAGTATTTCAGAGTAATTGTATAATAATTTAACTATCTCTTTTTCATCTAATTTTTTTAAATCTTCAATTGTTGATATGTCATGTTCTAAAGCTTCAGTAATTAAAGAATTTTTTAATTTTGACATATTATCAATTTTTGAAATTTCGATTTTTTCTATTTTAATAGGGTATTTATTATTATCGATTATTTCCATTAAAGGCATTATTATACTTGGTTCAAAAGTATCACTTTCTGTATGGAAAGTGATTTTTATTTTGTCTTCTAAACTTCTAGATTCAAATAAAATATTCATAATATTCTCTAAACTTTCTTCAATTGAAAGTTTTTCTAAACCTTGATTATAAAACAATTCAATTGCTTCATTATTATAAAAAATGATATTTGTTAATTTTTTATCATTATAAATTAAACTGAAATCTGCTTTAATTTTAAAATTTACGATATTTATTTCATCATTTAAAACTAACTCATTATCTACTTCTACTTGATTAGAACACCCTACAAAAAACAATAATAACAACAACAGTATCTTTTTCATAAAAACCCTCCTTTATAGTCAAAAAAGTATATTACTATACTTTTAAGTGTTTTTTAACAGCTCTCCAACTACCAAACATACCTACTAATATTCCAATACCTATCAATATAAATGATACTAAATATATAAATGGTGTTGGTTGTATAAATTGTAAGAATGGAGATATTTCCGAAAAATTAAAATTATCATAAAGAAATACATATCCATAAGTTGTAAATATTACTGGTATAATCGATCCGATTACTCCTAAAAATAAACCTTCCAAGATAAAAGGAATCTTAATATTTATATTAGAAGCACCTACTAATCTCATTATTTCTATCTCTGTTCTTCTTGAAAAAATAGTGATTTTTATAGTGTTTGATATCAAGAAAGCAGTTACTAATATTAATGCTATAACAGTACCTATGCTAATCTTTTCAATAACATTAAATACATTTATTAATTTTTCAATTAATCCTTCTCCGTATTTAACAGCATCCACACCTGGAATCTCTTTTATTTTTTTAGCAACATCACCTATATGCGCTATTTCAGTTACCTTTACTTGAAAAGTTGGTTGTAATGGATTATCTTCAATATCCCACTCTTTCATTATATCTGACCAGGTTTCAGAAGAATCCATCATTTCGTTTGTAACATCTTGTTTTGATTGAAAAGAATAAGTTTCAATATAATTTAATTTATTTATTTCTTCTTCAACATTATCGATTTCTTCTTGAGTTATTGAAACATCAAGGAAAGTTACAATGGTAACGTCTCCTTCTACTAATTCAGCAAAATTGTTAACATTTTCTGAAATAATAACAGCAAGTGCTACAACCACTAAGGTAATTGTAATACAAGATATAGATGCTAAAGAAAGAGAAAAATTTCTAAACACACTTTTGAAGGAATCTCTTATATTTCCTCCTAAAATTCTAATGAACTTCATTTACATATTCTCCTTCCGCATAGTCTTTTACCAATCTTCCAGCGTCTAAAAGAATAACTCTTTTTTTCATTGCTCTAACGATGTCAGTATCATGAGTTACCATTATAATAGTTGTTCCCAATTTATTAATTTGCTCTAATACTCTCATTATTTCCATACTTGTTACTTCGTCTAAATTTCCAGTTGGTTCATCACAGATTAACAATTTAGGGCCATTTACAATAGCTCTTGCTATTGCGACTCTTTGTTGTTCTCCACCAGATAATTGATTTGGAAAACTTTTAGCTTTGTTTTTAAGACCTACTAAATCTAATACTTTAATTACTTTTGAATGTATTTCATCTTTTGGTAATCCAAATATTTCTAGTGCAAAAGCTACATTTTCATAAACATCTTGTCTTGGTAACAATTTAAAATCTTGGAAGACAACTCCTATTTTTCTTCTAATCTTATATACTTTATTATTTTTTAATTTTGTAACATCTAAACCACCAACAACGATACTTCCACTTGTTGGTTTTTCTTCGCGATATAAAGTTTTTATAAAAGTTGATTTCCCACAACCTGTCGAACCAATAACAAAAACAAATTCGCCTTTTTTTATCGTTAAGGATAAATCATATAAAGCAGTTACTCCTGTTTTATATTTTTTATAAACGTTTTTTACTCTAATTAGTTCCAATTACATCTCTCCTTTATACTTCAAATAATCATTTATAAATATATCGATATCACCATCTAATACTTTTTGAACATTACCTGTTTCAGTATTAGTTCGATGATCTTTTACTAATGAATAAGGATGCATTGTATATGTCCTTATTTGACTACCAAAATTAATATCGAAATTATCACCTTTTATTTTTTGTAATTCATTATCCCTTTTTTCTAATTCAATTTGATAGAGTCTATTCTTTAATATTTCTAAAGCTTTTTCTTTATTTTGAATCTGGCTTCTTTCATTTTGACAAGTAACTACTATCTTAGTAGGAATATGAGTAATTCTAACTGCACTATCAGTGGTATTTACACTTTGACCACCAGCACCACTACTATGGTAGACATCTATTCTCAAATCATTTTCATTGATATTAATATCTATTTTAGTATTATCAAACAAAGGACTGATAGAAACTGAAGCAAAAGAAGTATGCCTTCTTGAATTTGAATCAAAAGGCGATATTCTAATTAATCTATGAACTCCTTTTTCGCTTTTTAAATTTCCAAAAGCATTATGTCCTTTTACTAAAATTGAAGTGCTTTTTATTCCTGTTTCTTCTCCATATTGAGTATCAATTACTTCATATTTAAAATTTCTTTTTACAAAAAATCTAGTATACATTCTAAATAACATATTGGCCCAATCACACGCCTCAGTACCACCAGCACCAGAATGAATTTCAAAAATTGCGTTTTCTTTATCATATTTATCATTTAACAAAACTTGAATTTCAATTTCGTTTATTTCTTTTTCAATATTTTCTATATCATCTTCTAATAACTTAAATGTTTCTTCATCAATTTCTGATTGTAATAAATCTATAATTTCTAAATTACTAATTATCTTTTTTTTTAATTGTTTATTTTGATCTAAAATATTTTTTAAATCATTTAACTCACTTATTATCGATTCACTTTTCTTTTTGTCGCCCCAAAAATCAGGTTTCAACATTTCTTCCTCGAGTTCTTTTATTTTTTTTTCTTTAAACTCAGGGTCAAAGCGACCTCCATAAATCGTCTGTTTTTTTATTAAAATTAGTATATGTATTACTTAGTTCATTTAATTCCATATATTCACCTATTTAATTATATCATTTTTTTAACCAAAAAAAAAGTGATTATTCTTGATAATCACAATTAATACATTTTGTTTTATCCTTCTTGTTAACTAACATACTATTACATTCAGGACATAATTTTCCAGTTGGTATATCCCAATAAGCTGTATTGCACTTTGGATAACTAGAACAGCCATAGAAAACTTTTCCTTTACGACTTTTCTTTTCAACAATCATTCCATCACAATTAGGACATTTAATGATTTCTTTTATCTCTTTTTCATCTTGTTTAATATATTTGCATTTTGGATAATTAGAACATCCTACAAATGCACCATATTTACCTTTTCTAATTACTAAAGGACTTCCACATGTTGGACAGTCATCACCAGTTTTGACAGCTTCTTTTTTTGGAATTTTTTCAAAAGCTTCTTTTACTGTTGGTTCAAATTTTTTATAAAATTTTTCTAACACATTATACCATACTGCATTTCCTTCACTAATTTTATCTAAATCTGTTTCCATTTTAGCAGTATATTCAACATTTATTATTTGACTAAAACTTTCTTGTAATTTTTCTGTAATTTCAACACCAATTGCTGTTGGAATAAATTTTTTGTCGATTATTTCTACATATCCTCTTGATTTTAAAGTATCCATAGTCTTAGCATATGTAGACGGTCTTCCGATTCCTAATTCTTCCATTTCTTTAATTAATTTTGCTTCTGTGTATCTTGCAGGTGGTTTTGTAAAATGTTGTTCTCTTTCGATATCATTTGATATTAATATTTGTGAATTATAATTTTTAAAGTCTGGTAATATCTTTTCTAAGGTATCTTCATATTCACTGAATACTTTTAAATATCCATCGAAGATAATTATTTGACCAGTTACTTTAAATTGATAATTATTATTATCTAATATTACTGTCGTATTTTCAGTTTTAGCATCTTTCATTAAACTTGCTAAAGCTCTAAAATAAATCATTTGATACAATTTATATTCATCATTTGATAAAAATGGTTTTACCTTTTCTGGTGTTCTATTTATATCGGTAGGTCTTATTGCCTCATGAGCATCTTGAACACTTTCTTTTTTCTTAGATTTTTTAACATTTCCAATATATTCTTTACCATATTTTTTTTCAATGAAATTATAAGTTGCACCTATAAATTCATTTGATAACCTTATCGAATCAGTACGCATATAAGTAATTAAACCTGCTGTTTCATTTGCTAACTCGATTCCTTCATATAATTTTTGCGCTATTGACATTGTCTTTTTAGCATTAAAATTTAAACGATTAGAAGCATCTTGTTGTAATGTACTTGTTATATAAGGAAACTTTGATTTTTTGTTCTTTAATTTTTTATCGACACTTTCAATTCTAAAAGAATTTGATAATGATGACAATATTTTATCTGCTTCTAACTCTGAATGTATTTCTATATCTTTATGATTATAGTTAAATAATTCAGCATCAAAATCAGTAAATTTTGCAGTTATAGTCCAATATTCTTCTTGAATAAAAGCTTCAATTTCTTTTTCTTTATCAACAACTAATTTAAGTGCTACACTTTGAACTCTTCCAGCGCTAGTACCATCAGTTTTTGATTGAATTAATTTGCTCAAACGAAAGCCAATAATACGATCTAATATTCGTCTTGTCTCTTGACTATTTACTAAATTTTGATCAATTTTTCTTGAACTTTTAAAAGCTTCTAAAACAGCATTTTTAGTTATTTCATTAAAAACTACTCTTTCATATTTTTTTTCATCTATTCCTAAAGCATCATATAAATGCCAACTAATAGCTTCACCTTCACGGTCTGGGTCAGTTGCTAAGTAAACAAAATCAGAGTTTTTTACTTCTTTTTTTAATTCAGTAACTATTTTATCTTTACCCTTAATTGTTACATAATCTGGTTTGAATTCGTTTTCAACATCTACTCCAAATCCAAATTTTCCTTTAGTTGATAAATCTCTAATATGTCCTTTACTAGAAACAACCTTATAGTCCTTGCCAAGGTATTTCTCAATAGTATGACTTTTACTAGGGGATTCGACAATAACTAGATTCTTAGACATAATTCACTTCCTTTGCAATATATTTATACACTATTATTTTATCATTGTCAACATTAATAATCTACTCTCTCTATACTATTATACCTTTTAATTCTATCTTTTTTTAATTGTTTTTTACTTGTTATATCTGCTTTAAAGTAAGCACATTTTATCTTTTTTTTACTTACATTCAATATTCTAGATAACTTTAATATTCTCTTATAAACATATTTTTTATCGGCTGTTTTTAACAAATTAATTAGATTTTCGTCAAAGATATTTAAAGACTCAAAAAAGATATTATAAAAATATTTTTCTTGCTCAAAAACCTCATAATTTAAGTCAGTTAGATACTTGTCCATATGATCACCCAATACAATAATATTTAAAACACTTATATTTATGTTTAAAAAATCAAAATAGTTACAAAAATTGATTATTATGTTATAATATAGTAGTTCTAAAGGAGGATGTTTTATGCAACTACGTGAATTAACTGAATTAGAATTTAACGAGTTTGTGAATCAATTTTCAAATTTTTCTATTTATCAAACTAAAGAATATGGTAGCATTATGAATCAAGAAAAATGTACTTCGGTATATGTTGGATTGATCGAAGAATCAAGAATAGTTGCTGCTTCTTTATTGATTATAAGAAAAATAAATGGATTTAAATATGCATCCGCACCTCGTGGTTTTTTGATTGATTATACAAATTTTCAATTATTATCAGAATTTACAAAGCAAGTAAAAAAGTATTTGAAAAATCAAGATGTTGTTGCTATAAAAATCAGTCCAATGGTTTTAAGAAAAAAAATGGATAAAGAAGGAAATATTCTTTATAGTAATCCAGACTTTGATAAGATATTTGAATATTTAAAAAAATTAGAATATTATCACTTTGGCTTCAATAATTACTTTGAAGGTGATAAACCTAGGTATGAGGCTAATATAAATTTAAAGGATAGAAACGTAAACGATCTTTTCAATTCAATTGATAAAAAATATCGAACAAAAATAAGAAGTTCTTTAAAAAAAGGTGTTAAGATATATAAAGGTACAGAAGAACATGTAAATTATATTTATGAACACAGCAAAAATAAGTATTTAAGAAATCCTAAATTTTACAATAATACTTATAATGAGTTTAATGAAAATGGAAAAGTTGATTTTTTCTATGCTAAATTAGATACAAAAAACTATCTAGAATATTGTAGAAATTCATTTGAACAACAAGATGAAGTAATGATGAAATTAAACGATGAGTTAATGAATGGAAAAAAGATAAACAAGTCTGATTTGATAAATAGAAAAATGATTGAAGATAATAGATTAGAAACCACTAAAAAAGAATTAGTGTCTGCTACGGAACTATTAAAAAATAGTCCAGGAGGAGTTCCTGTAGCGTCAATTATAACCATTAAACATAAAAAAGATGTCTTTGTTATGATGGACGGTTTCGATCAGAAACTTAAACATATAAATGCCAAACACTTATTATTATGGTCTTTAATTGCTAAATATTCAGAAGAAGGTTATGAGAATTTCAATTTAGGAGGCATTCCGGGGATTAAAACTAATAATCCTAAATACAATGGATTAAAAGAATTTAAATTGAATTTTGAGCCCTATATTAATGAATATATTGGTGATTTAGAATTAATAACTAATAGCACCCTATATTTTGCATTTAAACAAGCTAAAGCAATAAGTAAAATATTTGATAAAAAGGATAATATTTAGTTATCCTTTTTTATATAAAAAAAACAAGATTATTCTTGTTTTTATTTTATTTCATTATTATTTAATAATTTCTGAAACGTTACCAGCACCAACTGTTCTACCACCTTCACGAATCGAGAACTTAGTTCCATTTTCGATAGCGATAGGAGCAATTAATTCTACTGTCATATCAACACTGTCTCCAGGCATAACCATTTCTACCCCTGCAGGTAATTCAATTACACCAGTAACATCTGTTGTTCTGAAATAGAATTGTGGACGGTAATTTGAGAAGAATGGAGTATGACGTCCGCCTTCTTCTTTACTAAGAACATAAACTTGTGCTTTAAACTTCAAATGAGGTGTTACTGAACCTGGTTTTGCTAATACTTGACCACGTTCTACATCCTCACGAGAAACACCACGTAATAATATTCCGGCATTGTCTCCTGCTTCAGCAAAGTCTAATTGTTTACGGAACATTTCAATTCCTGTAACAACTGTTTTCTTAGTTGGTTTAATTCCAACAATCTCTACTTCATCGTTCAATTTTAATTGACCACGTTCCACACGTCCTGTAACAACAGTTCCACGACCTGTGATTGTAAATACGTCTTCAATTGGCATTAAGAATGGTTTATCAGTATCTCTAACAGGGTTTTCAATCCATGAATCTACAGCATCCATTAAAGAAATTATAATTTCTTCATATTTTGCATCTCCCTCAAGAGCTTTTAAAGCTGATCCACGGATAATTGGAGTATTGTCTCCATCAAATCCATATTCAGTTAATAATTCACGAATTTCCATTTCTACTAAGTCTAATAATTCTTCATCATCTACCATGTCGCATTTATTCATAAATACAACCATACGAGGAACTCCAACTTGACGAGATAATAAGATATGTTCGCGAGTTTGTGCCATAACACCATCTGTAGAAGCAATAACTAGGATTGCTCCGTCCATTTGTGCAGCACCAGTAATCATGTTTTTAACATAGTCAGCATGGCCTGGGCAGTCAACGTGTGCATAGTGTCTCTTATCTGTTTGATATTCAACATGCGAAGTATTAATTGTAATACCACGTTCTCTTTCTTCAGGTGCTTTATCTATATTAGTATAATCAACATAATCTGCTAATCCTTTCTTAGATAAAACATTTGTAATTGCTGCTGTTAAAGTTGTTTTTCCATGATCTACGTGTCCAATTGTTCCAATATTGATATGTGGTTTTGAACGATCAAATTTTTGTTTTCCCATAATTTTCCTCCTTATTAAGTTTCTATTATATTTTATAATATTACGAGTAAATAATCAAGTGGTTTTATTAATTTCCACCATTTTTCTTAATTATATCTTCGCTAATATTCTTTGGTACTTCGTCGTAATGATCAAATACCATAGTGAAATTTCCACGTCCTTGAGTATTAGATCTTAAGCTTGTCGCATATCCGAACATTTCTGCTAAAGGAACCATTGCATTGATTGCTAATAAGTTTCCTCTATTTTCTTGTCCTAATGGACGACCACGACGAGATGTAATATCTCCCATAACATTACCTAAATATTCATCTGGTACAACCACTTGTACTTTCATGATTGGTTCAAGTAATACTGGTTTACATTTATTTTTAGCTTCTTTTAAAGCCATTGATGCAGCTATTTTGAAAGCCATTTCTGAAGAGTCAACATCGTGGTATGAACCATCGAATAATGTTGCTTTTACGTCTATCATTTGATATCCTGCTAAAATTCCTGTCTTCAGTGCTTCTTGTAAGCCTTTATCAGTAACTGGAATATATTCTCTTGGAACTGTTCCACCGACTATTGCATCTACAAATTCATAACCTTTATCTGGATTAGGTTCAAATTTTACCCATACGTGACCATATTGTCCACGACCACCAGATTGTTTAATATATTTACCTTCACATTCACCAAGTTGTGTTAATGTTTCACGGTATGAAACTTGAGGTTTTCCAATATTAGCTTCAACATTGAATTCCCTTCTCATTCTATCAACAATAATATCTAGATGTAATTCACCCATACCGGCAATTATTGTTTGACCTGTTTCATAATTAGTGCTTGCTCTGAAAGTTGGATCTTCCTCTGCTAACTTTTGTAATGCTAAAGCCATTTTATCTTGATCAGCTTTCGATTTTGGTTCTACTGCTAATTCGATAACTGGTTCTGGAAATACCATTGATTCTAAAATACAAGGTTTCTTTTCATCACATAAAGTATCTCCTGTTGTTGTATTTTTAAGTCCTACTGCTGCTGCTATTTCGCCTGCATAAACTTCTGTTATTTCAATACGAGTATTAGCATGCATTTGTAGAATTCTACCAATTCTTTCTTTTGTGTCTTTAGTAGCATTTAATACATATGATCCACTGTTTAATTTACCTGAGTAAACACGGAAAAACGTTAATCTTCCTACAAAAGGATCTGTCATTACTTTAAATGCTAATGCACTAAATGGTTCTGCATCATCAGGATGTCTTACAATTTCTTTACCATTTAAATCTACACCTTCAATCGAAGCGATATCAGTAGGAGATGGCATATAATCTAAAACTGCATCTAATGCAAATTTAATACATTTATTTCCTAATGCCGTTCCACACAACACTGGGAAAAATTCTACTGCTAATGTACCTTTTCTAATACATTTTTTGATATCTTCAACGGATAATTCCTCACCGTCTAAATATCTCATCATTACTTCATCATCATATTCTACTACTGCCTCAATTAATTCGTTACGTTTTGTTTGAACGATATTAACTAAATCAGCTGGAATTTCTATTATTTCAAAATTTTCATCTTGAGTGCCGTCATATTTGTATGCTGTATTTGTAATTAAATCTACTATTCCAACAAACTCGCTTTCAGCACCTATTGGCCAAACAATCGGTTTAGCATTTACGCCTAAACGACTATCAATTGTCTCTAAACTATATGCAAAGTTAGCACCCATCTTATCCATTTTATTACAAAATATCATACGAGGTACTTTAAACTCAGTTGCTTGACGCCAAACAGTCTCAGTTTGTGGTTCTACTCCAGCTTGTGCATCTAATAATGCAATTGCACCATCTAATACGCGCAAACTTCTTGAAACTTCTACTGTAAAGTCTACGTGCCCTGGAGTATCGATTATGTTTAATCTATGCCCCTTCCAATAGGCCGTAGTTGCTGCAGAAGTTATAGTTATACCACGCTCTTGTTCTTGTTCCATCCAATCCATTTGTGAAGCTCCATCATGAGTTTCTCCAATTTTATGGATTTTTTTAGTATGAAAAAGAACTCTTTCTGTGAATGTTGTTTTCCCAGCATCAATGTGAGCCATAATTCCAATATTGCGATATAAGTTTAAACTATATTCACGAGCCATATACTATTTTCCTTCCTATTACCAACGATAATGTGCAAAAGCCTTATTTGCTTCCGCCATTCTGTGGGTATCTTCACGTTTCTTAACTGCTGCTCCAATTCCGTTTGAAGCATCAATTAGTTCATTTGCCAAATTTTCAGCCATAGAATGTGCATTTCTAAGTCTTGCATATTGAACTAACCAACGTAATCCTAATGCTTGACTACGCTCTTCTTTTACTTCTACTGGTACTTGATAATTAGCTCCACCAACTCTTCTAGATTTGATTTCTAAAGCTGGTTTAATATTTTCTAAAGCTTTATCAAAAATCTCTACTGGATCTTGATTAGTTTTTTCTTTTACTATATTAAATGCATCATATAAGATAGTTTGCGCTACACCTTTTTTTCCATCTATCATAATTCTGTTTACTAATTTAGTAACAATTTTAGACTTATATAGTGGATCTGGTAGAACATCTCTTTTTACCGCTTGTCTTTTTCGCATTTTTTTCCTCCTTTACTATTTTTTTACTTTAGGCCTTTTTGCTCCATATTTTGATCTTCCTTGACGACGATTCTCAACACCTTGAGTATCTAAAGAACCACGTACAACATGATATCTAACACCGATCAAGTCTTTTACACGTCCACCACGTAGTAAAACTACGCTGTGTTCTTGTAAGTTATGTCCTTCTCCAGGAATATATGCAGTAACTTCTATTCCGTTACTTAATCTTACACGAGCATATTTTCTTAAAGCTGAGTTTGGTTTCTTTGGTGCCATGGTTCCAACACGTGTACATACCCCTCTTTTTTGTGGTGAGTTTAATTCAGTTTCTTTTTTCTTTCTACTGTTATACCCTATCCCTAAAACTGGAGATTTACTTTTTCTTGCTTTGTCTTTTCTTCTGTTTCTAACTAACTGGTTAATTGTTGGCATATATAGTTTCCTCCTCTCATTACACACATCCAGGTGTTTGTTTTGAAATTTTAATATAAGATTTACATAGTAAACCTTAAAATTAAACGCAATAACATAATATCATTTTTCAATTATGTTTGTCAATCATTTTTTAACTTTTTTTTAATTCATATTTCTTTGAATAAAACCTTTAGTTTCATAATTTTTGCCACACTTTAAAAATGGGCTATAATTAAATTTATCGTCAGTATAACCTACACTTACATAACCGATACATTTAATAGTGTTATCCTTTAAATCATATACAAAATCAATATAACTATTAGATTCTAAACTTGCTAAATCTAATTTTAGATGATTTGCATCTACTTCAGTATATTGCATTTCTAATATATAGTTATTAGCAGCCTTTTTCATATTCTCTTCAATTGTTTGGTATTCTTTATTATAGTCAATTTTTTTATCTACTTTTGAAGTTGCTTCTTCTTTTATATCATTATCAGTCGATGTATTAATTGTTTCATCACCAGTTATTTCGATATTTAATTTTTCAACGGCAATAGAAGTAGATATGAATAAAGCTACTCCTAAAACACAGATCCAAACGATCATTACTTTTAAACCCCATCCACGATTATTCATAAATACCTCCTTAAAACAAGGTAATGTCTTTCATCTCATCTTTAAAACGATATAAATTAGCAGGTCTTCCATTAAAGCCTGTATTTTTCTCATTAGTATATTCAATTAAATCTAAACTGATGAACTTTTTCCTAAAGTTTCTGCGATCTAATTTTTTATCTAATATTTGTTCATATACTCTTTGAATTTCCGGTAATGTGAAATCACTTGGAAACAAAATTCTTAAGATGTTACTATTAACAATTTTTCTTTTAAAAAAATTTAAATTTTTATTAATAATTATATTGTGATCATATCCTAATTTAGGCAAATCGGTGATTTTAAACCATTCACTTTCGATTTCTTCTCGCTCTTCTCTTTTATATTGTGCAGTTACGATATCAACTAAACCTAAAAAAGATGTAGCAATTATTCTTTCTTCTGGATTTCTATCTATTTGACTAGTTGTAAAAGACTGTTCGATATAAACATTAGTTAATCCCAATTGTTCAAATACGGCATCACTAATATTATCTTCTAAGGTTTCGTTATTATCTAACACATTACCTGGTAAAATCCAATATCCTTTATATGGCTCTGTTTTTTTACGGATTAATAATACTTTTAAATCTCCTTTGTCGACTGTAAAAACTGTTATTAAACTTTCAACATAATTCATTTTTTCTTTATTTAAAATCATTTAAGACTCTCCTTTGTGTAACAATCACAATACAACATAATTGTGTTTTTGTCAAATAAAAGTAGAATATTCTTAAAAAACTATAAAATTTTTATAATAATCTAATTTTGTTTAAATTTTTATTTTTTTAATAGAAAATATTTACATTCATATGAACAATATTTTTTAATATAATCATCTATTTTTTCTATATTATTAGTTTGATTAAATCTTTTATTTTTTTTATCACAAAAACCTTTTAGCCTCAATTTTCCATAAGACCAATCACCAAATACATAATCGTATTCATCGAAATAATCGGTTAATTTATCAGTTACTTCTGATAAATCAAAGCCTTCTTTATATTCTTTTATTAGTTCATATTCTTTTCCATTTATTAATACTTTTTTCAACTTAAATAATCCTTTCTGAATGCTGGTTTTAAGGAAGTATATTTATCAATACTTGAACCAGAATTCCAAGTCATATAACCACCTGTTAAACCGGCATCATATAATCCTTGTATTTGATTTCCAATCATTGTTGAATCGTATACTATATTTGGCGAATAAATAGCATTATAAGCTTGAATCCATGTCCTAACAATTGCTGGCGTTTCTATTTCTTTTTGTCTTGACATAACTGTCTTTCCCCATAAATTAAGTAAAGTATAAGGTTGTTCCCAAGGAACTGGTAAACCATATTCTCCTTTTGAGAAGTGATCTGGATAAGGCATACCACTTATAATATCGACAACATTTGATATTGCAGCCCAATATTGACCATATGCTGCTACATAATTGTTAGCACTTTCTCCAAAAACATCAGCTGAAACATAAGCATTTACGGCATGTATTTCATCACAAGCATACATTAAGAAAGCTTGTATTGCTTGAGCCTTTGATTCATTATAATTATTTTTCATATTAACTAAACCTTGACTTTCAATTGAACCAGTACGATCCGGAAATCTTACATAATCAAATTGAATTTCATGGAATCCCATTTCTTTAACAGATTCGATTGCTAAAGCTACATTGAATTCCCATACATCTCTTGAAAATACACTTGGCCAATATGAACCATTGTGTTTATAAGGTTTATTAGTACTAGTAGAGGTAATTGCACTTTCAGGATGATCCCCTACATAGTAACTGTCCTTAAATATAGTTATTCTACCAATAACATAAAAACCGGCATCTTTTAATTTTTTAATTGCTTTTCTATATCCTTCATATGTATTAATTGCTCTTGCATAATTAGTAGGTGAATATTTTTTCATAGCATTTGCAGGATATCCTGGTGAGGTGTTATCTTTTATATCGACAACAAAAGCATTTATATTGCTGTCTTTAGCAATTTTTATATATGCATCTACATTACCTACTACACCAGCATTTAAGTAAAGACTCCTTACCTCTTTCGGCATAACGTTATCTTCAAAAGATGCTTTTTGATAAGGATAGTAATCTAAGGTCCCAGCATTCCCGCCACCAAAGCGATTACCTCTATTTTGATGGATTTGTAAATTGCCTTTATAATCATAGTATCTTTTAGCTTCTTCTTCTGTTTTAACTAAATATTTACTATAAACAAAACCTTCTAATTTATCCGTTTTTATTTTATATTTATTTACATTACCCTCTTTATCTATTTTATCAAAACCTATTATTTCTAACACTTTTCCCTTAGTTACATGACCTTTAATAGTACTTTCTTTTTCATCTTCATAAACTGTTGCCGGTGTTCTAACATATAATGTTTTTTCTTGAACACTCTCTTCTAATTTTAAAACGATGTTTTCTTCTTTAATCAGATAATTTTTTTTGTCATAAATAATCTTTGTATATTCATCAACTACATTATCATTTTCATCTTTTTGTGCTACTTTTCTACTATTATAAGTAATTTCTGTACCACGCACTACTTCTATTGCTTCTTTAAATTCCATATCATATAGCTGAATTTTATTTTCAATTGAACCTAAATAACCAGTACTGTTTGTTGAAACTAAACTTGACGCTGTTTTAACAATAAAAGAAAAACCTTTTATCAATAAGAATATTATTAATAATAATATCGCTAAAAATAAAAACAATCTATCAATTCTAATTTTTTTGTATTTTTTCTTCATCACTATCACCTATGATAATTATAACATGAATGATTGTATTTTTATCAATTATTTTGATTAAATGGAATAGTTTTAGTTCCAAAACCACCATAGTAAAAGTCAGGAATATTTCCTTGTATTATTTTAACGGAAAGTGGTATTGTAGTTTCTACTTCTATTACTTTAGAAGATACCGGTAAAACCATTTTTTCACTTACTTTTAATTTTAAAAAAGTTTCTAAAAGAGCATTGTTTATCCCATAGTTTGTGACCTTAGTCTCAACATTAGATAAAACATCACCAGTTAAATTTATCCTAACTGGAACCTTAGGGCCTAAATTAGCAAGTAAAGAATTATTAAATACAGCTTTCATTGGTATTTCAAAAATTATTCCCTCTTTAAAGTTTTTGTTTTTATAATCTGTTAAGTTATTATTTAATCTTAAGTTTTCTACAGTTCCGTTTTCAATTTGTTTTAAATTATATTGAATTTTAGCAACGACATCTAAAATAAAACGATTTACTAAAACAGGATCTAAATCAATAGTAATTATTTTACCATCCAAGTCTTTATCTATAACATATATATCATTCAATTGCTCTAACATATCTTTGGTAACTGATTGATTAATAATAATGCTTGAAAATTTCTTAGTTTCTATTTCGGCATATTCTAGTAATAAAGGTGATATTACCTTATTGATTTGATTGAAAGTATAAATCAAAAAAATAAACAGTAATACTATTATTGTTGGTATAAAATTTATTCTTTTTTGTTTTCTTTTAGTTTTCATTCTTTTCATAATAAATAATATGAAAAAATGTTAGTTTTATTTATCACTAACAATTATATTATTAAAATCAATATCTAATAACTGATCTAATCTATCGATCACTATAAAACCTTTAGAACTTAATTTAATAGAAAACCTAACCCCTATACCGTCTTCTTTTTCCCACTCAATTAAATTTTCTGTATAATCGTCTACTAATATAGCTCCTTTTGTTTGAACCATTTTTGTCTTATGAATTTTTTTAGGTACTGGAATAATAGTGATATCTTTAAAATATTGTCTAATATAATTTACTTTTTCAACCGCTTCTTGTAGAGTTACAACGTGGGTTAGAATTGCAACATTGAATTTATTTGAATCTAATATTTTTTGAAGACAGTTTATACTATCATTTATAATTGTAGCATTTTCAAGTAATTTTTTCCAATCTAAATTTTCATAAAATAACATAATCGCTTCTTCATCGGCCTTGTTTAATCCTAAGTCCTCTATCATTTTATAAGATAATTCTACTGTGTTTAACATTACGCCATCAAAATCAATATACAAATTTTTCATAAATTCTCCTTTACAACTTGTGTGATTATTATTATATCAAAAGAGATTATTATAAGCAACAAAAAAGAAGGTATTATCCTTCTAATGCTTCTAATAATTCAGCTTTTTTCATAGAAGTATAACCTTCTATTTTTTTATCTTTTGCTATTTGTTTTAATTCTGCAACTGTCTTAGAAGAAAGTTCTTTTTTTACTTCAACTTTTTCTTCTTTTGGTTGAACTTTTTCTTTTTTTACTTCAACTTTTTCTTCTTTTGGTTGAACCTTCTTTTCAGTCTTTGGAATTTCAAACTTTCCTTCTAAAGATTTTTTTGCAAGTTCTACTAAATCTTTAAATGCTTGTGGACTATCGATTGCTATTTCACTTAACATTTTACGATTCACAGCAATATTTGCTTTTGATAATCCATTTATAAACTTAGAATAACTGATTCCATTTTCACGGCATGCAGCATTTATTCTAATTATCCATAATTTTCTAAATTCTCTTTTCTTTTGTCTACGATCTCTAAATGCATATTTTCCTGAATGCATTACTTGTTCTTTTGCTGTTTTATAAAGTCTATGTTTACTTCCAAAATATCCCTTTGCTTGTTTTAGTACTTTTTTGTGGCGTGCTTTACTTATTGCTCCACTCTTTACTCTTGTCATATAAATCTCCTTCCTACTATAT
>JAQVXV010000003.1 GCA_028708945.1 Bacilli bacterium
TTAATAACTGTTACTGTTCTAACATAAGTTTCTGCTTTATTTAATAATGGATCAGTAACATCATAATATATTTTGTAAATACCAGTTGTTTTAATCATGTTTTCTAAAGTAACTTCAACATCGGTATAATCTTTAATATAATATGTTAACTCATCTTTTAAATCATCATCTGATATTATTTCAACATTTAATTTAGGATCAAAAGATTTTAATGTAGGGATTGCAGTATCTTCTACTCTGATAATAGGAATATCACCTTTAGCAACTGTTAATTTTTGAGTTACAGTTTTAGAAAAATTACTATTATCTGTTACTGTATAATAAATGTCATAATCACCAGGAACCAAATAATCAACTTTGCTATCATCTACCATAATTCTATCAGTTAAATTTCCATCTTCAATATCAGAAGCAGTTGTTCCTTCTAATAAGTCAATTGTCTTACCTTGATTTACTGCTTTATCAGTAGCAGTTATCGAAGGTTGATTATTACTAACATATAAATCAGTTGCAAGTACATAACCATAGCTTTTATCGAAAGAATAATTTGTTGCTGCAATTTTTTGATCATTATCTAAAGCTGGATCTGTGAAAACTCTATAAAATTCTTTATGATTAACCGTTACTTTATCAGTTACAATAAAAGGAACATTCATTAAAGTATAAGTAACACCATCTTTAGTTCTTTTTGTTTGATATATTACATCAGAATTAATATCTGGTCTTTTATAGATACTTACTAAACGATTACTATTTTTAATACCTAAAGTATTAGCATTATAATCAAGTTTTCCATATATTTTATCTTTATCATATGTGTCTGAAGCTGCTTTTTCACCCCAATATGGATCTGATGCATACATAACACCCATACCACTTTGTTTATTTCCATAATGCCCGCCAGCATATCTAGAATCAGTAGGAATAGAATATCCATATTTGCTGTTTTCAGAACCACCAGTTACTTTAGCATAATCTAAAATAGATTCACGAACAGTTTCATATGACCTTGCATTTAAACAAGGTTGACTATCACTCGCACCCATTCCAAATATATTATTCTTAGCCCATGCTATTCCACTTGTACCTTTAGCAGATTCACTAGCAGCCTTAGAGAATGCTAAAAAAGCATTAACACCATAAGTTTTTTGAGCTTCGATGAAATATTCACCAGTTTTATACATAACAGACAAATTATTACGATTAACACCAGAAATAAAATTACAAGTATTAGTAACATATTCAACTAGAGGATCTGGTGCACCAGTCATTCCCCAATCATTTTCAATAATGGCATCAAAGGTATCTTTGGTATATCCAGATACAGAATGACCTGGTAAGTATTGAAAATATGCATAAAAAGGTGTATCTAAATTAAGTGATTGATTATAATTATCATTTTTATAATCTTCTAACATTTTTAAAATATCATTATAAAAATAATTCCCATCAAAACTAAAATATTTAAATCCAGATTTAGTTAAATATGATGGTGCTTTTTCCAATGCTTTACTGAATGTTTGATATGTACCTGTTATATTTTGAGTACCAACATAATGAACAATTTCGTCGCCATCTTTTTGGTATCTAGTCATTATATCATCTCTATATGTTAGATTAACATAATCACTTGCAAGATAACCATAATAAGTAGTACCAGAAATTATACATTTAGAATATAACCATTTTCTAGTTGATGGAGATGTTTCTTCAACTGTTCGTGAAGTATATACCGTACATGTTGTGTTATAAGGAACCAATGTTACTGCTGTACTAGTAGTATTTGGTTCTTGTCTTAAAAACAAACCAGCAGTAGCAGTAACCCTTCCCATTGGAGTATAATACATTGAAATAGGTAAGATTTTTACATTACTTTTTTGTGTCCAACCAACAAAACTACTCATTTTTAATTTAACAGTATCATAGTTTATATTATAATCAATAAAGGCTGCATCTTTCCCCCATCTTCCATTAAAATAAGTAAATGCACCTGTTCTATTTGCATTTGTATATAAATTTCTTGTCGTATCTTCTTTTGCGATATCAAAAACACCATTTGTATATTGATAATGACTCATTCGCAATAAAGCATATTTAGCATTGATAATTTCATTATTTCTTTTTATAACAGCAACCTTAGTTAAAGTTGATTCTAAAGAATTCATCTTAGTAAGAGCTTCATTATAAGTAGAATGACAACTTACTGGTACATCTGCATCAAAATATGTATATGCTACTAAAAAAGAGGAACAATCACTTAATTCCTCTGCACTAACAGAAAAATATGGCAAAAAATTTACAAGTAAAATAGCAATAACTAATAACATTTTTGATACTTTATTCATTTTTACCACCACCTACATTCTAATTATATCAAAAAAACAAGTATATTTATAGGTTTAAAAAGGATTTTTACAAATTTTTACGAAAAAAAGGAAACCGTAATCCTACGAGTTTCCAATTGTATTAGAACTCACTAATACATTACTATTATATTCAAATTAATAATAAAAATACATTATTCTTGCAATTTTTTTTAAAAATGATAGAATAATACATTAACAGAGGTGTTTTATGAAAAAAAATGACAAATATAATATAAAAAAAGATTTAAAAGATGCTTTTAATGATTTAAAGAGCCCTAAAACATTCAAAAAACAAATTCCAAACTTATTGACTGCATCTAGACTATTTGCCCCATTAATTATTGTTCCTTTAGCAATTTCAGGCAATTTGTTAGCTGCCACAATTGTTGTATGTGCAACAGCTGCAACAGACGGCTTGGATGGTTTTTTTGCTAGGAAACTTAATGTTAAAAGTAGATTAGGAGAAAACTTAGATGCATTTTCTGATAAAATGTTTACTTTAGGTATTACGCTACCTTTAGTTGCTTTCAACCCTATTCTTTTAATAAACTTGGGTTTAGAGGCATTAATCTCTAAAATAAACATCGATGCTAAATTAAAAAACGCTGATGTTAAAAGTAGTATCATCGGAAAAGCAAAAACAGTTGTTTTATTTATGTTGTTAAGTGCTAGTTATTTAAGTTTAACAGTCCCAATTAAAGCCTTTATTATTCCTACTTTAATTGCTTCGACATCACTACTTCAAACTGGAGCAATTATAGATTATAAGATTACTAATAATAAAAAAATAAAACAAGGTGAAACTAAAAAAATTGAACAACAAGAAATAAAAGAGAACGAAAAAAAAAATAACAATGAATTGGAAAAAGAAAAAAATATTTTGTTAAGTATAAAGAAAAGTTTAGAAAATGAAATAGTAGAAGATAAAGAAAAGGTTTTATCTTATAAAAAAAAGAGTTAGTTGATTTTTTCAATTAACTCTTTAAAATTAGTAACAATTTTATCGGTTTTTATTTTAATGGTATTATTCTTCATAATATAACCATCAAATTCCTCTATCATCGAAACATCGTTTACAGCATCCCCTACTGTAATAATCTTTCCTTCTAGATTATAATTTTCAATTAAAAATTTTATACCATTTGATTTTGAATTACAAACATTAGTAATATTTATCCAGCTTCTACTTAAATATCCAAATATATTAGGATATTTTTTTGTAATTTTATTTAATAGATATTTGGCTTTCTTTCGATCGCTAATTTTACAGATTACAGCATTCGCACTTACTTCATAATCTTTTAAATAATTAGTTGTATCATCAATATAAACCTCAAAATTATATTCTAATAAATCTTTAATAATCATTTTAGATGTATTTAAATCAATATCTTTTCTATAGATTAATTTAAAATCATAATCATATATAGCAGAACCATCCTTGCAAATATAAAAATCACATTTCAAATTTACTTTTTCTAATTCCTTTTTTAAACTTCCTATATTTCTTCCTGTAGCAATAATAAATTTATTACCTTCTTTTATAAACTTTTTTATACATTTTATATTATCTTCATAATAAGAATTTAATAATGTTGCATCAAAATCACTTACTAATATTTTCATTTTAACTCCTTAGATAATTTTAAATTAGTATTAGCTAATTCTTCGATAGCTATCAATTTATTATTAAGTGCATCTTTTATTTTAATTTTACTACCATTAACTAAATATACTTCGTCGACACTAGAGCATTCAACTTTGTATTTATATTCTTCATCTTCATATAAATCTTGTTTAATACCTGTACAAGATGTTGAAAAATTAAAAATATCATAACCATTAACATGTCCGAAATATTCATAATCTTGAAAGTTATTATTCTTATATCTATTTAATACATTGATATTTTTATATGAATAGACATCTTTATATATTTTATTAATATAATCAAAACTAAATACATAATCTTTTTCATTCATATTAATTAAAACCTTTTTAACATCTCTTACAATGTTAAAGATAAGCGCTGATGACTCTTCTAATTGATAATATGGAATATAGACATATTCTTCTGAATTATCTATATTTAAGATTAAAGTATCGTCCTCAATTTTATAATCTTTTAAATATCCTGCAATTGGGGTATAATAAATAACATTTTCAATTCTACTATCAACTAAAGAAATACCTTTATCATCTTCAATATTATAATAGTTATTGCTTTGATATAGCCATTTTGAAGGTATTAAAAATAAATACGGCGCTGTTATAATTGCTATTAAAAGTGCTAAAAAATTACGATTTTTTAAATCTAATTCTTTAAAACAATATTTTTTATTTAATATATAAATTAATAAAGCACTGATAAAAATTGCAATTATAATTATTATAAATGCAAATATATTACTGAAAGGATCTTGAGAAATTGCATTCATAACATCATTAAATCTATCACTTTGAATCGTTGTAGTTAACAATAACAATAAAGATCCAATTATATCAGAAAAAAATCCTATTATTACTATCTTTATTATGTTTTTACTATATACCTCTTTCTTATTAGAAAGCTTTAGCATATACATTCCAAGTAATAATACTAAACTATCAATAATGAAATTCCCAGGTATTAAAATAAGAACAATTGGCGGAAAAAGAATAATAAACCATATTGGAAATAAAATATTGTAATATTTTTTCATTAAATCACCATTTTCATTATATCAAAAATATTCAAACAAAAAAACCCATAAAGGGTTTTTTCTACATCATATCTTCTAACTCGTTACAAGTGCAGGATACTTTTTGTTTAATGGCGTCCATAACTGGTTCATTGTATCTGTTATATAAAATAACCACCCCAGCACCGACCATCATTAAACCAAGACATTTCATCATTTTCATCTTATCACCTCATGTTAGAAAATGTATATTGTATGCATACAATAATATTTTGTATTATTTTCTAATTATTATACAAACAACTAATTATTTTATCTAATAATGATGTTTTTCTTATATATTCGTTATTATTTTCAACAGCATAAATAAAAGCATCTGGATTTCCAACAATAATAAGTTTTTCTTTTGCTCTAGTAATTGCTGTATAGATTAATTTGCGATAAAGCATTCTACGATAATTTAGACTAATCGGTAAAACAACAATTTCAAATTCACTTCCTTGTGACTTATGAATACTAATTATATAAGCATGTTTTATTTTAACTAAATCTTTTAAATTATATTTTACAGATATACTATCATAATCAATAAACACTTCCGTTTTATTTTCATTATGCACAATTTTTTTTATGACACCAATATCACCATTATAGATATTTTCGTCAGGCATATTAGTTAATTGAATTACCTTATCATTTTCACGGTAAATAACATCACCATATTTTATTTCATTCTTTTTTACTTCTTTAGGATTAAACAATCTTTGTAATTCGACATTTAGCTTATCTATACCATGTTCTCCCATATACATTGGTGCCATTAATTGGAATTTTTTATAATCTTTTTTCTTACTGATTATTTGTTCACATATTTTTTTTAAGCTTCCTGTTATATCGTTTGCTTTAAAAAATTGATAATCACTTTTAGATTCTAAAAAATTAGGACTTAATTCATTTAAATTAATCTCATTTGCTAAAGTAGCAATATAAGAATTTTCATCTTGACGATATAAATACTCTAATTTAACAGTATCTATAATATTAGAATCGATTAAATCTTTTAATACTTGTCCAGGTCCAACGCTTGGTAATTGATTATAGTCCCCTACTAAAATCAATTTAATATTATTTGTTAATCCTTTTAAGAGATTTGAAAAAAGTTCGGTATCTAACATACTAGCTTCATCAACAATAATTAAATGACTAAAATCAGGATTATATTGATTAACGGCAAATTCATCTGTTTCTTTATTCCATTTTAAAAATCTATGAATTGTCATCGCTGGTAATAAAGTAGATTCACTCATTCTTTTACTAGCTCTTCCCGTAGGCGCTAATAAAGCAATGCGATCAACTAATTCATCATAAGACAATTTATTTATTTGACTATATATTTCAACAATAGCTTTAATAATAGTAGTTTTCCCTGTTCCAGGGCCCCCAGTTATTATGAGCAAATTATTACTAAGTGCTTTTTTTATGGCTTCTCTTTGTTTATCATTATATTTTATATCGTTATTATTTTCTAAAAAATCAATATAATTATTAACATTTTTATTATTTTCAGTTTCCTTAGTTGAAAAAAATACAATTTTTTTAGCAATATAATCTTCTGAATCCCAAAGATTGTTTAAATAATATCTTTTATTTGAGTATTTAAGCATATTTTCTTCTATTAATTCATCTAAATAATTACCTAACTCTTCTAAAGTAATACTTATGTTTAAATTATTGTTTAAAGCCATTAAAATATCGTTATTTTCAGTACAAGTATCACCATTTTGATAACAAATATTTCTTATAACATAAATAATACCTGCTTTAATACGTCTTTTATCTAAATCTTCAATTTCTAACTTTTGTCTTATTCGATCTATTTTAATAAAATCAATGGTAGCACCATCAATAACATCATAAATATTATTATTTATTTTATCCATTGTTTCTTCTTTATATACACTGTAAATCGTCAATGCATCTTTTAAAGGTATTCCTAATTCTGTAATAAATACAATCGTCTGATGGCTGTTTTCATAGTTATATAAGGTATTATAGATTGTATCTATCTTCTTATCAGATAATTTAGGAATTAATTTTAAAACACCTTTATCTTTTAATATTTTAGAAATTGCATCTACTCCTAATTCATCAACAATTTTGCTAGCAATTTTAATTCCAATTCCTGGAAACAATTCAGAAGATAAAAACTCAATTATACCACTTTTATCTTCTGGTTTTACTCTTTCATATTCAGTTACTTGATATTGAACTCCATATTTAGGATGAATAATTAAATCTCCATACAAAAAATAGTTATCATCTTCATTTAACTCATAAAAATAACCAGTAAATGTAATAGTTTTATTAATATAGTCGTTTAAAGTTTCATCATTTGTTTCACGAATTTTAAATAAACCAATTATATAATTACTAGATTTATATATAGCTTTTCGATAATTACCTTTTATATATTTTTTCATCTTTTCACCTTCTTAATTATAACTTTTTTTATATAAAAAAACAAGTTACTATGTAACCCGTTACTTCTTTAATTGATTATTTCTGCAATGCAATAAGGATAACTGATTTTGTTTATAATACATTTAACTTCTTTATGTAGCATTGATTTTAAACCAGTAGCTTTAATCATTAAGTAATTACCAGTGTGTCCTATTAAAAATCCATCTGTATAAACTTCTGGTATAAAAATAACTGTTTCATTTAAAAATTTATTAAAATATTTTGTTTCTAAATTTTTAGACATCTCAATTAATTTTTTTACGCGTTCTTTTTTAACTTTTTCATCTACTTGATTATTCATTTTATCTGCTAAAGTATTTTTTCTTCTTGAAAAAGGAAAAACGTGAATTTTGCTAAAATTAATTTTATTAACAGTTTCGATAGTCTCTTTAAACAATTCTTCGGTTTCACCTGGAAAACCAACAATAATATCGGTAGTTATAGAAATATCAGGTCTTACTTTTCTTATTTGCTCAATTCGATCATTAAAGTACTTTTTATCATATTTTCGATTCATCGCTTTTAAGATAGAATCAGATCCGCTTTGTAATGGAATATGAATATGATCTACTAAAATTTCACTTTTATTAAAAACTTCTAAAACTTCATCACTTATTTCATTTATTTCAATTGAAGAAATACGAATACGTTTTAAACCATCTATTTTAATTAAATCATTTAATAAATCGCTGAAATTATAATCTTTTAAGTAATAATGTCCAGTATGAATTCCGGTTAATACTATTTCTTGATGACCATTTTTAATTAAGGATTTAGCTTCTTCAAAAATGACATCTTTATCCTTACATCTTACTTTACCCCTTGCATAAGGAATAATGCAATATGTACAAAAATTCTCACAACCATCTTCTATTTTAATATAAGCTCTTGTTTTATCAAAATTATTTAATTGCATATCTTCAAATGAAGTATCATTGATGTTTTTTACATCGACTAAAGATTTATATTGCTTTATATAGTCTGCAATCTTACTTTTACCAATATTACCAATAACAATATCAGCTTCGATTAATGAAGGATCAATTTGACTTAAACAACCAGTAACTACTAATAAAGAATTTGGATATTTTTTTTTAATAGATCTGATTAATTTTAATCCTTTTTTATCGGCAGTATTAGTTACAGTACAAGTATTAATTATATGAATATCAGCTTCTGTTTCATAAATATAGCCGTTTTCTATCATGTTTTCTTTCATAATGTTGCTTTCATATGCATTTACCTTACATCCTAATGTGTGGATATAGAATTTCATAAATTTTTGCGAAGATCTTTTAAAGAATTTAAGAAATCTTCATCCTTTTTCACTTCTTTAGGAATCGGCCTTATATTTAAAGTTTCTTCTAAATCATAATTCTGATTTAAAGAAGGTTCTAAAGAAAGAACTTCAATTTCTTCTTTTTCAATTATTGAATCTAATGATAAAACTTCTGATTTTGGTGAGATATTTTTTTCTTCCCTACTCATATAGACCGGTTCTTCATTAGTTACTGGTTGTTTAGGTCTTTGCTCATCATAAGTCATTCGTCCAAATATAGGAGATATAACTTCTGAATTCATAAATTTAGATTCAGATGTATTATTTTGATTACTAATTAAATCAATATTTGTCTTTAATATTGTAGATAACTCATCTTCATTGGTATTTTCTTCTATTACTTCTTGTGAAACTTGTTCTTGATTATTGCTTTTTGCTTCTAAAAGTTCCTTATAACTAATAATTGCTTTAGCCTCTTGCTCTTCTTCAAAAGAAGGAACACGAACTTCTTGTTTTTGTTCTAAATCTTTTTGCATTACTTCTAAAAGTTCTTCAATATTATCTTTTTGATTTTTTGTTTTAATGTTTTTTTTCTTTGGTTTGAAAAATAAAAATAAAAAGATAACTAAGGCTATGATTAATATTAAAGACAATATTAAAAATAAATAGTCTTTAAATTCTAAAAATTTAATAAATTCTAATTTTTCTAACATAACATCACTCCATCATTTCATAATCCAATATACTTAGTATATACAAAGGTACAGTTTCTACCCTCATGATTCTTTTTCCTAATGAAACACTTATAAATCCAATTTCATTTAAGTATTGTTCTTCAGAAGAAGAAAGCCCACCTTCTGGACCAATTAACACAATTATTTTATCATAATTTTTATTATTGGTCAAAAAACCTTTGATTAAAAAAGAACTATTAGTACTACATACTAGTTTTGTACCTTCTAAATCTTTTAACTCCTTAAAATTACTTATTTTTTCAATTGAAGGAATAGTATTGCGTTTAGATTGCTCACTAGCCTCTTTACAAATCCTAGCCCAACGCTCTATTCTTTTAATCTCTTTTTTATCATCTAAAACTACTTTACTTCTTTCCATTCGAACTGGAATTATAGTATCTACTCCTAATTCAGTAGCTTTTTGTAATACATAATCCATTTTAGATTCAATTAATAAAGGTAATACTAAGGTTATTTTTAAGTTGTTTTTAATATTATTATTAATTTTTTCAATAATTTCAACATTATTATTATTATATTTACAAATATACAATTCTTGGTTATAGACAACTTCTATATTTTGTCCTCTCTTCATTCTCATTACAACTTTCATATGATATAAATCATTATCATTCATAATAAAAAAATTATTATTTTTATTTTGTGCAAAATATCTTTGCATAATATCACCATCTAAATTATAACAAAAAAACATATATATTACTATATGTTTTTTTAATCAATGATAATTATTCTCTATATTTATTTAATACTGAGTCAACGTTATTTATTTGTAATTTGTTGTTTTCAATTAGTTTATCAACTGCGTCTATTTTAACAACTTTTTTATCTAAAAATAGATCTAAAGCCTCTAAATTAAATGCATTTGGATTATTTTGACCTTTATATTTAGTCATCATTCCATTTATATCATCTGCTACTTCTACAGCACTACCAATCATCTCTGATAAAACTGGAGTACTATTTAATATTTCAGTACGATATTTTGATTGATTAATTACATTCATATTGAAGAATGGTAGTGTTAGAAAATATGCTACTACAAACACAACTAAATAACCTTCAATAAATCCTAAGACAATTCCTAACAATTTAGATGGAATTCCAAATATAAAAGTTGCGTTTAAAACTCCTTGTAGGAAACCTGAAAATAATTGTAATATCTTTACTATTGCTAATAAGATTGATAACACAAAAAGAAATGCAATTACTTCATATAAAAGAATATTCATTACAGTTACACCTTTTAAAGCTCCTGAGAATTCAAAGAAAGGTGCAAAACCATATAGCCAACCTGATATTGTATTTTTCAAAGAAAAAGCTATAACAACTGATAAAATAAATCCTACAACTGTAACTAACTTGTAGAAAAATCCTCTTTGCCAACCACCTACGGCTGCCCATATTAAATATATAACTATTAGTGCATCTAAAACATTTATACCCATAAACTCACCTTACCTAGTTCGATTATATCATTTAAAGAAAAAAAAAGAAAGTTTTTTTTGTTATTTTGTGCTAAAATATATATGGAGTTGATTTTATGACCATTACTCTTAAAGTAAGTGATAAAGTAAAAGAAGAGATGTCAAAATTTTATAGTGACATGAAAAGACCAAAAACACCTGCTTATGCCGAGTTTCAAGCTGACAGTGCAGATACTGTCGTAACGCTTTATTCATCTGGTAAAGTAGTGTTTCAAGGCTCTAATGCTGATATTGATGCCAATTTATGGTGTGATATGGAAAAAAAGCTAAATCCAGGCAAAAAAATTGAAATGACTAATAGTGAAGATAAGAAAAAAGAAAAAACCGAAAATTTATTCGACCGTAAACTTTACTATTCTTCTAGTATTGGATCAGATGAAGTAGGAACTGGAGATTATTTTGGACCTATTGTTGTTACAGCTGCTTTTGTTAGTAAAGGTGATATCAATTGGTTAGAAGAAATTGGTGTTAAAGATTCCAAAAAATTAACCGATGAAAAAATTATTCAAATTGTACCTGTAATTATTAAGAAGATTCCTTATAGTAGTATTATTCTATCTAATAAAGAATACAACGAAAAATATAGTGAAGATATCAATATGAATAAAATAAAGGCAATTTTACACAATAAAGTTTTATTAGATCTGAAAACTAAGATAAAAGATTATGACTATATCATAGTTGACCAATTTGCAAAAGAATACGTCTATTATAACTATTTAAAAAATGCTAAAGATGTATGTCGCAATATTAAATTTATTACTAAAGGTGAAAGTAACTCTTTAGCAGTTGCTACAGCTTCTTTAATTAGTAGATACATTTTTATCAATAAATTTGATAAATTAGGTGAAGAAATGGATATGTTTTTATTAAAAGGTGCCTCTCCTAAAGTAGATGAAGTTGGTGTTAGAATAGTAGAAAAATATGGTTTTGATAAACTTAAAGATGTTGCTAAATTAAATTTTAAAAATACCGATAAAATTAAAGAAAAATTAAATGAAAAATAAAAAAACACTTATTAGTGTTTTTTTTAATCCATTAATTCTTGTTCTAATGTTTCTAAAGGTTCTTCTTTTAATAATTCGTTTTCTAAATCATAATTAGTATTACGATATTTGTTTGAACCTGTACCTGCTGGTATAAGTTTACCAATTATTACATTTTCTTTTAAGCCATGTAATTCATCAACTTTTCCATATATAGCAGCATCAGTTAAAATTCTAGTTGTCTCTTGGAATGAAGCTGCAGATAAAAATGAATCAGTTTCTAATGAAGCTTTAGTTATACCTAATAAAACAGGTTTACCATTAGCAGGATTTTTACCTTCGAGAATTAATTGTTTGTTAATTTTAGTAAATTCATAAATATCTACCATTGTACCTGGTAAAAAATAAGAGTCTCCTGAAATAACAATTTTAATTTTTGAAATCATACGTTTTGCAATAACTTCAATATGTTTATCATTAATGTCTACACCTTGTGAAGAATAAACTTTTTGAATTTCTTTTAAGATATATTGTTGAACTGTAATTGGATCAGTTACTACTAATAATTCTTTTGGACTTATTGCTCCATATGTTAATCTTTCACCAGATTTTACTTCTTTATTAACTACAATATTATCAACTAATTTTACACCATATTGAGTAGTATGTTCTCTTGTTTCAACATCGTTTTTGATAGTAATAACATATTTACCACTATCTTCTTCAATCTTAGTAATAACACCATTAATCTCTGCAATTGTCGACTTACCTTTACCTTTTGGATTACGAGCTTCAAATAACTCTTGAACTCTCGGTAAACCTTGAGTAATGTCGTCAGATCCGGCAACACCACCAGTATTGAAAGTACGCATCGTTAACTGAGTTCCTGGTTCACCAATAGATTGTGCTGCCATTATTCCAACTGCTTCCCCTACTTCAACGATTGAACCAGTTGCTAAATTCTTACCATAACATTTAGAACAAACACCACGAGATGATTTACAAGTTAGTAGAGTTCTAATTGCTACTTTTTTAACACCTGCTGCAATTATTTTATCAGCAATCTGATCAGTTATATAAACATTGCGATCAACAATTAATTCATCTGTTTCTGGATTAATAACCTTCTTACTAGTAAATCTACCAGTAATACGATTTTTTAAAGATTCGATAACTGAACCATCTTTTTCTTCAACGAAAGCTTCAGCTACAATACCTTGATCAGTACCACAATCTTCTTCTCTTACAATAATATCTTGTGATACATCTACTAAACGACGAGTTAAGTAACCAGCATCAGCAGTTTTTAATGCCGTATCAACAGCACCTTTTCTAGAACCATGTGTTGATAAGAAGAATTCAGATATTGATACACCTTCACTAAATGAAGATAATACAGGAATTTCAACATATCCGCCACTTGGTTTAGCGAATAATCCACGCATACCAACTAATTGTGTTTGTGAATTTATGTCACCACGAGCTTTACTCATCATCATTATTGATACCGAATTGTCAACATCTGCTTCGACAATCTCTTTAACTTCTTTTTGAATTTTATTTCTTGCACCTTGCCAAATTTCTACTACTTTTTCATATCTTTCACGATCAGTAATTAAACCTCTTTTGAATTGTTTGTTTATTGTATCTACTAATGCTTGTGATTCTTTTACAATTTCAGGTTTTAATTTACTTTCTTTTAAATCACTTATAGCGATTGAGATACCTGATAATGTAGAATATTTAAATCCTAAATCTTTTAATTTATCAAGCATTATAGATGTTTCAGTAGTATGATATCTCTTATAAATTTGGGCAATTATCTTTCCTAAAACCCCTTTATTGAAAGCTTCTAATAAAGGCATATTTTTAATTGCTTCTTTAATATCAGTTCCTTGTTTTAAAAAATATTTACTTGGTATCATTCCTTCAATATTTTCTGTACTACTATCATTAATGTATTGGAAAGTATCTGGAAAGATTTCATTAAACTTTAATTTACCTACAGTAGTCACTAAATACTTATCCATAAATTCATCTGGAAAAATTTTGTATTTAAATGATTTTGTAGGAAGTGCTATTCTAGTATGAAGTGTAATTTCATTTCTTTCATATGCCATTAAAGCCTCATTTTGATTTTTAAACAATCTTCCTTCACCAGGTAAACCTGCTTTTTCAATTGTTAAATAATAGTTTCCTAATACCATGTCTTGTGATGGAGTAACGATTGGTTTTCCATCCTTTGGACTTAAGATATTATTAGCACCTAGCATTAAAATTCTTGCTTCTGCTTGTGCTTCTTCACTTAAAGGAACGTGAACAGCCATTTGATCTCCATCGAAGTCAGCATTGAAAGCTGCACATACTAGTGGATGTAATCGAATACTTCTACCTTCGATTAACTTAGGTTCAAACGCTTGAATTCCTAATCTATGTAATGTTGGGGCACGGTTCAATAATATTGGATGTTCTTTAATTTTTTCCTCAACTATATCCCATACTCTATCATCTTGATTTTCAATCATTCTTTTAGCTGCTTTTATATTTGATGCAATTTCTTTAGTAACTAAACCATTTATTACATGTGGTTTAAATAGCTCTAAAGCCATTTCTTTTGGTATACCACATTCATACATTTTTAAATTAGGGCCAACTACGATAACTGAACGACCAGAATAATCAACTCTTTTACCAAGTAAGTTTTGACGGAAACGACCTTGTTTACCTTTTAACATACTTGAAAGTGATTTTAATGGTCTATTACCAGCACCTGTAATGTTTCTTCCTCTTCTACCATTATCGAATAAAGCATCAACAGCTTCTTGAAGCATACGCTTTTCGTTTTGAATAATGATTGAAGGTGCACCTAAATCAATAAGTTTTTTCAAACGGTTATTTCTATTTATTACTCTTCTATATAAATCATTTAAGTCACTAGCGGCAAATCTACCACCATCTAATTGAATCATAGGTCTCAATTCTGGTGGAATTACAGGTAGTGCATCAATAATCATCCACTCTGGACGATTTTTTGATTTTGCAAAACCATCTAATACATCTAATCTTTTAATTAAACGAATTCTTTTTTGACTTGCAGTATCTTTTATTTCATCAATATCTGATTTGATAATCTCTACTTCTTTTTCAAGATCAACTTGTGTCAATAATTCTTTTATAGCTTCAGCACCCATACCTACTCTGAAAGAATTACCATATTTTTCATAATAAGCGCGATATTCTTTATCACTTATTGTTTGTTTTTTTTCTAAAGGAGCTGGTCCTGGATCTAAAACAACATAAGATATAAAATATAATACTTCTTCTAAATCTCTAGGTGACATATCTAATACCAGTCCCATACGAGAAGGTATTCCTTTAAAGAACCAAATATGTGAAACCGGAGTAGCGAGTTCGATATGACCCATTCTTCCACGTCGAACTTTGCTTCTAGTAACTTCTACTCCACATCGATCACAAACGATATTTTTGTATCTTAATCTTTTATATTTACCACATGAACATTCAAAATCTTTTGTAGGTCCAAATATTTTTTCACAAAATAGACCATCACGTTCAGGTTTTAAAGTACGGTAGTTAATAGTTTCAGCTTTCTTTACTTCTCCATAAGACCAAGAGCGAATTTTTTCGGGTGAAGCAATAGCAATTCTTAATCCTTCAAAATTATTTACATCCATTACTTATCGCTCCCTTCTAAATCTGTATCATCTATATCTTCAGGAAAATCTTCTTCATACTCCTCTAATTCCTCTTCATATTCACTTGTTTCTTCTATTGGTTCTTCTTTAACTACTTCTGATTGTTCAAATTCTTCTGTTGAAACGAAGTCATCTTTATCATAATCTTCTAACTCTCTTAGTTCTAAGAATTCGCCATCTTCATTTTTAATCGTTATATCTAACCCAAGTGCTTGGAATTCTTTAATAAGAACTCTAAATGATTCAGGAATTCCTGATTTAGGAATTGGTTGTCCTTTAACAATAGCTTCATATAATTTTACACGACCAACGACATCATCAGATTTTACAGTCATCATTTCTTGTAAAACGTGAGCAGCACCATAAGCATATAGCGCCCATACTTCCATTTCTCCGAATCTTTGACCACCAAATTGTGCCTTACCACCAAGAGGTTGTTGTGTTACTAATGAATAAGGTCCTGTTGAACGAGCATGTAATTTATCATCAACCATGTGATGTAATTTAATCATGTACATTAATCCAACACTTACTTTATTGTCAAAAGGTTCTCCTGTACGACCATCGTATAATTGTACTTTACCACTCTCATCAAGTTTTGCCTCTCTTAGAGCTTCTAAAATCTCTTCACGTGTTGCCCCAGAAAATACTGGAGACGCAATTTTAATATCTAATTCTTTTGCAGCTGCACCTAAATGCATCTCTAAAATTTGACCGATGTTCATACGTGATGGAACTCCAAGTGGATTTAATAAAATGTCAATTGGTGTACCATCTTCTAAATATGGCATATCTTCACTTGGTAATATTAATGAAATAACACCTTTATTACCATGACGTCCAGCCATTTTATCTCCTACTGATATTTTTCTCTTTTGAGCAATATAAACTCGCACCATTTTAGAAACACCAGCTGGTAATTCATCAGAATCTTCTTTTGTAAATATTTTAACATCGTGAACGATACCTTCACCACCATGTGGAACACGCAATGAAGTATCTCTAACTTCACGTGTCTTTTCACCGAAAATAGCATGTAATAATTTTTCTTCACTTGTTAATTCAGCCATTCCTTTTGGTGTAACTTTACCAACTAGTATATCATCATCTTTTACTTCAGTACCAATACGAACAATTCCGTTTTCATCTAAGTTCTTACGAGCTTCTTCTCCAACGTTTGGTATATCTCTAGTAAATTCTTCAGGTCCTAGTTTAGTATCACGACATTCTATTTGATAATCTTCAATATGAATTGAAGTATATATATCATCTTTTACTAATCTTTCATTTAAGATAATAGCATCTTCATAGTTGTAACCATTATAGTTCATAAACGCTACTGTAACATTGCGTCCTAAAGCCATTTCTCCATCTTTAGTACTTGGTCCATCAGCAATTACTTGATCTTTTTTAATTTTATCACCAACTCTTACAATTGGAATTTGGTGATAACAAGTACCAGCATTACTTCTTTCGAAACCATTTAAATAATATATATCTTGTTCTTTCATATTATTTACGATAATTTTTTTAGAATCTACATAATCTACTACACCATCTGCTTTAGAAATTACTACTACTCCCGAATCTTTAGCCGCTACTGCTTCAACACCAGTACCAACAATTGGAGCTTCAGCCATTAATAACGGAATAGCTTGACGTTGCATGTTCGCACCCATCAATGCTCTTTTACCATCATCGTGTTCCAAGAATGGAATACAACTTGTAGTAATAGATACAACTTGTTGTGCTGATACATCTATGTAATCTACTTTTTCTTTTTCAATAATTACATTTTCACCTTGATAACGAACTGGAATTCTATCTTCTAATAATTCGTTATTTTCAATCTTAGCTGTTGCTTGTGAAATATAATACTCAATTTCCTCATCAGCAGTCATATATGTAATCTCATCTGTCAATTTACAATTGTTTACTTTTCGATATGGTGTCATAATGAAACCATATTCGTTTACTTTAGCATAACTTGCTAATGAAGTAATTAACCCAATGTTAGGTCCTTCAGGTGATTCAATAGGACAAAGACGTCCGTAGTGTGAAGTATTTACGTCACGAACTTCCATACCTGCTCTATCTCTTGATAAACCTCCAGGCCCTAGAGAAGATAATCTTCTTTTATTTGAAAGTTCTGCTACTGGATTAGTTTGATCCATGAATTGAGATAATTGGCTACTACCAAAGAATTCTTTCATTGCAGCTGTTAAAGGACGAATGTTTATTAAAGTTTTAGGAGTTACATCACCTAATTCTTGTGTTGACATTCTATCTCTAATTACTCTTTCAATTCTACTAACACCTATTCTAAATTGGTTTTGTAATAATTCACCAACTTGACGAACACGACGATTAGATAAATGGTCTATTTCATCTAATGATCCAACACCTTCAAATAAGTTTAAATAATAAGATATTGAAGCATATATGTCTGGTATAGTTAAACGCTTTACATCTGCTGTTTGATCATTACCAATTACATTTATGATTTTATCTTTATTATATTTTGAATATATCTTTATTTGTTGTACTTTATTGTATCCATCTAAATCATTGTTTATGATTACTTCTTTAACACCATATCCGTTTTCTAATATTGGTTTTAATTCTTCTAAAACTTCTTTAGTTAATAAAGTACCTTTTTCTACTATTTTTTTCTTATTAACAATTATATCTTCAGCAATTATATTATTTAATAAACGATTTGTTACATTTAATTTTTTATTAAATTTATATCTACCAACTTTTGCTAAATCATATCTAAAAGCATCAAAAAATCTAGATACTAATTGATTTTTAGCACTTTCTAATGTCGAAGGTTCACCAGGTCTAAGTTTACCATGGATATCTATCAATGCTTCGTCAGTATTCTTATTTGCATCTTTTTCAATTGTCTTTGTTATATAATCATCTTCACCAAATAAATCGATGATATCTTCATCATTAGAAAGTCCTAAAGCTCTCAATAATGTAGTAATAGGAACTTTTCTAGTTCTATCCATTTTTACATACATAACATCACGAGCATCTGTCTCGTATTCTAACCATGTACCTCTTGTAGGTATAATTTGTGAAGAAAAACTTTCTTTACCATTTTTTAAATCAATTTTTCGACTAAAATAAACACTAGGAGAACGCACTAGTTGCGAAACGATAACTCTTTCAGCTCCGTTTACAATAAAAGTGCCACTTTCAGTCATTATAGGCATATCTCCCAAATAAATTTCTTGCTCTTTTACTTCTCCAGTTTCTTGATTAAATAGTCTGGCTTGCACCTTTAAAGGTGAAGCATATGTTGCATATCTTTCTTTACAACCTTTTATCGTATATCTTGGTACATCAAAATAATATTCTCCGAATTCAAGCAATAAATTTCCAGTGAAACTCTCAACTGGAAATATATCCTCAAACACTTCTTTTATTCCTTCTGTAATAAACCAATCATACGATTTTTTTTGAATTTCTAGTAGGTTATTTAATTCGATAGCATTCTTTGTTTTTGCATAACTTCTTCTTGTAGTATAATCACCAAATTTTTGATTTTTATAAGCCACTCTTTCACCCCTATTAATATTTTTTTCGTACAAAAAGTACTACTCGCCAATTTATAATTATAGGCGTTTCTTATGCAAATGTCAATCGTTTACAGCACATATAACATAAAAACCTTTATTTTTCTCTATAATTTTGACATTATACTCTTTTGATAAATCTTTAGCCACTGTTTTAGCGCCTTGATTTTTATTTATTACTATCCATAATTCACCCTTAGGGTACAAATGCTTTTTTGCATCAAAAAGTATCTTATATAACACTTTTTTACCTACTCTAATAGGTGGATTCGACACAATATAATTATATTTTTTAGTGACGTTTTCATATACGTTACTTTTAAATATATTTACATTTACTTTATTTAATAATGCATTCTTTATTGCTAAAGAAATAACACGATCATTGATATCTACCATATCAACCATACAATCATACTTCGATTTAATATAGATTCCAATAACTCCATATCCACAGCCAAAGTCTAATACTTTACCACTTAAGTTAGGTAAGTTTTGCAATAATGTTTTAGTACCAAAATCAATAGCATTTTTACTAAATACACCATTGTCAGTAATAAACTCAAATTCATCGTTATTAATTTTTAAACTAATTTGTTTTAAATTACTCTTTAAATTAGGATTGTTTATAAAGTAATGATCCATATTTTACCTCATATCATATATAAACACTGAAAGCCCATACTACTTTTTAAAAAATAGTATAGGCTAATTATGTTTTATTATTTTAATTCAACAGTTGCGCCAGCTTCTTCAAACTTAGCTTTTAATTCATTTGCTTCGTCGGTTTTAACTTTTTCTTTAACAACTCCACCGTTATCAGCAATGTCTTTAGCTTCTTTTAATCCTAAACCAGTAATATCTCTTACTAATTTAATAACAGCTATTTTATTTGCACCAGTAGCAGTTAATACTAAATCTACAAAACTTGGTCCTTCTTCTACAGCAGCAACTGGAGCAGCAGCAACAGCAACAGCACTTGGATTTACACCAAATTCCTCCTTCATAGCATCAACTAATTCTTTAACCTCAAGAATTGTCATTTCTTTTATTGATTCAATTATTTCTTTTGTACTTAACTTTGCCATTTTAAATTCCTCCTCTTTTTTATTTTTCTAAATTTTGACTATATAAGTCTAAACAAATTGCAAAATCTTTTACAGTAGCCATTAAGCCAGACGCTAACATAGTTAGTAACTCTTGTCTTGATGGTACTGACGATAATTTTTCTAAAGTATCGATCTCGGTAATTTTACCATCGATAATACCAGCTCTAATTACTAATGCTGGATGTTTTTTTGCAAATTCATATATAACTTTAATAGGAGCTATTGCATCAGTTCCAAATGCTATTGCTTTTGGTCCTTTAAGTTCATCCTTCATGTCGTAATTATTGTCGTTGAAAGCTCTGTTTGCTAAAGTATTTTTATATACTTTAAGATCAGTATCACTTTCTTTTAATTTTCTTCTTAATTCCATCATTTCAATTACAGATAAACCTCTATATTCAAATAATAAAATCGATGAAGCGTCGCTTATTTTTTCTTTAATCTCGTTAACAATCTCTTGTTTTTTCTCGATTATATTAACATTTGCCATTTTACACCTCCTCATAAAGTACCAAATAAAAGCCCAAGGACACGTAGTACAAGGGCTTCAAAAGAAACGTTCCTCGGTAGGAAATATTAAGCGATTAGCTCCTACTGTCTACGGTACTATTTTTTCAACATTTTGATTATAACATAATTGGTATTAGTTGTCAAAAGAATTTTGATCTATTTTAATACCAGGACCCATCGTAGAAGAGATTGATATATTTTTTATATAATCACCTTTTACTGTTGATGGTTTAGATTTGATTATCATTGAAACAAAAGCTTGCATATTTTCAACCAATTTATTTTCGTCAAATGAAACTTTTCCAATGATAGCATGAACGTTACCGAAACTATCTGTACGATATTCAACACGTCCTTTTTTTACTTCCTCAACCGCTTTAGCAGGATCAAGTGTAACAGTTCCAGTTTTAGGATTTGGCATTAAACCTTTAGGTCCTAAAATCTTTCCTAATTTACCTAATAAAGGCATCATGTCTGGTGTTGCTATTAAACTATCAAAACCAAACCAGTTTTCTTTTTCAATTTTAGCAATCATATCTACATCACCAACAAAATCAGCACCTGCTGATGTTGCTGCTTTTGCAGCATCTCCTTTTGCTAAAACTAATACTTTTTTAGTTTTTCCAGTTCCATTAGGTAAAACAATTGCTCCTCTTAGTTGTTGATCAGCTTTTTTTGTATCCAAGTTTAATCTGATTGCTATTTCGACAGAAGAATCAAATTTTGTTGTCGATGTTTTCTTAACTAAACTTGCTGCTTCTTCTTTCGAATATAAATTAGCTTTTTCAACTAACTTAGCTGCTTCTACATATTTCTTTCCTTTTTTCATATTTTCCTCCTTTGTGGTTTAGCGGATTACCCTTCCACAGGGATATTAATTTTTAACTTCAATTCCCATATTTAATGCTGTACCTTCAACAATTTTCATTGCTTCTTCTACGGTATAGCAATTTAAATCTGGTAATTTAATTTCTGCTATTTCTTTTACTTGTGATTTTGTTATACTTCCAACAATTTCGCTTCCGCTTTTTGTTGCTCCTTTTTTAACGTTTGCATATTTTAAAATTAAAAAAGGTGCTGGTGGAGTTTTTATAACAAAGTCAAAACTTCTATCTTCATAAATTTTAATTTCTACTGGTAAGATATCTCCCATGTTCTCTCTAGTTGCATCATTATATTTTGTACAAAACTCTTGTAAGTTTATTCCAGCAGGTCCTAATACAGTTCCAACTGGTGGCGCTGGAGTAGCCTTGCCAGCAGGAATTTGCAATTTAATAACTTTAGTTACTTTTAATGCCACGAAAAACACTCTCCTTCCTTTTTCGTTGTGGTTCTATAAGCTCCGCTGCTTCCCACTATCTATCTATATATAAATATAGCCACTTAAAATATTAACACAATATTTTTAATTTGTCCATATATATTAATATTTTTTAACTTTTTTCTATATCTGTAAATCCTAATTCAACAATTGTCTCTTGACCAAATAAATCAACGACAACTTCTAGTATTTGATTTTCTAAATCAATAGTCTTAATTTTACCGAACATATTTGCAAAAGGTCCAGCAATTATCTTAATAGAATCGCCATCTTTTAACTCGTTAGCAATCTCTAATCTACTTAATCCCATCGATGATAAAATCTTGTCTACTTCTTGTGGAGTAAGCGGGAAAGGTTTTGCCCCTTTACCAGAAGAACCGATAAATCCAGTAACACCAGGTGTATTTCTAACTACAAACCATGCATCATCTGACATGATCATCTCTACTAAAATATACCCAGGAAACATTTTTTTAAGTTTTTCTTTTTGAACTCCATCTTTTATTTCAATTTCAATTTGTTCAGGAACGATTACTCTAAATATATAGTCTTCCATTCCCATTGAATTCGCACGCATTTCTAACTTTTCTTTTACTTTATTCTCATGTCCAGAATAAGTATTAACTACATACCATTCTTTTTCCATCAAATAAATAACACTTTCAATAATGATAATACTGTATCAGTTAACATAAAGAAAAGCGCGAATAATACTATAAATGAAACTGTTGCGATTGAATAACTAAATAGTTCCTTTTTCGTTGGCCATTTTACTTTAGCCATTTCTTTTTTGACACTTACAAAAAATTTTATTAATTTTTTCATATTCCACCTACCTAAATTATATGTGTTTTTCCAAAATAAAAACACCTCTTTGTGTCTAGATAAATAATAGCATACTTATTATTTATTGTCAACAAAAAAGAATTTATTTAATTCTAAATTCTTTTGCTTTTTCTGGCTCATTAACATTTGTTTTATAAATGAAATCGAATTCTTTTTCTCTTTCAATATTATTCTTTAATTGTTTTAATTCATCTAAAGATAATCCATTTACAACATTCATATCGATAGCTTCACCATCTATATTTGGTTTTCTAACTGCTTTTTTAATTTTTCTAGAAACACCATTTAAAGTATTTTTACTTTGTCTAACGTTATTGTTTAAGTAATCTTTTTGTTCAATTGCAAACTTAATTTTAGTTGCAGTCGCTAATTTTTTGTTATTATTTATAGTTTTTAAAGCTTTATAACCAACCCCAACACCCGCAAGAACTCCAGCAGCTATACAAACTTCACTAAGTGGTGAATTAATAGTACTACCTAATGCAATAGCACCAGCTGTAAAAGCAACACCTGATATATTAACAGGCATAAACTTTTTATTTTTAAGACTTTCTTTTTTTAATTCAGACTCTTTTTTAGCAATAACTAAAGCTTGTGCATCCATTCTATCTAATACTTTTTTACGATTTACTTTATTATCTTGAACTAATATTTTGCCACCATCAGCAAATTTAACCTTTATTTCGTTATTAAAAACACTGAAACCTGTAACAAAACGATCTTTTGTAACCTCTTTATTTTCTATATATTTCACTTTAAACCCCTCCATTTGTGCTATATACTATCATATAACTTTTACTTTGTCAATTTGTTCTAATTCGTTCTCTTTTTCTAATGATTCTTTTATTTTTTTTAATTTTTTTAATGAAAATTTTTCAATATTATTATAAGTAACATTTTCTTTAAACGATTCTTTGTTTTCTTTAAAGAACTCTAATTTAGTTGCTAATTTTATACTTCTGTTATTTTTTACATATTCATTTATATCAATCGAAGACCATATTATAGATGCTGGTAAGAACATTACAACGTACTTTGAAAGTTCAACATCTAAATAAAAACTGAGCCCTACTATTGAACCAAGGAAAGAAGCTCCTAATACACCAGGTATTGCACTTTTTCTTGCTACTTCTTTAATATTTTTAAAATATTCTTTTCTTTCAATAATAGCATTAGATTGATTTTCAAATCTTTGATTAATCTTTTCAAGATTTTTTTTATTTTTATCTACTGTTCTATTTGATTTATTCGCGTAATTAATAATAATTTTATCTTCTAATTCTTTATAATTTCTAATATAGTATTTTTGTTCAATGCGACCATTCTCAACATATTCCATAAATTTTACACCCCTAAAACGAGGTTTATACTAACATCAAAAAAGAAAAAAGTCAAACTATATAATAATCTTTTCCTTTTTCTTCTGTAATTCCGGAATTTCAATCATTTGATATTCAATATTACTTTTAAGTTCTTTTAATCTTACTATTAATCTTGAAGTTTTAGCATTACTATATTTATTATTAAGTGCTTGTTCTAAAGTATTTATCTGCTCTAAAATATCTAAATTAACTTCGATAGTCTTATCCTTTGTCTTACTTAAATCAGTCAAATGCTCAATACTTACAGTAATATATTCTAACTCTACATCCTCGACGATATTTCGCATATTTCGAATTGTATTGTTTATATTAACTGAATCGACATATTCCTGTCTTAATTCATTTTTAATACTGTTGAGTTTAATTTTTAATTGAATTGACTTTGCAAATGATACTAGGAAAAAAAGTGAACTGAAAAGTTTTCTTTTTCCTTTTTTAGTTTGTTTTTTAATACGATTGTTTATCTTAATAGTTTCTAAACAACTATCAATACTATTAAATATATCATCATATTTATCTGGTTTTTTAACTTCCTCTTTTTTAACTATTTTCTTTTCTTCAATTTTAATTACTTTTTTATTTTTTGTTTCTTCTTTTTTAGGTTTCTTAATTTCTTCTATCTTTGTCTTAGAATTTACAGTTACTTGTTTTTGAAAACTAGTAACTTTTATTGGTTCTTTTTCTTCACTTTTTTTAATTGCAGATTTTTCTTTATTTACTTCTTTTTCTTCGTTTTTTTTAATTGCAGATTTTTCTTTATCTACTTCTTTTTTAAAATTAAAATCAATTTTATTAATATAATTATATACATTCATAATTCTTTTAATTGTTGCATCACTTTTTAGTAATTTAAATTTATCTAATTCTTTTATTTGAAAGTCTGATGTTTTAAAAAAATTTTTTCTTTTTAGTAAATGATAATCATCATTTAATGTTTTAATTCTTTTTTCAATTATATTTAATTCATATGTATATCCAATTTTACTCTTGTTTTTTATTATTTCCTCAATTAAGACTTTTAAATCATTATTTATTTCAATTATTTCATTATTAGTTTTAATTAAATAATTATATAGTTTTTCTGTTTTATTTTTTTTAAAATTAAAAATAGGCATTGTCTTTTCACTTCTAGAATCTGGAATTGAGGTGATAATTTTTTTATCTTTTTTAAAAACTTCATCTTTTTTTTCTTTTACTTTATTTAAAGACTTTATTTTTGTTGTTTCTTTTTTAGGAAAGAAAACCAAAATAAATTTTATAAAATAAGAAAATATTTTTTTAATAAAATTAACTATCATGCTCTAGTGCCCTTTTTATTTTAAATTTAATTCTCTGTAGTGCATTATCGATAGCCTTAGGTGTTTTTTCTAATATCTGTGCAATCTCAATATAAGAAAATTGATTTATTTTTAATTCAAAAACTTTATATTCATAATCAGTTAAAATCCTATTAGCAATTTCTAACAACTCCATTTGAAATTCATCTCCGACAATAATATTTTCAGGATTATATGAATTATCGGATAATAATTTATCAAATTGTTTTTCTTGATCATCATCCGAATTAATTTCGATTGGCAAAGATTCATTTAATATTTTGTTTTTTTGTCTATTAGCTTTTGTAATTGCCGATATTATTTTTCTTTCAACACAGGTAGTAGCATATGTATAAAATGTCACATTTTTTTCTTCATTAAAAGAATTTATAGCATAAGAAAAACCTAGCATACCTTCTTGAATTAAGTCGTTTATTTCAATTCCACATTGATTTGTATACTTAAACATTTTGGCTGCCATCGATACGATTAGAGGCTTGTATTTTGCATACAATAACTCGTTTGCATCTTCATCGTTTTCTTTTGCATAATAAATTAATTCAAAATCATTTAATGTTTTATAATCCATTTTATCTCCTTTTACTAACTGCTTCAAATATAATTACTGCGGCTGCTACTGATGCATTTAAACTATTTACATTTCCTTTCATTGGAATCGAAGCTATAAAATCACAATTTTTTCTAACTAAATTTCCTATACCATTACCTTCACTACCAACAATAAGGCCTATTTTACCAGTATAGTCAATCTCTTTATAATTTTCTCCATCCATATCCATTCCAACAAACCAAAAACCTTTGTCTTTTAGTTCACTTATTGCTTGATTAATATTAGTTACCATTATAATATTAACATAGTTTAAAGCACCCGCACTAGTTTTCATAACCGTTTCATTAACGCTTACTGATCTATCTTTAGGAATAATTATATATTTTATACCAGCTGCTTCACAACTTCTAATAATTGCTCCAAAATTATGAGGATCTTCTAAATGATCTAATATTACAATTAAATCAGTATTAATATCTTCTAAAGTATAATAATCATAGTCATCTACTTCAATTATGATCCCTTGATTGTGACTAGATACTTTATCTAATTCATATTTATCTAATAAAGTAGTTTTAATTTGTCTTTTCTTTAACTCTTCAATTATACTTGAATCATTAAATTTTTTACTAATAAAAACTTTTTTTATTTTATTGTTACTATTTAAATATTCCTTAATAACATTTTTACCACTTATATACATATTTCACCTTATAATTAGACTCATTAAATAATCTAATCGTTCTTTCTTATTAGATAGATATAAATATCCTACTAAAGCTTCAAGCGCTGTAGCATGTTTATATGTCAATATATCAACATTCCTAGGCTTATGATTAACTTTATGGTTTCTAGTTCGCATTACAATAGACATTTCAATTTCATCTAAAATGTTTAAACTAATTAATTGTTCTAAAAACTTACTTTGATTAACAGCACTTACAAATTTAATAGCCTCTGTTTGTAATTCTTTAACTTTAACAATATTTTTGTTTATTAAAAAATTTCTAACATATAACTCATAACAACCATCACCTATATACGCTAGTACAAGTGGATTAAAATTTTCTACTTCAATCATAATAATTCCATTCTATCAAAAGTAATTCCTTTAATAGCTCCAGTTTTAATATCGCTTAAGACAACATTGTTAACTTTATCAAAATCAACTTCGCCACCTTTTACTAAACAGCCTCTTTTTCGTCCAATAGTTTCATATGCCTCTTCCATATCAGAAACAGATTCAAGCCCATAGCGCTCCTTTAATATATAAGGATAGTACTTTGCAAGTTTATTTAAAATATATACAACTACTCTATCTATTGGTAAAACTTCTTCTTTGATCGCCGTTAAGGCTGCTAGTGAAAGCGCTACTTCTTCTTCATCTAACCTAGGCCACAATATACCTGGAGTATCTAATAACTCTAATTGATCATTTATTCTAATCCAATCGATACTTTTAGTTATACCAGGTCTATTTCCTACATTAACAGCTTTTTTTGCCACTATTCGATTAATTAAAGTGCTTTTACCTACATTTGGAATACCAACTACTAAAACTCTTGTTTTGCGTGATTTTAAGCCCTTGCTTTCTCTTGCAATATTTTTTTCGCGCATTAACTCTGAAGTCACTTTATATAAATCTTTCAAATTAGTGGTTTTTTCTAAATTGTATGCTAGTACTTTATATCCTTTATTAATATAATAGTTTATCCACTTACTTGTTTCCTCTATATCACACAAATCTATTTTAGTCATAATTAATACAACTGGTTTATTTTTAATGTAATCTTGAATATCTTTTATTTTAGAAGAATATGGAATTCTAGCATCTATTACCTCATAGACAACATCGATTAAATCAATTTTTTCTTGAATTTGCCTTTTAGTTTTAACCATATGTCCAGGATACCAATTTATCTTTTCTTCCATATGAACACTCCTTTTTTATTTAAATCAATTTTTTAACAAAACAATTATATCATAATTTTCTTTAATTAAGAATACAAAAAGAAAAGACTGTTTTTAAACAATCTTTATATTTTACCTTTTTTAATTTCAAATACATTATCAAATAATTTTTTATTATCAAACTTATGTACAATTATTAAAATAGTTTTTTTGCTTTAATTCATTGATTGATTTATAAAATAATTTTTTATTATTCTTATCAAATGCACTTATTACTTCATCAATCTTTTTTCTTAACCATAAATCTCTATATTATTCTAATATTATTATAAAAACCTCCAACTATTCTAAGGTAACTATACACTAAAAATAAGCTCAAAAAAAGTGCTTAAGCACCTTTTTTAATTTGTGAGCCAATTTTTTCCATCTATCTTCTTAGTTACTAACATACTACTAGCAGTATCGCCTACGACATTTAACATTGTTGCTGGTGGATCTATTAACCATCCAATTGTTGCAATTAAAGGAAATGCCGATGCTGGGAAACCATATAACGATACTATTAACATCTCACCTATTAAACCACCACCAGGGATTCCAGACATTACTACACTACTTAAAAGCGCTATTAAAATGGCTATTAAAATTGTATCTAATCCATTAAAGCTATAATTAAAAACACTAAATAAGAATGCTATTTTTAAGATTGCCCCCATACTTGATCCTTCCATATGCATTGTTGTTCCAATTGGAAGTGTTACTTCACGAATATCTTTTGGAACACCAATTTTTTCAGTAGCATCAAGATTAGTAGGAAGAGTCGCTAAAGAAGATTGAGTTGCCAATGAAGTTAAAAAAGGTGGTAAAACATTTTGATAAAATTTCTTTATTCCCAACTTTCCTCCAGCTATATAGGCATATAGAGTATAAAACACAAGAAAAAATATAACTGTACAGACATAATAAATTACCATGCTTCTAGCATAACTTCCTAATAATTCAGGACCAAATTCTCCTATTAAATTTGCAAAATACGCGAATATTCCTATAGGAGCATAATACATTATAACCTCTACTACTTTCATCATTACTTTAGATAAATTATCTAACATCTTGGCAACATGATTTCCACTTTTTCCAACTAAACTTACAGATAATCCAAAAATAATTGAAAAGAATATTAATGGCATCATATTACTTCTAGACAATAAATTACCAAAATCACTTACAGTTATTGCTGCTACTATCTTAGAAGCAACATCTACTGTTGTTTTAGTTCCATCTACTATTTCTATTCTGGCACCGCCAACTGGATCTATAAATAAAACCACTAAAGTCATAAATATAGCTGCAATAACACTTGTAATTACAAAAACTATGAAAACTGTTTTTAAAATTTTACCTAATCTTTTTAAATTGACCATATTCGCAATCGAACTAGAAATAGTAAAAAATACTAATGGTACAACAATTGTATACATTAAATTTAAAAATATATCTCCAAATGGTTTTAAAAATGCACTGCTTTCTTTAAAGATAATTCCAACAATACTACCTAAAATCATAGAGATTAACAAGATAATTGGGAAACGATAGCCATTAATTATCTTACTTTTAACACTGTTCATACATACCTCCTATTAAAGTATATACAAACACCCAAAAAATAGTTCAAAAAAGATGTTTAAAAATTAAACATCAACCATTCTGGTTTAAAAATTAACATTAGCCCCATAATAACCATCAATATTCCACCTATTAAATGTGATAAGCGATTATATTTAGTTGAAATACCAGTAAGATTTAAAGTTTTCATTGCAACAAAGAAAATTATTAAATCATCTAACAAGAAGAATAATACATAAATCAATATATAACCAATTTCTTTTGTTAAAGATAAATTATTAATATTTAATATTTCCACGAATGTTGCTGGAAATCCAGCTGAACATGCTAATTCAACAATATTTACTGATGCTGCTAAAACTATAATTCCTATAATTGCTAAGATAAAATTGTTTTCATTGATTATTTTTTTAATTCTAGTAAAATATTTCTTTCTTTTTTTCTCATCAACTACATGACAACCATCATCTTTTGTTTTTACATAACTTCTTAAATTTACAAAACCACCAATAATAGCAATTAAACCAATCAGTATCTTAATCCAAGTTACAGCTGTAAGAGATAAAACAAACTTGATTCCAAGCATTGCTAAAAAGTATACAAATGCTGATGTAAATAAGAAAGTAATTCCTAAGATCCACATTTTTTTGCGATCTTTCATATTGAATAACATATTGATTAAAAATAACAATATCCACATCGCACAAGGATTAAAACCATCAATAAGCCCTAATAAAATTGCTACTAGTGGTAACGAAACTTCTTTAATTTGAATCTTGCCTAAAATAGGCAATGTTTTTTCACCTTCAGTATAATCATCTAAACCTAAATACCTATTAATAGTAGTTTTAATTTCAGCCTTAATAGTAGTACCAAAACCAAGCATATAGTTTTCACCAATAACTGTAAAAGGAATTGATATATCTTCAACATTAAAATGCTCTTTTACCTTAAACATTAAAGTATTATTATAAGGACTTTTATAAGTTTCATACATTTTAATATCTATTTTATTGCCATATTCTTTCTTTAATTCATTTAAATATTCTATTTCATTAATACAATGAGGACAACTAAATCCATGAAATAAATATATTGTTATAGCTTCTTTTGGTTCATGACCCACAATTGGAGCAGTAACATCTTTATATTCTAAGGCTTTTACATTAAAAATAAGTGCGAAAAATACTATTGTAAATAATATAAACTTCTTCATTATAACTCCTTAATTTCTTCAATAATATTAACTATTTCTTCTATCTTTTTTTCACCGATCAATCTTTTATATTCTTTATCACCATTATAAAAAATAATAACCGGCAATGTTTCTTTAACACCATATTCAGATACATCATCCATATCGATATCGTAACTTACAATTTCTAAATCTGGATATTGTTTAACTACTTCATCCCAAGTTTTCTTCATAAATAAACACCCAGGACACCAAATAGCGCCTATTTTTACTATCCTCACTATTTCACAACCTTTAACATCAAACTGTTATAACACTCTTCAAATATCTTTAAAAAGTTCTCTATTTCTTCTTTTGTTGTCTTATAAGATAGACTTATCCTTAAACTTGAACTAGCGCGTTTTTCATCGTTAGTAAGTGCTAAAACTGATGCTGAGGTTTCTTTTTCACTTGAACATGCTGTTTGAGTCGATATATATACTTCATAATTTTCTAAAGCATGTACAAATGTCTCTGGCTTTATACCAACAACACTTATATTTAAAACATAAGGCAAACATTTATCATTACTATTTATATAAACATTTTTATATTTTGATAAATTATCTACTAAATATTTATTTAATTCTTCTACTTTCTTATATTTATCATCAATATCTTCATACGCTAATCTAAGCGCTTTAGATAATGAACAAATTAATGGTAGTGCTGGTGTTCCACTTCTAAATACCGTAGTACTTTTACCACCGTGAATTAAAGGTTCTAATTTAATATTTTCGCGTTTATATAGACACCCTATTCCTTTTATTCCATAAAACTTATGAGCTGAAAAACTTGCTAAATCTAAATCTGAAAAATCGATTTGAATCTTTCCCATAGCCTGTGTAATATCAGCATGAAAGAAACAGTTTTTATATTTTTTAACTACTTTACTTATCTCTTTTAAAGGCTGAATAATACCTATTTCACTATTAATAGCATTTACAGTTACTAAAATAGTATCTTCCCTCATCAAATTATCTAACTCTTCTAAATTTATAGTTCCATCTTCTTTTGATTTTACAAAATCAACTTCAAATCCTAAACTTTGTAAATATCCTAAAGGACCATATATAGATGAATGCTCATACTCAGTTGTAATAATATGTTTCCCTCTATTTTGATACTTTAAAGCTATTCCTTTTAAAGCTAAATTATTTGATTCAGATGAGCCACTTGTATATATAATTTCACTTGAATTTATTTTAAGAATGTTAGCAATTTGTTCAGTAGCACTTTCAATTAAGTTTTTAGCATCTACTCCTAAAGTATGTAGTGAATTAGGATTGCCAGGATAATTTATACAACTCTTAACAAAAGTGTCTAAGACTTCTTTATTTACTGGAGTTGTTGCTGAATAATCTAAATATATCATAAAAACACCTCTTTTCAATTATAACATAATTTTTAAATATGAAATACTCTTTTTAACTCTGACAATATTTCTTTAGATTTAATAAAAAATATAAACATCAAGAGCAATAAATTTAATATAACACATATAAATGATGGATAAAAAACATTTGCAAGATTAGTAACTAAAAATATAAATGGCACTAATCCAAATAAAGTAATTAAAAAATAATAAAACAAATACTCTTCAATATACCTTTTCATAATCACCGATAAAATCGTTAAATTAACACTTCCAATCGCACATACAATAGGTATCACATAATTTATTGACCATCCGCGATATCCTGTAAAATAATCCCATAAAAAGGATAATAAGGATATTATTATTATTTGTCTCGATATATTTTTAGGAATATTATATCTAAGTTTAATAGCATTTCCTAAGACAAATAATAAGCAAACTGTTCCGAAAATAACAAAGAAACTCCACATTACTTTAGTTGAAACCAAAATATTTATAAAAAATGAAATAATTGAAATTAATATTGTTCCAAAGATTAACCAGTTTAAAAAAGTTTCATAAGTTTGATATATCGTCTTTACCTTAGGAAATACCTCATAACTATCCTCTTCAATCAATTTTTCTTGACATAAAGGACACTTTTGATTGTCGCTCTTAATTGACACATTACATTTATCACAATACTTCATATTTCACCTACTCATCTATTAAATTTGATACCAATTGAACATTAATACCTAAATCAGTTAATTCACGATAAAAGTTTTTCATTATTTCTTCATCTTCAAAAGAAGAAGTTGAAGCAATAGTAAGGTTATCTAAATATGAACAAATACAAATCTGTTCTTTATATGTACTCGAAAAAACAGAAAATCTTTCAATATATTTTTCATATTTAGAATCTATTTCAATTCTACCTACATTAGATAAAGTAACCGTTCCTTTTTTTTCTGCTAATAAATAAGCAATATATAGCACAATATCTTTTATAAACAATGGAATTAAACGAACTATAAAATTATGTTCTAAAACAGCATATTCGTGCATTCTTTCAATTATTTTATCCTCTTGTAATTTATCTTTAAATTCATTGTTAACAAATGTTATTACATCTTCTAAATTATCATCTATCTTTGAAAAATGACTTATAAAAATAGTACTAAAAAAATTTCTAGCTGTTGCTGATTTAAAATAATTCCTTAAATTAACAGGAATAACAATTGAAATCGGTTTTTTCTTATCTCTTATTTTCATTGTTTTGCTAATTGCTATAATATAAACTGCTGTTAAAAAACTTGTTAAAGTTGCTTTATATTCATGTGCTTTCGCTAAAACTTCTTTAACTGATAAATGACCTTCTATAACTCTAATAAGGCCACCATTTAAATGTTCACCTTTTATCTTATAACTATCTAATAAATTAGTTTTAGCAAATTTTTTAGTATTATCATAATATTTATCAAAACTATCAATCATTTTTTCATTATAAGAAGCATCATATTTGATTGCTACTTTTTTATTTGGAAAATGTATCATATTTAAATAATAACTCACTAAACACCTTAAAAACTCTAAAGCACCTGTGCCATCAGATAAAACATGGTAAATTTCTAAATTTATTCGACAATTATAATAAGTTACTCTGAAAAGCAATCCTTTTTTATTTTGATCATAAATTGCTGAACAAGGTGGTAATTTTTCTATTGTCACTTTTGGTTCTAAATTAGTCGTTTCCAAATAATACCAAAATAAACCTTTTTTTAAAACAACTCTAAAACCAGGAAACATTTCTATTGTCTGCTCTAAAGCTTGTTTTAATATATTAGGATTTACCTCTTCTTTTAATTCACAAGCAAAACGAAATACCTTAGGATCTTTCCTACTACTAGTAGGAGGAAAAATTTTACCAGCATTATCGAGTTTAAACCATTTATTTTTCATAATATTCTCCTATATTTAAAAAACTATAGTTTCCTATAGTCTAGTCGATGATTTCAAAATAACTTCCAGAATCTAAATAAAGAATTCCTTTTTTTCCTTTAAAATTTACAACAATGTCTAAGTAACTATTTATTGAACCAAATTTTTTTAAAGTTAAATAGACATAATTACCATCGTTCATCGTAATTAAAAATCTACCTTCATCTACTTCATTTGGATTATATTTTATTTCTGAAATTTTAAGTAAAACCCCTTGATTAATATCTGCCATCGATTTAATAAATTCATCATAAATTGTATCTGGCACATAATTTATTAAAACAGGAACAATAAATTCTTCGCTTACCATATTACTATCTTTTAAAACTGTTTTCTTTAAAGAATCGTTAAAAAATATTGGATAATTTTCCTCTATTTCAATATAGACTTTAGTTAATCTTTTCTTAACTACTGAAGCCTTATTAATATAGATGTTTTTTTCGAGACTTTTTTTAATTTTAGATGAATTATTCTTAATAGTCGAAGGATAATCATTTAAGCCCGCTAATTCTATTACTTCTTGAGAAGATAAATAGTGATTATTAAGTACATAAACATTAGTTATTTTAAGGTTTATTAAACTATTTAATAAATAATAAATCAAATATAAAAATAATAAAAAAACAATTATTGCGCCATATCTAATCTTTACCTTCTTTTTTACTTTTTTATTAGCATCTTTTTTCATAATTCTCCTAATCGACAAGTTCTTGTTCTACTGTTAACATTACTCCATATTTTTTATGAACTTCACTTTGAATTTCTAAAATTAAATTTTTTATATCTGCACCGGTAGCTTGGCCAACGTTGATAATAAAATTAGCATGCTTATCACTTACCTTAGCATCCCCAATTCTTTTTCCTTTATAACCTAATTCTTCAATTAAACGACCCGCAAAATCCCCTTCTGGGTTTCTAAATACACTGCCTGCTGAAGGAAATTCTAAAGGTTGACTTTCTAATCTTCTTTTCTTACGATCAGAAATTACCTCTAATATTGCATCCCTTTGTCCTTTATATAAAACTAATGTTGCTTCAAGACAAATATAACCAGGATTTTCCTTTAAAAATGAGGTTCTATAATGAAAATTCATCTCTCTATTTTCCATTTTTATTATTTCATTATCGGGCGTTAATACCGTAACATCTGAAACAATATAACCCATATCACTTTTATAAGCTCCAGCATTCATATATATAGCTCCACCAATAGTGCCAGGAATACCAGATGCAAACTCTAATCCTGCTAAAGATAGTCTCGCTACTTGAAAAGATAGTTTAGTTAAATTATAACCAGCACCCACTTTTACAGTTGTTCCTTCTATTGACATTTTGTTTAATTTATCTAATTTGATAAGAATACCATTATAAAAAGGATTACAAAAAACTAAATTTGAACAATTTCCTATTACTTTATGTTTAATATTATTTTCTTTTAAAAAGTTTAATAATATCTTTAAACTTGCAATATCTTTTGGGTATACAAGTCCAAATGCATTGGCACTTATATTAAAGGAATTATATTTTTTTAAGTCGACATTTTCTAACACTTCACCGATTTTTAATTTTTTTATACTACTTATTATATCCATTATTTATTTCCTATCTATTAATTTTCTTAACTTTTCATAAATGATTGTTGCACTATTATCGACACCTAAACCATTTAAATTATTGCTCATTTCTTTTAATTTTTGATCATTATAGATCAGTTCATCAATCTTTCTAACTAGAATATCACCTTTAAGATCTTGTTCTTCTAGGATAACTGCGGCTTTATTTTCACTTAAATCTAAAGCGTTTTTAAATTGATGATTATTAGGGACATATGGACTTGGAATGATAATAGAAGGTATTTTTAAAGCCATTATTTCACTTAAAGTCGAAGCACCACCCCTAGTAACAATAAGATCACTTTTCTTCATAATTCTTGTCATCTTATCAACATAAGGAACTACTTTAACATTTCTCGGAAAATTATTGTTGGCAATATCCTGATAATTATCTTTTCCAGTAACAAATAAAACTTCATAATCTTTGTTATTAAATAAATTGATTGATTTTTTTAAAAAATCATTTATTTTTGCTGATCCTAAGGACCCCATTACTATGAGTACTAATTTTCTATTTTCACTTAAATTAAACTCTTTTTTATCTGCACTTGCTACCTTTAAAGCTTCTTCACTACATGGATTTCCTGTAAACACTGTTTTATATTCAGGAAAATATTTAATTGACGATTTAAACGATACCCCTATCATATCAGCGTATTTTTCTAAAAATGAATTAGCCTTTCCAGGAACACTATTTTGTTCGTGAATAAAAGTTTTATATCCTAAATTTTTAGCAGTTCTTACAACTGGAAAAGTTACATAACCTCCAACACCTATTACAACATCTGGTTTAAAATCTTCTATTAATTTTTTACATTCCTTAAAACTTTTAACCAAACAACTTATTGTCTTAAAATTTTTCAACAATTTTTTTCGATTAAAACCATATATTTCTATTGATTGAAAAGGTATATTGTACTTAGGGATGATATCTTTTTCCATCCTATTATGTGTACCAATGTATAAGAATTTACTATTAGGTTCTTTTTCTTTTATTTTATTAATAATTGCCAAAGCCGGATAAATATGGCCACCTGTTCCACCAGCACTGATAACAACTTTCATTGAATCACATCCTATCATAATTATACCATAAATATATTCAATAATAAAAGAAAAAAGTAGTGTTAACTACTTTAATAATAAAAGGACAATTATTCCTAAAACAATACGATAATAACCAAATATTTTAAAATCATGTTTTTTAACATAACTCATCAATAACTTTATAGCCACCATTGAAACTACAAATGCTGATAAAGTTCCTATTAACAAAATAATTATTTCATAAGTACTAAATACCAATCCAAACTTCACTATTTTTAATAAACTAGCACCTACCATAACAGGAATTGCTAAGAAAAATGTGAATTCAGCAGCGATTGGACGAGATACCCCAATTAGTAATGCCCCTATTATTGTAGCACCAGATCTTGATACTCCTGGAAATACAGCTGCAAAGACTTGAAATAATCCAATTATCAAAGCTGTTTTATAAGTAATATCTTTAATATTGTTTATTTTAGATTCTTTTTTATTAAATGTTTCAATTAAAATGAATATGATTCCCACAACTATAAGTGCGATTGAAACAGATGTTGCATTATAAAATTTTGCTTCAAAAAAATCGTCAAATAAGATACCAATTACAGCTGCCGGTAAACATGCTACTACTATTTTAAACCACATATTTAAAGTATCTTTTTTAATATAGTTTTCTTCTTTTTTACTAAAAGGCCATAAAGTATTCCAAAATAAGAATATAACTGCAAATATTGCGCCTAATTGTATAACTACTTCAAAAACTCTAAAAAAATCATCCGATACATTTAGTGGTAAAAATTCTTGTAATAAAATTAAATGCCCTGTACTACTAACCGGTAACCATTCTGTTATCCCTTCAATAATACCATATAATAAAGATTTTATTATTTCCATAAGTCCTCCTATATATTTTCTTCTCTGATAGTATCTATAATATTTTCATGTTTAATCTTACTAGTTGAATAAAACATCGTTGAAAGAATAATTATAAATACTCCAATAATTGCATAAAGAATATATTTCCAAGGAATGATAAATCCTATATCAGCTACATCACTAACAGATTTAAATATAAGAAATACTACTAACATCGATAATATTAATCCATATAGTAATGATTTTAATCCAAAGAACAAACTTTCTAAAAACAACATTTTGTTAAATCCCTTAGGAGTAAGTCCAACACTTCTTAACATTGCAAACTCTTTTCTTCTAAGAGCAATATTAGTATTGATAGTATTAAATACACTTGTAACTCCTATTAAAGTCGTAAGTCCAATAAATCCATATACTAATATTTTTACTACTAATATTATATTTTTTTGCATTTTTAAATTTTCACTTACGTTATTATAGTAAAAATTCTTATCACTTAAATCTCCATTTTGATATTGATCTAATAATTTAACCACATTTGTTGTATCCTTAGCATATAGCATTAAAGAAACACTCATATTGTTAGAAGAATTCGGATATTTATAACTTTCAACTAACTGTTTGTTAACTACAAATGTTGGGTATGTTGAATAGTAATAAGCCATATTGTCTAGTTTTACATCTGTTAAATAATAGTCATCGATTTTTGAATAACAATCTTCATTCATTTTATCATTTATTTCATCATATGAATAATCACATATATCAAACGATACTATTTTATCATATTTTTTTATTTCTAAATATTTTCTTTTATTATTAGAATAATCCATTTTCACATAATAATTATATAAAATTGGTTTCATTTCTTTTCCATTAACTTGTTTTAAATATTGATTATAATCTTCATCTGTTAAAATCATAAAGATAAGTGGATACATAACATCTTCATCTTTACTGTCTTCTTTATACGGATCTTTAAAATGAATATCACTGGTAGCTTTCATATATGTTAAATAATAAGATCCTTTATCTGAGGCCTTAATTAAGTTTTCAGCATAATCAGAAGCCCCTTCAAAATAGTCATAATAAACATCTATATCATATTCAGGAACTCCTATATAATCATTAGCAGGTTCAATTATATATTGAATAAAAGATGAGAATGATATAAATAAAATAATACTTACTACTAATGAGATAACAGTTATTCGATATTTTTTCTTATTTCTTTTAATATTTTTTAGTGAAATATCTCCTTCAACTCCGAATATTAACCTTATTAATTTAGAAGTTCTCACTTTTTTACCTTTTATTTTAATATCAGTATTTTGTCTTATAGCATCGATTGGACTAATTCTACTAGCCATTTTAGCAGGTAAATACGCTGATATAATTATAACAATAACCATAAAGATTAAAGGTATTAAAATAAATAATGGATAGACACTTAATCTTAAAGGCATATCAAAGGCATCTTTTAATAAATCATTTATAATTAATAAAACAGTTCCTATTCCTAAGAAAGATGATAAAATCCCTAATGGAATACCGATTATTCCGATTATAAAAGCTTCAAAAAACACTGTTTTTCTTATTTGTTTACCTGTAGCACCTATACTTGAAAACAAACCAAATTGCTTCTTTCTTTCCATTACAGAGATTGCAAAGGAATTGTATATTACTATAACACATCCTATTGAAATAAGTGTTAAAACAATTGTCATTATGCCACCAATTGCTGTAACTATATTTTTATAACCACTAGCGCCATACATTCCTAATAAAGCATCATTTATTAATACATCACTTTTATCAATTCCTAAATCTTTTTCAAAAGATTCTGAAATTTCATATGTTTTAGCTGGTTTTTTATAAACAACTAACAAATTAATATTACTTTTATTTTCTTCTTTTGTAAAAACATAATATCCTGGTGAACTATAATCTTCAAGACTACTTCTTTTTACTATTCCAGTAATAGTATATTGTTTTTCATATTCTTCAATTAAAATATCATCACCAATTACGATATCTTCCTTATTATCAGATTCTATAGTATTTGTTTTTATATAACCTACTTTTAAATCAAGTTTATCTCCAACTTTATATTCTACTTTACCATTTGTAAATATGTGTTCTGAAATAACTATTTCATTTGAATTAGAAGGAAATCTACCTTCGATTAAATTTAATTCTTCAAATAAATTATCAGAAGCTCCTACTACTAATAAATAAGGTTTATACTCATTTTTTGATCCTTCTAAATATGCATACCCTATTTTATTATAATAAAAGTATTCTTTAATATCTTTATTTTCTTTAACAAGCTCCAACTTTGAATATTCTACATCTCTATATTCCACATGATGTCTTCCATTATATTCTATAATAGATTGAATTGCATTATCTCTTAAAGTAGAAAATAACAGTCCTATTCCTACCATTAATGCAGTAGATAGCAATACTCCAATAATAGTTACAATAGTCCTTTTTTTATTCATTGTTAAATGTTTAACTGTTAATTTATTCAGTATATTCATAATTTACTTTCTCATCACTCACAATTTTGCCATCTTCTAATTTTATAATTCTATTAGCATTAGTTGCTAAAGAAGTATCATGAGTTATCATTATAATTGTTTGGTTATATTTTTCATTTGATAATTTGAGTAAATCAATTATATCTTGACTTGCTTTACTATCTAAATTACCTGTTGGTTCATCTGCTAACACTAATGATGGTCTATTCATTAAAGCCCTTCCAATAGAAACTCTTTGTTGTTGTCCACCACTTAATTCATTTGGTAAGTGATTAACCCTATTTTTAAGTCCTAATATTTCTACTAGTTCTTTTAAATAATCCAAATCAATTTTTTTGTTATCCAATAATACCGGTAAAGTAATATTTTCATTGACATTTAAAATTGGAATTAGATTATAAAATTGATATATTAAACCAACTTCTTTTCTTCTGAAAACTGCTAAATCATTTTCATTTAATTTATATACATCTTTATTATTTATGATGATATTTCCCTTAGTAGGTCTATCAACACCACCTAACAAATGTAATAAAGTACTTTTTCCACTTCCACTAGCGCCTACAATCGCTACAAATTCGCCTTGTTCAACACTAAAACTAACATCATCTAAAGCTATTACTTTAGTTTCACCTTTTCCATATGTTTTAGTTAAATTATTAACTTCTAATATTTTCATAAATCCTCCTCTTGTTAATTATAATAAAACATTATTTATTAAATTACTATAACTTTCAAGTTGTTTTTTGTTAACTTTCAGTTGCTATTTAATTATACTATAAAAATACAAATAAATAAATTATATCTTACAAAAAAAGAAGTTTATTCAACTTCTTGGATAACTGATAGAATCATCGGTTTACATTCTGTTTCTTGATATAAATATTTTCCAATTTTATCTCTTAAACTAAATCTTACTTTATTAAAATCAATGTAATTATTATTTGTATTTTCAATTATTATTTCAAGTGCTAATTTTTCAATTTCTTTTATTAAATCAGCATTATCTTTTACAAAGATAAATCCTCTTGTCAATATTTCAGGTCCAGAGACTATTTTTTTAGTCTTTTTATTTAGAGTTACTATTGTAATTAAAATACCATTTTCACTTAATTGTTCACGGTCTTTTAATACTAGTTCCCCTATATCACCAACAGTTTTTCCATCAATTAAAATATCATCTGCTGCTACTTTTTCATTAGTTTCAATTAATTGACCATCAGTAATATTTATTACTTCACCATTTAATCTTAACAAAATATCTTTTTCATCCATGCCTAATTTTAATGCTATTTCTTTATTAGCAACCAAATGACGATATTCACCAATTACTGGAAAATAATATTTTGGTTTCATTAAATTAAGCATAAGCATTATATCTTCACTTGAAGCATGTAATGAATAATATTTTTTAGAAGATATTATTACTAGATTAGCTCCCATTTTAGCAATTTTATCGAATACTTCAGTCGATGTTTTTTCCATACCATCATATACTGGAGATGCAAATAATACAGTGTCTTTATTACTTATTTTAATGAATTTATCAAAACCTTTAATTATTCTTTTCATATTAGAATATGGTTTTTCTCTTTCATCAGATATTAAAATAATAATACCTTCATCATTTACATGATTAACGCCTAAAATTCGCTCTTTATCAAATTTTATATAACCTTTTTCAATTGAATTAGTAATTATTTTGAGCAAACTCTTACCCATTATGACTACATTTCTTTTTCCTTTCATGATTTCAGTAAAAAGTTCTTGTAATCTAAATAATTGTGTTGCAAAAACATTGACTAATATTCTTCCTTCATTGCGGTTAATTGTCTCACTTAATATAGATGCTGTACGATGTTTTGGTGAAGTAAATCCTAATTTATCAGCATATAAACTTTCACTCATTAAACATAGTACTCCTTGTTTACCAATATACGCTAATTTGCCAATATCCGTTTGATAATAACCAAGTAGCGATGGATCGAACATAAAGTTACCAGTATAAACAATTGCACCATCTTTTGTATTAATAACATATCCCACATTTTCTGGAACACTATGGGTTAAACTAATTGGAAAAACACTTATTTCTCCAAAGTTTATTTTTTTATGCGGTTGGATAGTTATTAAATTATCCGTACTTAAATTTTCTTTAATAAAATCATCTTTAATAATTTCTAAAGTAAACTCAGTTCCATATACCTTTATATCTTTTATATCTTCTAAAATATCTACTAAGGCTCCCATTTGTTGTTCATGTCCATGTGTAATAAAAATACCTTTTACTCTTTTAATATTTTCTTTTAAATATTCATATTCAGGAATAATGTAATCTACTCCTAACATTCTATCATCAGCATATTTTAGTCCTGCATCAAAAACAAAAATATTGCTATCTATTTCAACGACATACATGTTTTTTCCAATGTCGTTTAAGCCTCCCAGCCCAAAAATTTTTATTTTACTCATATATTTCCTTTCTTTAAAACCGTATAATTTAATTCTTTAACTTTGAATATGTATTTATTCCGAACCCTAAATTAATAATTATTATTACTAACATTAAAACAAAACCAAAGTTTATTGGAGATGAAAAAAGTAATTGCATACTACGAAGCGAATAATATATTAACCCAAATAGAGTAAAAATTCTACCCATTAAAACATATTTTTTAAAAAACATATTATTTATGGTTTGAATAATTAACAAAATCATAGCATAACGACCATAACTTTTAAGCAACTCTAAGAATACGTCAACATTTACAGTAGCTTTAATAAACCCTAAAAGGGCACCACCAAAACTAGTAAGTAAGAAAAGTGCAAAAACAATAATCAATGTTATATAATTAGCTTTTATAGTACGACTATAAAGATGACTGATTTCTTCAATAAAGTCTGTTTTTTCAAGTTTGTTTAACTCTTTTTCTATTTCTCCTAATAAATCATCATCTATTATTGTACGACTTTCATTCTTTACTTCTTTCCATTTAGCCGCTAATTCTTCTCTTTTAAGTTGACTTAATTCAGACGCTAAAAGTTTCTTTTTTTCTTTAAGAGAACTAATCATAGGATTTAGATTTTTATTTACTTTAAATAGATCACTCTCTACTAATAAACTATATTTTTCCTTACCTAAATCTTTTGTTATAAAACCAACTATAAATAATTTATCTAATTCACTATCAGACAATCTAACAAATCTTATTGTCTTAGGTTCTTCAATAATGTTTTCAATTTTTGCTATCTCGCGATCACTTGGTCTAGTTACTATAATATCATTTTTATCTTTGGTAATTTTTCCATAATAAATACTATCTTCTGATTTTTTTTCATTAAAAATTACAACTTTAACATCTTCATTTCGTAGTTGAAAAAACGATAATAATTTATATTCAGCTACTAAGCCTTCTGTTGTAATAAACGTTGTGCTTTTCTTATCACCCATAAAAATTCTCCTAATCTATCAATAATATCGATGAATCTTCCGTAATAGTATTGATATTATAAATTAATAATCCATCTTTAATATTTTTGTTTTCTTTAATATAATCACTTATACTAGATTTATAAAACCTAGGATCAATTATATGGACTTTTTTAAAGTGATTTACTAAAAAAGGTATCATAGCATTCGCGTAACTATCTTTAATTATAACGATTTCTCTCTTGTCAATTATATCACTATTGCTAATAATAATCAATGGATGATTATTATCTAAAAACATAGAATATTTATCTTTAGTCTCCAAATATTTTTCTTCATAAAGTGTTTTAGTTATTTTATTTTGACTTACATAATTTACTTCTAAATCATAATTTTTATAAGTAAAAGTATGAATTAAATCAGGTGTATGATTAAAATCACCTGTTTTAGAACATAAAGTTCCACAAAAACTATTAGAAACTTCTTTTATTTTAAAATCATTTATATTAATAGGTTCAATGTTATTCAGTTCACAATATTTAACATAGGCAAAATAAGCCCCATAACTAGTCCAATGATGATCTGTTTTATAAAATACTTGATATTCACTTGTCTTTAAAATATCAGTAATATCAATTTTATTAAAATTTAAGTTATTATAAATGTTTTTTATATCTTCATATTGACTATTTGGCTTTAATAAAGATGGTAATAAATCCTTATTTATCTCAATACTAGTAGGCGCTAAAATGATATTTAGATTAACATAATTTATTTTTTTATAAAAATTATTTAAACTAGATACAATCTCATCTGAATTATTTAAACCATTATATTTTTCAATTAAATAATCATCTTTTCCAAAATAAACACCATTTATTTCATCTTTAAAAGTTGTTCTTAATACATCTTTTCTAAGTAAAATAAAGTTTTTACGAAAAGCGAATTGATCGTTAAAATAATTTTCTAACTTAGGAATATATTCTCCATTAAACAAAGCCTTAAAAGAAAATTTAGGCAACATTTGAAGAGTTCTATTTTCTTCTTCTGAAATTTTCTCCTTAGGACTCACTAAAAATAAGAACGTTAAAGAAACTATAAAAACACTAAAAAATATTGTAGAAAATAATTCAAATTTTTTTTTCATTTTATCCCTCAAAATCTAAAATATAAAAATGGATTGTAAGTATCACTTACTAAAGACGCTATTGTTATTAAGAATAGCACTAAATAAATAATGAATCCAATTATATATTGATATCTCTTATTTACTTTTTTAACAATTAAATTGTATATTGGAGTTGAAAACAAAGTTGCAATTATTAATATAACAAAGTAATTTTTTAAATAGTAGAAAAACATACTATCAAATAATGGATAAGAAAATATATTAAACATATTGTTAAAGTAATTTCCTAACATTGTTATATCATTAAAAGCAAATATTACCCACCCTATTATTACTAAAATTAAAGTGTAAAAATGCTTAAAGAAATTAGGTAATTTTTCAATATATTTTTTTAAGATAAATTTTTCTAAAATTAAAATTAATCCATAGTATATTCCCCAAAGAATAAAGTTAAAAGCTGCACCATGCCATAGTCCAGTAAGTAACCAAACTATAAAGATGTTTCTAATATTGATAATTTTACTTACCCTACTACCACCTAATGGAATATATAAATAATCTTTAAAGAAACTAGATAGAGATATATGCCATCTTCTCCAAAAATCAGTTATTGATTTAGCAATATAAGGATAATTGAAGTTTTCTAAATAAGTAAAACCAAACATTTTTCCCATTCCAATTGCCATATCACTATATCCTGAAAAGTCAAAATATATTTGGAATGTATATGCTAGTATTCCTAACCATGCAGTCATTATAGACATATTATCTAAAGTACTAATCGTTGTAAATAAAAAACCAATGCTATTAGCAATTAATACTTTTTTAAATAAACCTCTTAAAAATCTCATGAATCCACTAGAAACTTTTTCTAAATTAATCGTTCTTTCATGTAGTTCTTGACTAACTGTTTCATATCTTACAATCGGTCCTGCAATTAACTGTGGAAACATCGAAACATAAGTCATAAATGCTAAAAAATTGTGTTCAGCTTTAACTTCCCCACGATAAACATCGACACTATAACTCATTGTTTGAAAAGTATAGAAACTTATTCCAATTGGTAACCCTAACTTTAATAATGGAATCGATATATTAAAAATACTATTTATTGTTTCAATTAGAAAATCAGAGTATTTAAAAAATCCTAAAAGACTTAAATTAATAACAATCGATAAAATTAAAAACAACTTTTTTTTATTCTTATCATGAAAGTATTTTTCGATAAATCTACCAACAGTAAAATCAACAACCGAAGAAAAAATCATTAAAATTATATAAATTGGTTCTCCCCATGCATAAAAAATTAAACTAAAAATTAATAGAACAATATTCTTTGCTTTAAAGGGCACTAAAAAATATAATAAAAAAACTAATACTAAAAAGAAAAAGATGAAAGATATGCTACTAAAAACCATACTTTATCTACTCCTTAATTATATTTAACACTTTTTCATTATCATTAGATATAACATATATTATATAATTACCATATACTTCTTCCATCTTATCTTGAACAATTGCCTCTTGTTCTAAGTTATAACCCATCATCCAAGAACTAGCATATTTATCGATAAAATCATCGGTATTAGCTTTTACAGATTTAACATCTGATACTTTAAAGATTGCATACATACTAGCACTATCTAACATATTAGACATATTTATTAAATAATCCTCAATACCTTCTTTTTCTAATCCATATTTTGACGCTACATAATCTAAATCAACTTGTGTTCCTTTAAATAAACCTGTAACATCAATCTCTTTTTGAATATTATCTAAATCTAGATTTACATTGTTAGAACAACCTACTAATAATATTAAACTTAAAATAATTAATAATTTTTTCATTTTTTCTCCTTGTATTCTATGATTCAATTTTAACACATAAAAATAGGTCTAGTCAATAAAACCAAACCTTTTAAATGGGAAAAAGATAAAATTTACAGTTCCTTTAATATTACTTTTAGGTATTGAACCGATCCTTCTACTATCTAGCGAAACCGTTCGGTTATCTCCCATTAAAAAGTAATATTCTTCTTTTATTTTTATTTCTTCAAAATCATCCGTAATCAAATTAAAACTATCATCAATTGGTTTGCCATTTATATAGACAACACCATTTTTACATTTGATATTTTCACCAGGTAATCCAATTATTCTTTTGATTAATCGTTCATCTTGATAATCAATTACAACTATTTTATAGCGATCATATTTTTTATCAATCTTATTTAATAAGACAATTTCTTCTTCTTTTAAAGTCGGATCCATAGAATCACCATCTATAATAACTGGTGTTACTAAAAAAAACCTTATGAAAACTACTAACAAAAGAATTAAACCATAACTTACTATTTCTTTTAATAATTTCATCTTTCACCAAAAAATAGGGATAACCCCTATTTTCTTTCTTTAATTTTTGCTTGTTTAATTAAACTTCTTAGGTAATTTAATTTTGCTCTTCTTACTCTACCTTTTTTAATTACTGTTACATTAGCTATTAAAGGAGAATTTATAGGGAATGTTCTTTCAACACCTACACCTGCAGATAATTTTCTAACAACAAAATTTTTACTAACTCCACTACCTTTGATTGCCATTACTATACCTTCGAAAGCTTGAATTCTTTCTCTTTTTCCTTCGGTAACTTTAACGTCAACTTTAACGGTGTCACCAACACGGAATTCAGGTAAATCTTGGCGAATTTGTGCTTTTGTAATTTTTTCAACGATGTTCACAATATCACTCTCTTCCTATTTATTTAATATGATCATATTCCATATAGCGGATCACTTTTTAATTCTATCATAGATTAAACACAATATCAAGTTTTTTTACCTACTTCTTCTATTAATTTCTTCTTCTTTTGTGTCTTCTTTCTTAATTGATTCTAACATAATGTCTCGATAATTAACTATTTGAGCTTGCAATTCTTTTTCTAACAATTTAATTTTTTTTAAGAATAGCTCTAAATATCTTTCATCTAAATACTTACCATATTGAAATTTAACAATATCGTGATATCGCGTTAAGTCATTTAGAGCACTTCTAAGTCCTGTAATATCTGTATCATCATCATTCTCAAGTAATTTAATTATGTATTCTAAATAAAGTTCCAGTTTATTTTTAATTTTTCTTCTCAAAATTTTATCGACAAAAGATGGTTTTATAACAATCATTTTATTAATGCTAACTCCATCAAAATTAACACCTTTTTTAGGTGAGAAGAGATAACCTTTTTCCTTATTGTAATCTACATAAGTTATTTCTTTAGTTTTAACATCTCTTATCAATAAATAATTTTTTGAGTTCATAAAAAATCACTCCTTAAATAAATCTGGTCTACGTTCTTTTGTTTTAGCTACTTGTTGTTCATATCTCCATTTGCGAATATTTTCATGATGTCCAGATAATAAGACATCAGGCACTTCCATACCACGGTATATTGATGGATGGGTATAAACTGGATAATCCAATAAATCATTGTTAAATGAGTCGTTTTGATGTGATTCTGACGATATTACACCATCAATTAATCTTATAACGCTATCCATAATTACCATACTTGGTATTTCGCCACCTGTTAATATATAATCTCCAATACTGAGTTCTAAATTAACTAAAGTTCTTATTCTTTCATCAAAACCTTCATAATGTCCACATATAATTATTATATGCTTTAATTTACTTAAATCATATGCTATTTTTTGCTCATACTTTTTCCCTTGTGGTGTCATTAATATAATAAATGAGTCATCTTTTTTTAAATCATCGATAGCTCTGAAGATCGGATCTGGCATTAATACCATTCCGTCTCCTCCACCATAGCCATAATCATCTACTCTTTTATGAGGATCAACTGAATAATCTCTTATATTATAAATGTTTATTTCTACTAATTTATTTTGAATTGCTCTTTTAATAATTGATTCAGTTAAAAAATTAGTATACATATTAGGGAATAAAGTTAAAACATCAATTTTCATCTAACAATCCCTCAATTACATTAATATATATTTTTTTTTCGTCTATGTCTACTTTTTTTATAAAATTTAAGACATTTGGTACTAAATGTTTTTTATTATTACTTTTTATCACTAATATTTCTTGATTAGGGCCACTCATTATAGAATCTACCTTACCTATTAATTTATCATCATCATATACATCTAATCCGATTAAATCGTCATTAATAACCCCGAAATCAAATTCATCACGATCGACATATACTTCTTCACCTTTGTACATTAAAACATCTTCAATGCAATTTATACCTTCAAAAGTTACCATATCATAATTTTTATGGACCCTATAAGTTTTAATTTTTAATGGATTATTTAAAATATATAAATTATTATCTTTTTTAAATACATCTTCTTTATATTTAAAAGAAGATATAATTCTAACTTCTCCTTTTAACCCATGAGTATTTACTAATTCACCAATATACACTAATCTCATAAGTCACCTACCTCATATAAAATAATACTTGTTGCAACACCCACATTTAAGCTTTCGCATTTTTCACTCATTTTAATATAAATATATTCGTCACTTAAGTTTTGTATATCTTCACTTATACCATGACCTTCATTACCCATAACGATAACGAATTTAGAACTAAACTCAATATTTTTTAATTCGTTTCCATCTTCTACTTTTGTCGTATATATTTTATATCCAATGTTTTTTAAATGCATAATCATACTTTTAATATCCGTTATTACAATATTAATATTAAAAAGTAATCCTTGAGTACTTCTTAACACTTTAGAATTATATAAATCAACAGTATCTTCACTTAAGATAATTGTATCGATATTAAACGCTACAGCACTTCTTATTATAGTTCCTAAATTACCAGGATCTTGAATATTATCTAAAACTAATATTTTATTACCTTTGACAATATCTCTTTTTTTCATACATACTCCAACTATTTTAGTTGGACTATCTAGTTCGGTTATATACTTCATTACTTTAGAGTCAACTACTATTGTTTCAATATCTAATTCAAACTCGGTTCCTTCTAAAAGTATCAAGGTTTTTAAGTATCCATTTTGATACGCTAGAGTAACTAGATTCTTACCTTCTACCAAAAAATTGTCCGATAAGTCTCTATACTTTTTGGTATTAAGTTTTTTAATTTCTTTTATTAAAGAATTTTCGTTTGAAGTATAAACCATTTTCAAATCACCAATTTATATTATACATTATAAACAACAATAAGTCCATAAAAAAAGTCGCTTGAAATTGACTTTAATTAGTTTTTTTAACATCTTTTTAAGTTTATTAATTACTTTTTTTTTTAATAAATTTTTGATTTATACTTCTTTATTAAGTCTTCAAAATCAAGTATATATAAATCTTTAAAGAATGGATTGTACTAAAGAGCAAACATCAAATGTCTACATAAAAAAGAACATTACTGTTCTTTATGTTTGTTATTTACTATAATATTTACTAATTTGCAATTTTATAAGCTAAACATGAAAAGATAAAATAAATTATGTTTGAGCAAGACAAACGATATATATGATCTTAATTGCATATTCTTAGAACTTACTAAATGTAAATTTTTTTTAAAATAATGATTTTTTCTTATCTCTTTAAAGTTCTTTTTTATATCTTTTAATTTAAAATTATTAAAATACATTAAAAAAAAATTTTTTATTATGACACTATAATTAGCAGAAACCGCAATGATTAAATATTTTTTTCCTAATTTGTTTTTCTTTAAAATATCTAATAAATATTCATTTACGTTAAGAAACTGTAAAGCATTTTTATATAGTAAATCTAAATTATTGCAAGCGCTATTAGTGTTTTGAAAATAATAATATAAATTCTTAGTATATAAAGTAAAATCTGTTACCTTGGAAAATAACTCAATATAAAATATTTTGTCTTCCATAATTTTAATGTCACTTTTAAATTCAAAGGTAATTAAACTCTTTTTAATAAAAAGACAACATACAAAACAGTTTACTTCGCCACTTAAAAATTTTGGCAATATTTCTTCTTTGATTTGTTTTTTGTTAAAAGTAGTTACGTCTTTATCTACAAAATTGTAAGTATTTCTATAGACAATATTATTTTCGACTTTGCTAAAATTAAATAAAATTAAATCGCTTGTATCTTTTAAGGATACTAAATCAAAAACAGAGGTCTCTCCTATCCAATCATCAGCATCGACAAACATAATGTATTCTCCGCTTGCAACTTTTAAACCAGTGTTTCTAGCTACACTTACACCTTCATTTATTTTGTTAATTAGTTTTATCCTTTTATCAGTTTTACCGATTTTTTTTAAAACTTCATAACTATTATCTAAAGATCCATCATTAATACATATTATTTCAATATTTTTATATGTTTGATTAATTAAAGAATCCAAACATTTTTTAATATAATTTTCACAATTATAAATAGGTACTATAATACTAACTAAAACATCTTTTTTCCCCACAAGCATTACCATCCTCTATATTTATAATTATATCAAAAATGAATTGTTATTAAAAGTTTTTTAGCACAAAAAAAGATTAAGAATTACTAAATCTTTTTTTCATTATAAAATAAATTATTAAATAAATAACTCCAATGACAATATTGTAGGTTTTATAATGAAGCCAAAGTGTTTGAATAAAGTCGGAAACTATATTATTTAAATAATAAAAAGACGAAAAATTTATCATTAAAAATAAGGTTAGCAATAACATAAAACTAGTACTAAAAACAATTACGATATTTTCTTTTCTAAATAAATATATAATTAGATTTATTAATACCAATACAATTATTAAGACAATTGGCAATATTTTAACATTACTTATATAAGGCGCTAATAAATTCATTTCATCTAATAAGAACAAATTTGAAACATATATTTCACTTAAGTTATTACTTATATCAGATATTGATTCTCTATTTACTTCTAAACCTTTATCTTCTAATTTATAGTTTATTTCTAGATTTAAGAATTCATGCATTCTATTTTTAATAACTTTTTTATCGATTTTCTTTCCTTGATAAAAATTTTCTAAACTACGATTAATATCACTTTTAATTTGTTCTTTAGTAACTACCTCTTTATAAAACTCTGAATCAATATAAGATTGCATTAAAGTAGATATGTTTTGTTCTGTTTTATCGTAATACTTACTCTTAATTAACACATTATCAATACTTCTTTTATTAAAGACAATTATAAAACTTAATATTAAACTTAATATTACTAAAAGAATTATTCCTAATAGTGAACCAATTATCTTTTTAATCATTAGAATCACCTAACCAATCAGATTCTTCTAAAGTAGCATAGACAACCATTCTCTTGCTACCATAAATAACATTACTAAAAGGATAACAAGTATATAGTACTAATACTTCTTTATTACCTTTTAGATAGACACTATCAAAATCAATATCATCGATTATTTTAGTATCATTAACTTTATAATTAAAGGTCCCATAGGTAGTTTCAACAATAATTGAAGTATCCATTTTAATATCTTTTAAATTGTTTAAAAAATCTTTAGAATTATGACCACTATAAACAATAGTACCACCTTCACCTGGCAATAGTGTTGCTGTATCATGACCTATATATTTATTTAGTAGTTCTTTATTATCTCCAAACGCTACTTCTAATTTAATCCCTAAATTAGGAATATAGAGATTACCATAAGTATCTCCATAACGAGGATATCTAATAATTGATTTATTTTTTGTAACAATTTCTTTTGATTCTTGATTAGAACTAATTTTTTTAAATAAATTAAAATAGTTACTTATTTCTTTAATGTCTTTAGAAAATATTACAGATACTATTAAAATTATAAACAAGGTATATCCTAAAGATATTAACATATCTTTAAGAATTATAGGTTTTATAAATTTTATTAGAATTAAAACAATTAATAATAATACAAATATAATACTTATCTGAATACTAGGACCCGTATAAGTAAGTTTAGTTTTCTCAAGTGAAAGTTCATTTACTAATTGTCCTTGATCATATATTGCAATTTTTTTATCAGCTTTATCAATAAAAATGCCAGAATTTTTGTTATCTTGTTTTTCATCGTTCAAATTTTTAGCACCAGTAATAATATTAGATCCTTCTACTAATGAATTAAAAACAGTTCTTTTTTCTTCTGAGGTTAATTTTGAAGTATCACTTAACTTACATACTTCTTTTTTGTTTAACAAATCAATAGCAGTATTCAAATGGTTTAAAATTGACTTTATTTCAGATTCAGATAGATCTTTTTCCTTTACTAATCTAGTATATGTTTTACTGTAACTTTGAAATAGTACAGATGAAGATCCATCACATGTCTTTTGGCTATTTACTAAATCAAAAATATCGTCTTTAGTAAGAGCATTTATAGGAGACATCAAAAAGAAAAAGATAAAACTAAAGAATATACATCTTACAATTTTATCTTTTACTTTATTCATAAACTTTCACTCTCTTCTTTATCTCTTTATTTTCTAATACTTGTTTAGCGTTATAGTGCATTAATTCATCTATTAAAGATGGTTTGATACGATTGATTATTTTTTTAGTTTCTTCTACTTTAGAATATAGATTGTTATGATGAGTATCACTACTAATAAAATGAACAAGATTTAACTTTAATAATTTAAGTGCTGTCTTTTTAGTTTGTTTACCAAAAGCACCGATAAGACTACCGATATTTACTTGTAATAAAGCCCCACTTTGTACAAGATCAAAAGCTTTGTTAATGTTATCAATAATATAATGGTATCTTTCTGGATGGGCTATAATAGGTATTATATCATTTTCGACTAAAGTTTTTATAATATCGAGAGTGTTTTTATTTTCACTTACCATTGGTAATTCTAATAATAAATATTTAGAATCATTAATGGTCGTTATTTTTTTTTGTTCTAATAACTTTAATAAGTTTTTAGAAAGATAGGCTTCATTACCTAAATATAGGTTTATATCGATTCCTTTTTTTAAACACTTTGATTTAATAAGCTCTAATTTTTTAGTGTTGCTAAGAACATCACTTTGATAGATACTACCCTCAATATAATGTGGTGTTAGTACTAATGAGTCATAACCATTATTATATGCAGACTCTATTAGTTGAACACTTTGATTTATATCGACAGTACCATCATCGGTGTCATAGAGCAAATGCGAGTGCAAATCGATCATTTAATTACCCCCTTATTGGTAATATTTTCCGTAATAACTTTTTTTAGAAGTTTTTTTATTATTAAGAACAACCCCTGCAATATTACCACCAGCATTTAAGATGGCTTTTTTAGCGTTTATAAGCTCTTTAATTTCTGTTTTTCTATGAGTGGTTACAATAACTGTCTCATCTACTAATTTAGTTAAAACAACGGAATCAGATACTACATTTATAGGGGGTGAATCTAATATTACTAAGTCATATGAACTTTTAGCTTTTTCGATAAATTCTTGGAATTTTGAAGAAGATAATAGTTCAAGTGGATTTGGTGGTACTGTTCCTAGTGTTATAAGACTAACATTAGGAATAGCAGTTTTTTTAACAAATGGTTTAATTTCTATCTTCTCACCTTCTATTAGCATATCTGATAGTCCTTTATCATTAGTTAAACCAAATATTTTATCTAATCTTCCTTTACGCATATCACAGTCTACTAATAATACTTTATAATCAGATTGTGAAAATGCGATTGCTAAATTACTAGAAATAAAACTTTTTCCCTCTCCTTGAATTGAACTAGTAACTAGGATTGTTTTTAGTTTTTTATCTATAGATGAGAATAATAAGTTAGTACGAACTCCTTTGATGCTTTCTGAAATTATTGATTTAGGATTATCGTAAGTAATAAGTTCTTTCATATTATCGCCCACTTTCTATTGTAGGTATAACACCTATTACTGGTAGTTCGACTATTTTTTCAATGTCTTCTTCACCTTTAATGCTATTATCAAAGTAATAGATTATAAAAACTGTTCCTAAAGATATTACAAATCCAAGTAAAATAACGATTGCCATTTGTTTAGTTAAATTAACATTGTAAGCTTCAATTGGCAATTCAGCTTTTTCAATGATCGATAAATTTTCAATGTTATATATTTCTTTTACTCTTTCACTGAATATAATTGCTACAGCATTCGCAATTGAACTAGTCTCTTCTTTTACTTCGCTTTTAACGGTTATTTTAATTAATTCGGTGTCTTTAACAGATGATACTTCAATCATGTCCGTTAAAGTTTTTTCATTATAATCTAATTTTAAGGTATCAATTGTATCTTTTAATACTGGTCTACTTTTTATAATTTCACGATAAGTAGACACTAAATTACGATTGATTGTTAAATCTCCTTGTGTAATAGCACTATTCTCTTGAGTGTTATCAGTTATACGAGTAAGCACTAATGTAGTATATGCTTGATACTTAGGTTTTTGAATAAAGGCTAAGAAAAAAGCTCCTATACTAATAACTATTAATAAAATAATAATAATTAAATAAATTTTTGAAATAAAATATTCAAATAAATCTTTTATATCTATTTCTTCCATAATACATCTCCATTCATAAGTAATTATACAAGATACTAAGGTAAATTACAAGGAATTTGCCTTTAGTATTTTCTTTAATTTTTTCTTAAAAAGTTTTCTATTTGTAAAGTATAATATTATTAAAAATACGATTGTTATAATGTAATAATAATTAAATTCTTTTTCAAAGACTGCCTTTAATTTTATGTCTTCATTTATTTTAGTATTAAAATCAAATTCTTGATTATTATGTTCCCATCTTATAAATTTGTAACCTTCTTTTATAGGTTCAAAGTATTTAACAGAGGTGTTTTTTAATACTTTTTTTGTAATTATTTTTTTATCTATTTCAAATTCAACGCTATAGATTGTGTTCCAAAGTCCTAGATTAGACTCTTTAGCGCTTTTTTCTAAACTATACAAATTATTAAGATATTTATAGTCACCGTATATATACTCCACTTTAGCATAGCCCAAACTGATTAATTCTTCTTGTAATAATACATCATCAACCCAGATCCATGCTAAGACTCTTTTATATTTATCATAAAGTTCACTGTTATCATCGTATTCTAGTTTAATAATTGAAGCATTTTTTATCCTATCACAAGTATAATCACTTGCAAGTTCCCCTACTGGATCTACTTCTTTATTAGGGTGAACTGTCTCAGGTGTATCAATAGCTAAAAATCTTACTTTTATTATTTCTGAATCTAATATAAAACTAGCAGTATCTCCATCAATACACTCATTAAAAGATACAATATCCATAGCTTTAACAGTTGATAAACTTAAAAATATTAATATTATACTAAATAACTTTTTCATTTAACTTCTTCCTTTTACTAATCATTATAATTATTAATACCCCTACTATAGCCCCAAAGGTATCAAGTAAACAGTCTGTTAATAAAGAACTTCTATCAAAAGTAAACATTTGATTTACTTCATCTATAACAGATACTATAAAACAAATACCTATAGTTAATAAAAACATTCTTTTTTTCTTATAAAACCTTAAATGATTTATTAATAATAAAGATAATATTAAATACTCTGAAAAGTGTGCTGTTTTTCTAAAGTAATAATGAATTTTATTAAATAAGCTTAAAGGATCTGATTTTTTTTCAATAGTTAATTCATGTTCTGGCAATATATTTGTTTTTTCAATGGTATTACTTAATATATCTTTACTCATACCATTACTAGTTGTTCCTGACATACTAGAAAATCCAAATATAACAATAGTCCATATTACTACTAATAACAAACTTAAACTTTTATTCATGATACCCTCCATATTTAATACTCATATATAATTATATATTATTTATGCTTTAATTAAAAGAAAAAAGGTAATTAACCTTTTAGGATTTTTTTAATTTAGAATACATATTAGATAATTTAGTTAAAGTAAAAAGCATTATAGAATTTTTAGAAAACATATATTTAATATATGTTTTTTTATAAAATACCTTAACTTTAAATAAGTCAAGTGACTTATTTAAATCTCTTGTATTTAATTCATAATAACTTTTTAATGATTCTACTATTTTAGGATGAGAACAAATTGATTTAATGGTTTTTAATTTATTGTACAAAGATTTTTTATTATCTTTATGAACCTCGTTCTTTATAGAACCAATCCCTATATTAATATAACGATAAATAAGTCTAGTTTTTGATTCGTCATAAAGATTTTTACTTATCAAATATTTTTCAATAATATTAACAACTTCTAATCTTAACTTTAAAGAATCTTCTCTATATTTTGTAGCTGCAGTATTATCTTCTATGCAATAATGATAATAATTTTCTTTATCAATGCATATTGTTTTTGCAATCGAAAAAATTTTAATACAAAAAATTAAATCTTCCATAAAGGGAATGCCAGGAGGAAAAATAATTTTATGTTTATACAAAAAATTTCTATTTATTAATAATCTCCAAACACTTCCCATTATAATTTGGCTATTATTTAATATGCATTCCGGAGCTATCATATCTAAAACTATTTTATTATAAATATTCTTATCAGTTATAACTGCTTCTTTAACTCCTAAATTAATAGGCATTATTCTATTATTATAATTATGATAATAATTACAAATACATATATTTGATTTGGTTTCAATGCATTTATTATACATATTAGAATACATTTCTTTCTCTATCCAATCGTCTGGATCAACAAATCCAATATATTCACCTTTAGCAACTAATATTCCATTGTTTCTTGCAACAGATACTCCGGCATTTTTTTGATCAATTACCTTTACTCTATTATCTAACTTCTCAAACTTCCTACAAATATTTATACTATTATCTTTAGAACCATCATTTACAAGAATTATTTCTATATTTTTTAAAGTTTGATTCAATATACTACTTATAGATTTTTCTAAATATTTCTCCTTATTATATATGGGAACTATTATACTTACTTTGGGCATTAAATACACTCCTTACAATTTTTTGTTCTTTTTGTGTTTAAAAATATTGTTTTATTCTATATTATTTAAATCTTATACTACTATGTATTTTTATTATTTTTTTATTGTTTTAGAGATGACAAATTTAATTTTATTTATAAACAATTTATTTTCCTTATAATAATTCCTAGCAACGGTTTCATAGCCATAAGTTTGCCAAGCGTCAAGTATTTCTTCTCTTTTCTTACTTTTTATAGTGGGTCTATTTAGTTGACCGTTTTCTCTTCTAGCTGCTTCAAAGGTTGATTTAGTTAAATTTAAATATTTTTTTAATTGTTCAATTAATATAACACCTTTTTTACTATTTACTAATAATATAGAAACTCCTCTTTTAGTTTCTATTTCCGGATGAATAGATTCTATTCCCCAGAAGTCACCCATTGTAAAATCTCCTTCTCTGCTCTCACATGCATATTTACATTCATAACAATTTTCACGATAAGTATAACCTTTTAAAAAATAATTATAATAATAGGATTCAAATGGTAATATGTACTTTGTTTTTATTTTTCCTCTTTTAGTATAAGTAATTGTTCCTTTTAATCCCCAACCTCTTGATTTATCTCTAAAATTAATGTTAATTACTTTACCATCCGTTTTTTTTTCTATATGTTTAATATAATCGTTAAAAAAGGCAATGCTAGGAACACCATGACATATAATATCAGCAGTTATTAGATTATCGTAATCTTTACCTAGATAAGATTTTAAAGCAGCTATTTGGCAGGGGGCGCCCGTGAACAAAACAAATCTTGATTTTTTTAAATATTTTTCAGTTTCTTTAAAGCTGAAATTAATATTGCTTTGGACGTATTTAGAACCTTGAAGTTTTTTCATATCTAAAGGGTTATCAATGCATATATGAACTGGTTCCATATTTCCATTATAAGCACATCCAAAAACAACACCTTTTTTGTCAAAAACAACACTAGATAAAGCACCAAATATACCTCCTGAAGTACTTGATAAAAGAATGTCATTATCTTTGTTAATAGCAACATATGTTGCAAGAGGTTTTTTCCCTGAAATAGGCACATTTTGGTAAGCACATACTTTTTTACATTTACCACATTCTATACATATATCATGATTGATTTTGGGATATATAAATCCATAATTATCAGTTTCCATTGATATAGCTTTCGTTGGACATATATTTATACATGCTGCACATCCACAACAATTTTTTTTATCTTTAAATTGTAAAATCATCTATTAAATCACTCTCACTTCACTAAAATTTTAATTTTTTTTTAATTCCTTTTTTAATATATTTGAATTTGCTGTAGTAAGTAAAAATAATATAATAGGAATAAAGTTAACTGAAATTAATGTATTTTCAAAAAAACTTTGCACCGCTATAGAAATAAATCCAGCAAATGAAATTAAAATAAATTTATTTTTATTTTTATCTAAAGATATATTTGAAAAATGTTTACATATCTGAATAATAATCAAGATAAAAATTAGCAAACCATAAATTACCAAAAGATTATACATAGAATTATGCACATTCAAATTTGAATTTGATGTCAAATCAATATTTGATCCTAATCCAAAAATTGGATTTAATTTAAATAAATTCCATAACTCATACCAAATTGCTTCTCTTCCTGAAAAAAAATTTTTTGAAAATCCTTCTATAATAAAAGTAATATTATTTTCCCACATAAATATATATAACATAACAAAATAAATCGAGCCTATTGTTATTAATAAATATATAAATTTTAATGATTTATTATTTAACCACATTTTTTTAGGTATTATATAACACAAAAATGTAAATGAAATTAAACCTATAAAACAAGAGCGTGATTCGGAAACCAATACGTTTTTATATGCAATAAAAGTGATTAATAAAATTAAAATTTTTTTAAAAAAACTTTCTTTGATTGAAAAAATAAAATATAAACTACAAATATATGTTACTAAAGTTACAAGACCAATACTATTTGTATTAAATCCTTCAGGACACAAGGTTATCCAATAGAAAAAAAAGAGCAGGAACAAACACGATAAAATAATTATAAACCTATCAGTAAATTCAACTTTACTACTAACTAGTAGCATTAATGAAAAATTAAATATTACAAAAAAGACACCTAAATTAGAATTATTCACCACCATACCTATTAATGTTAAAATTATAATAAATATAAAAATAAAAAGTTGTTTATTATCTTTATATATTTCATTAATATTTATTAATACTAAAAATAATAATAATAAAGCAGTAAACACTGGAAGTATCTCCCTAATTTTGATATGAATTGATGGAGTTGACCAGTTTAAAAAAAACAATATTAACATTACAATATATATTATTTGATTAAATTTGTTTTTTTTCCCTCGCGGTGTAATGTTTTTTTGTTTTTTCTGTGAACTTGAATTATCTATTTTAATCTTTTGAATTACATTATTCATTAAATTTACTCCTTTATCACTAATTCTCTTACTATTTCCATTAATCTATTTGCTGCATATTTATAAGATGTCTTGTTTTTATCAAGATCTCTTATTATCCTTTTATTATTAGGATTTTTCGATAAATATAATATTTTACTAGCAATTTCATTAGGGTTATTACAGTCACCGATAATGTCAATTTCATCAATTAATGTTAAAATACTAATAGCTCCAACATTTTTTGAAACTAATATGTTACACCCACTCAATAGCGCCTCAATCGTTGCTAACCCAAACGATTCAAGAGAACTGTTTTGAATAAAAATTGAAGATTTTTTTAAATAATAGCATGCTTCCTCGTATTTAACTTGTCCAACATAATCGACAAAATTATATGATTTAATTTTTTCAGTATCTTCATAGTCTCTACCTAATACTATTAATTTATATTTTTTGTTTTTTTCTTCATTTAAAATTTTTATTGCTTCACATATCATTACATTATTTTTTTGTGGTCTACCGCCGCCCATAGTTATTATAGTATTTGGTTCCTTATTAATTATTGTTTTGTTTTTTTCTTTATCAAGTATTCCCCAATCAACTCCATTGTTTAAATACGAAGTTTTATGACTATATTGTGGACTATAATTTTTAAACCATTTCATAAAATTTTCTGAAACACATAAAATTAAATCTACATTATCTAAAAGATATTTTTCTTCAATTACCATTTTTTTGTTATTTAAATTATTTGTTTCATTTTCATATGATGCTGAGCCATGCTGAATATTTAATATTTTCTTTTTTCTTCCAAATATTTTTGATATATTTATGCAAATTCGATTACTTTTCGAATGTCCAGATATTATTATTACATTTGATAAAAATGCTTTTATGAATATTTCAATGATTCTAAAAATTTTTTTTGAACTATTGATATAAATCACATTTTTTGGTAAGTATTCTTTTAAATTTTTATTTACATTTGAAGGTCCCGTATTAGCTTTATAATCTCCTAAGAAAAGTATTTTCATTTTATTCCTACTCTCTTTTATATATTGCTTTTTCAAGATAAGATAAGGATTTATTACGTTCTTTTTCTAGTATTTCGTTAACTAGTGTATAGTTAATTTTTTTTATTACTTCTTTAATATTAATTTTTTTAGTTATATATCTATTTTCTAATTTACATAGTCTTAAAATACTCTCTAATCTTGTATTAAATTCACTTCTAGCAACAGTAATAAATTGTTTGTTAAAATTTATGGCAAATGCTGTGCCGTGAAAAGAATTTGTTACTATATATTCTGCATCCCTTATATATCGCAAAAATTCAAAAGGACTTTTGTAAATAGCAATTCTATCTACCCCTTGTCTCTTAATTGGTTTCCAATATAATTGGATAACTTCAAGACCTAATTTGTCAGCTATTTTTCTTGCATATTGAGTTGCACCATTATCTTCATTATATAAAATAAATAATAAAACATATCTTCTATTGATTTTTTTGCTTTTTATGTACGATAACCATTTATCTTTATTTAACATTAATGTAGGGTCAAGCACCAACTCTGCACTATATCCCATATCATTTAGAATCTTTACTCCTGTATCTTCACGAACAGATATAAAATTAAATTTAGATAATAACTTATTTATTTCTATAAAATCATTTTTTTGTAATTCATTCGAGCCAAAACTTGATGCATAAGATATTTTTTTGGTATTTTCATCTCCAAAATCTAAGAAAAAACCTCTATCTACACCTCCGTTATATTTACTATTCCAGACTTGATCGCTTCCGACTAAGTAAATATCTGAAGAAGGTGGGTTTTTTTTCAAATCATTAATTGTATAGTATTTTCTTTTTGTTAATAAATAATATTTATTAATAAATTGAGAAAAAGAAAGATGTTTTAATAAATTAGCTGGAAATCTAGATAAAACATATATTACTTTTCGTAATTTAAAATTTTTTAACGATTTAGGAGACCATAAAAATATTTTTTTAAAATTTCTTTCCTCGGTAATATAATCTATTATTTCCACCTCACATCCCAACTCTTTAATTAGTTCTTGTGTAGCGAAAGATTGTAATACCGTTCCATAGTTTAATACTCTATGTATTGTAATTATCGAAACCTTCATCAGTACTGCCTCCTCAAATTATTTAACCATTTTTAAATATTGTTGTTTTCCTGTTTTCATATATTTTATAGCTTGACTTATCTTCATATACTCTTTAAACAATTTATACTTTCTTATTGCAAATTGTATAATAAGTAACGTTGAATATTTTTTAGATATTTCAGTGAAAGCTGCTCCTTTGCTTATAAAAAAATCTTTATCATAACCATTAAACCAAGTTGAATCTCCCATGTACAAATTTGCAATTTTAACCGGAACATAAATAATTTTTAATCCTTTTTTTAAACATTGGGTAAGAAATATGTTTTCTTCACCCATTTTGTATTTTGCCCCTGAACCAAAATTCTCATTAAATTTTATATCATTTTTTATAACACTATTTCTTTTAATAGCAATTTCAACAGAAGCAACTTTCATCGTAGTTATATAATTATGTTTTCTAATTTTATTATAATAACTTTTAAATTTTTTTCCTATGCCCTCTACTTGAAATGTAATAATGTCAGCATCAGAATACAAATTAAAAAAATTTTTAACTATTTTTTCATAATCATCAACATAAACAACATCATCATCGGCAATTATACAAATATCACTTTTACTTTTTTCAATAGCTATATTTCTACTTTTACTTAACCCTTTATCATAAAAAGAAAAAACACTATTTTTACCTAAATCATCAAATAATTGAATGCTATGGTCTGTAACTTGATTAATCGTGGTAGAATTACCAGTAATATTCATTTTTTTTATGAGATTTTTATGTTCTTTTATATTTTTCAAATTCATTGTGGATATCAACAATTCGACAGACATTATATTCTTCTCCTAATAGCATTAATGTTTTTTAAACTAAAACAATATCCAGCATAAAATATATTTAACTTTTCAACACTGCGATATAAATGCCATAATTTTTTTAATGTTCTAATTTTGTTAGAGGAATGAGAATTACTAATTCTTCTATAATAAGAAAAAACATTTGGGATTCCATATGCAACATAACCATTTCTTAATATTTGCCACCATGTTGCAGTATCTTCAACATATATTAGATTTGGCATTAATAACAATTCTTTTTCTATTTTTTTTAAATCAAACATTACAGTAATAGTCGAAATAATTGTTTTTTTCAATGCTTGATTGTAAGTCATTTTTTCTTTAGCAATTACTTTTTTTCCATTTGGAATACCGTTTTCATCTGCAAATTCATAGGATGTATAAGAAAAGGCACAATTATTCTTTTGCATAAACAATAATTGTTTTTCTAATTTATCGTTGTCCCACAAATCATCTGCATCAAGAAAACATAAATATTCACCTTTAGCTTTTTGAACTCCAAAGTTTCTAGATATTGCAGGTCCGCTATTAACAGGATTTTTAAACAATTTAATCCTTTTATCATCCTTCATATTTTTCTTAATAATTTTTACACTATTATCAGTTGAACAATCATCAACAAAAATAACTTCAAAATTCTTATATGTTTGATTTTGGATGGATTCAATTGTTTCATTTAAAAATCTTTCAGCATTATATACAGGAATAATTATGCTTATTAATTCATCCATTTTATCTACCTCTTTATTGCTCTCTCAACGCCTTTAGCTCTTCATTAATTGTTTCTTTACCAGCATCTGCACCATGACCTGTAAACATACAACTAATAGTTAAAAATACTATTTTTATATCTTGGAATAATGAGTAATTTTTAACATATTTTAAATCATAATTAATTTTTTCAAAAATACTGATATTGTTTCTACCCATACATTGTGCAAGCCCTGTTATACCAGGTCTAACATCACATCTATGCTTTTGTATTTCATTCATACTTTCATAGTAATCTGGTAACCAAGGTCTAGGTCCTATAAAAGCCATTTCTAAAATCGCTATATTTAATAATTGTCCTAATTCATCTAAAGAAGTCCTTCTTAATATTTTTCCTATTTTTGTAAATTGATCTTTTTTACTTAAATCATAAACATCATTATCTGCTACCATAGTTCTAAACTTATATAAGGTAAAAGGTTTACCATGTTTACCAATTCTAGTCTGTTTAAAAAACACAGGTCCTTTACTCTCTATCTTTATTGCTAATCCAATAATTAAAAATAATGGAAACAATACAATAAGAAAAAACCAACTAAAAAATAGATTAAACAAAATTTTAAAACCCGCGAAAAGTTTCATATTAATTTCTTCTATGAAACTCCTTCTTTTTACATTCTTATTTTCATCAACATAATATTTAGTACAATCGTCCATACTTATCTCCTCATTAATTAACAAGTTATTATTAATCATTTTTAAGTTTTAGTCAATTGTTAAATACTTCTACAATTTTCTAATAATAATTATAACAACTTTTTTAATATAAATCTACCCATTACCATTTTTTACCATTTATATTATACAATTTATTGATATTTAATGCAACAATTTGGTTACATTACTTTAAAATAAGTATTAAATTACAATAAAAAAAGACTTGTTTTACAAGTCTTTCTCATTTTTCTTTTTCTTTACTAATATTACTGTAATTACAATTCCTGCAATGGCAATTATTATTAAATTACTGATAATTAGTAAATTATTATTAGTATCTTTAGCATTTTCTAACTCAGATCCTAAATTAACAACTAAATTATAAGTATTTTCTTCTCCAGTCTCAGAAGTAACAATTATCTTAATAATGTTTCTACCTTCTATTAAACCTTCATTACCTATAATCTTAACAGTTGATTTTAAATCCTCTGCTATAGCTTCAATATCTAATTTATCTATTTCTACTGAATCTATTTTTACATCATATCTTTTTGTATCTTTATTAAATACAGGATTTATATCATAACCTTCTACTTTTAAACTTAACAAGAAATTATTATTAGATCCTGATTTAGTAACATTTATCGTATAAGTTTTAACACTTTCATCTTCAGCTGTTACTTTTACCAAAATAACATTCTTTCCTAACTTTAAATCATTATTACCTGTTATTTCTACAGTAGCTTTAGAATCGTTTGCCAAAGCCGTTATATTAACACTTTTAACACTACTATCTACAGTTGCGTTATAAACAAGTGTATTTGGATTAAACTCTAAACCTGCAATACTAGTCGTTAATTCCTTTAAACTATTATCAGTTGACTTTGGAACAACAGGATCTGCTTTTGGTGGTGTTGCTATTCTAAGCGTTAAAGACTTAGAAGGTACTGGCACAGTTTCATAACTACCTGCTAAAGTAACCCCTATATTACTTGCTGTTAATACAGAAGTAGCTCCTACCGTAGAAGACTTAGCTCTTAATGTAACAACTGCTATAGCACTTCCAGATGGAATAGAATAATCTGCTTCCATAAGTAAAGATAAATATAAATTACCATTTTTACTAATATTTAAACCACTAGCACCTACTACACTAACAATTTCAAAATTACTGTTATTTAATCCTAAATTAAACTGACCACCACGTACCCTAGCATCAGCATTTATAATTAAGCTTACTTTAGTAGTTTGTGAAGTTAAAACACTGGTTTTACTAGTAGTTAAACCAGCACTAGCAGCATTAACTTGCCACATCCCTATAAAAAAAGCCCCCATAATGACTACAGATTTTAAAATATTTTTCACTTTTCTACCTCCTATCTTCCTAATACTTGATCAATTAATTGGAATACATCGGATATATCATTATTTAAATCATCGTTCATATCTCCAGCTGTTTGATAAATTCCCGTTAAATTATTAGTTCCTAATACACCATCAATCAATCTGAAAATATCTGTTATATCTGATAATGCACGGCCTAATAAGTCACCTTTAATAATAAACGTATAAGATAAAACATCTTCATTTCCATTATTAACATGCATCATAGAACCAGTTCCAACCCTACCTGATATCAAATCAGAATATCTCATACTACCACTATTAGTATATAGATTATCTTCTACATCATTTAAATCACTGATAGGTCTTTGGCCAATTAAATAAAGGTGTGAAGGTTGTAACCTTATAACTGGATTAGGATCAACTACAACACCATAAACTGGAACTATAATATTATTAACATACTCAGATGAACCATAATTTTCATCAAGCATTGAAACCGTCATTTCATCAATTAAATATTTCTTAACTAGTATAATAATATTATTCATTTCTCTAGAAGAAAATGCACTTATCTTAGTTAAATAATTTGTTACAAGGTCTGTAGATACAACTGCATCCATTCTAATAAAAGTATTATGCATCCTTGCTTCAACTTCTTCTAACAATACAATAATATCTATTATCCTATCAAATTTTTGTTCATCATTTAAAATAAGATCATCTCTAATAGAATCTAAATGATTGATAAGTGAGATCTCTTGTTCAGCAATAATTGTATTCATATTATTGCGAATCTTTGTTATTACTTCCTCAAACTCTGAATTAATAATTGCTTCAATATCAACATCACCCAAAGTACTATTATTGAATATTTCTACTAACTTATCAATAATTTGAAGTGCTTTTAAACCACTGTCAATAGAGTCTTCTACAGTACTAGTTAAATCACTAGCAGTTATATTTTCATCACTGTTAATAAACTCCAAAGCATCCTCTTTATATTGTATAATATCGTCTTTTAAAACAACCGCTTCTGGTTTTAAAGCATTTAAATCAATTGCCAATTGTGAGTCTACTTCAAAAACAGATATAACGTGATCAATAAATGCCGCTACATCTCTAGCAACAAAATCATCAATTAAATGACCTGCTAACTCTATCGTAATAACGTCACTTAATTCATCATCATAAGTCGTTAAGAAATTTAAAATGTTATCCATTGTAAGATCTGCTTTATCACGTATCTCTACATAATCTTCAAGCAACTCACTTTTTGATAATGCAGAAGTTGATAAGGGAATAAAACTAAATGTTTGAATCATTAATAAACCAACAAGAATTAATTGTTTCCATTTTTTCAACTTAAATCACCTCCTATGTTATAACAATAATAGCAAATTTAAATAAAAAATACAATCTTTTTTGTTTTTAAAATAAAAAGAAGTTTTTATTAAAGACAAAAGCTTTTAAATAAACACTTCCTGAAATAATATATTCATTAAAATTAAATATATGTTGATCAAATTTTCAAACATTAAAAAGTTTGATTTGTAACCATTTAATTAAACAATAAATCTAGATAATTAAACCTTTTTTTTCCCTAAAATAGATTTTATCAAATTGAAAGTACCGGTTTTTTGTAACACATATCTTATCTTGCTTTTCATATAAGATTTAAAATTATATCCACCATATTTTTTTGCTATAAATAAAAATCCATTTTTATAATAGTATTCCCAAAAAACTTCTCTTTTTAAGGGCTTTTTAGTTGGCGATATTAAATTAGGTTGCAAAGAATCTTCTATCTTATTTTCCCAAAAATCAATATTTTCTTTAATTTTTTCGAAAACTTGCTCACCTTTTACTGTATTAACTAAAGCAAGCGAAATTCCTTTGTTATCATCAATTCCCGGCATAGTTTTTTCTATTCCCCAAAAATCACCAATAGTAATATCAGATTTCCTATCTATATTAGCAAATTTACAATTATGACATGAAGGTCTTAATAATAAATCAGAACTAAATAAATTCGTAAAAATTTTTAATTCTTTAGTATTAATTTTTCTTTTTCCGTTTTTATATTCGGCCATTATATTATATCCATGCCATCCTCTTTCTTTAAATCTAAAACTATAGGATTTAAGTTTATTACCTTTTTCAATAAAATCAATATAATCTAACCATATTTTAGGACTTGGTGTTCCATGGCAAACAATATCGTTTATTATTAAATTATCAGTATTAGTACGACTATTTGTTAAAAAACTTTTTAACCCAGCAGTTTGACATGGGGTTCCAGAAAAAAGTACTTGACGGTCGCTTTTTAATAAGTCTTTTATTTGCTTATATACATTTGACAAATCACTTTGAACATATTTTGACCCTCTAAACTTATTACATTCTTCAGAAGTTTCAGCTTTTTTATGAATAACATTAAAATTTTCATCAAATGCTGCTCCATAAACAACGCCACCATTATTTAAAACATAATCTGAAATTGCAGTAAAAACACCTCCGGAAGAACTTTTCATTCTAACACTTTCTTTATTGTGTTTAACTGCATAAACTGTTGGCTTAGAAAGTTTATTACTTATATTTATTTCATTTTGAAAAGGACAAACCTTTCTACATTTACCACAATTAATACATAACGCTTGATCAATTTTTGGATATAAAAAACCCTCTTCATCCTCAACCATCTTTATTGCCTTAGTCGGACAAATATTCATACAAGCAGTACATCCACAACATTCTTCTTTTCTATCAAATACAGAAATCATCTCTTCACCATCCTTATAATCCTTTTAATAATATCCATTAAAGCTTTTCTATCAAAAATGAAACTAATGATTAACATAACAATAACAGAATAAACACCAATTACTGAGGCATATAAAATCCATTCAATATATCCTGATGGATCAATATTAATATATAGAAAAGGTAAACAAATAATAAGACTAGTAATAAAAACCCTCAACATTCTTTTTAAAGTATTAATAATAGTCAATCCTGTTATTTTTTTAGGCACAAAGAATAATAAATCAATATCTCTATAAAGATTAGAAATAATAGCGCCTATTAATACACCATATATACCAATAAAAGGTGTTAAAATTAATCCAAAAAGTACAATAAGTATTCCTTGCATTGTCGATTGAACCCGAGTTTCTTTATACATACCAGCAGATATTACTAACATACCTTGTGGTGTTTTTAAATTATATAATAACCCATTCAATACAAATAAGAAACCTACAATTGGCATATTATAATTAAAATCAGTTATACCACTTGTATATATCTTAATAAACGGCATAATCATAACAAACGTTATTGAATAAATAACCGTTATTAATGAATAGTAGAAAAATTCAAACTCATTATATGATCTTTGAAGAGTTTTCTTTTCACCCTTCGCGATTATTTCTCCAAATGAAGCCGGTAATCCGCTTTGAAATATATTTAAAATTCCATTAACTCCTGCAAGAACAATATTATAAATAGAATACAAACTAATTAATTTTAAATCTTTAGTGACAAAAGTTAAAATTATAATTGGTGCACCCGATTGTATTACACCTAAAATTTGTAAATATAGAGCATCCCATCTTTTATCTAATGCTTTTGTATTAGGCGCTACTTTATGATCTAAATATTTATAATTATGCTTTGCATATATCATTATCATAAATGACTTTAAAAATATAGGTAAAATCGCTACTAGTTTTAGAAGCACAATATTTACTTGTTCTGTTCCTAAAATAATTATAATAAACGTATTTAAAAGCAAATACACCACTGAAGATAAGGAAATAATATAATTTTTTTGATCAGCTGTTAATAAAACACGATATTTAGATAATGCAAAAAAATCTATTACACCATTAGCACCTAAAATTATTACTAAAAATCCAATATTTATTGGAGATAAAAAAGGTGTTTTTATATAAAAAGAGTAAAAAATTGCAAATACTAAAACCAATAAGGTAAAAACATAACCTGTTTGAATATAAAATTTTCTTGCAGCAGAAACAACAGCATTAATAGAATTGTTATCTTTATCAGCCAAAGGTTTATATAATGCATAAACTGCTGCTGCTGATAATCCTGCTTCAACCAAATAAAAATATGATACAAATTGAGTAATAGATGACACCAAACCGTTAATTTCAGAGCCATAATATTTTAGCATAATCCTTGGAATAATAATTCCAACAATCATTAAAATTATTTGATAGAATATTGCCGATATTGAATTGTAAAAGAATTTTTTTGTTCTATCCACTTATAACACACTTTCTAATATTTTTTTATTACTTTTTTTCATCCAAAGCAGTAATTAAAAAGTTAGAAGATTCTTCTCTTCTTTTATTAAGTAATTCAAAAGGTTTACTATAATCAAGTTCATAATTAATACTTTCTAAATCATCAAAGTTATATACGATTCTATCCTCTAAACCAATTGAATTTAAAAGATCAATCATTCTTGTTCCTCTAGTTTTATGAGGGATTGTATAAAAAGGCTTTTTAAAAATGACAGAAAAGGCTACTCCATGAAATGAAGTTGTTAAAACAAACTCTGCATTTTCTAAATAACTAATGAATTCACTTGGACCTTCGTATCTAAATGTTTTAATTCTATTTTCATAGTTTTTATGATCAGAATAACTAACAATCTTATAACCTTTTTCTTCTGATATCTTATTAGCTAATTTTACTAACTCTTCATTATATTCCAAATCATATACCAAAATATATTTTTCCTTTATCTTTGATTTGCTTAACAATACATTATAATCTTCTTTGTCCAATAATAGAGTTGGGTCTAGTGCAACAGTTATTGGTTTTTCAGTTAAATTTTTTAAAAACCTAACATGTTCACTTTCTCTTATGGAAATAAAATCAAATCTGTCTATATTTTTTTTAAACACATCATTAAAACTATCATCCATTTTCTTAGTAATACTAGCAGCATATGATATTTTTGTTGAAGAAGGAGATGCAAAATCTAAAAAATAAGATTTTCCAATTTTCTCGAAAAAATCTGGATTCCACACTTGGTCACTTCCAGTTATATAGTAATCATATTGAGGAGGATTAGCATTCAAATCCTCAGATTCATAATATGTTTGTTTAGAAATAACTAAATACTTTTCTCTAAATTTTTTAAATACATCCCTTTTATTTTTAACTTTTCTTCTAATTATTAATACAACTATACTTTTAATAGTTTTTATAAAACCTCTCTTTTTAACATCTTTCAAATTCTTTAATCCATAAGGATAAAGTAATTCAAGTGGTTTAAAATCGATTACCTCTGATTCTAAACCAAGTTTATTTATTTTTTTTTGAAGAGCGTAAACTTGAAGTACTGCTCCTAAATTATCTGCACAGTGAAATGTAATAATACCTATTTTTTTCATGTTATAATCCTTTCTACGTTATATCAATAATAGCAAATATAAATAAAAAATACAATCTATTATTTTTACAATTAGATATATTTTAATTCAATTTCTTAATTTTTTCAAATATTGGCACATTTAATTTATAACCATTTGGATTTATCGGTGAAGGATGATAAATCGGGATAATTAACACCTCTTTATCACCTATTTCTTTACTAAAAACATCCCCAGCAACTTCTTTAAAATTTTTGAATTTTTTATCAATTAATATTTTAGTAGGATACGCTCCTAACGGAATAACAACCTTACAATTTAATTCTTTAATCTGTTCTTCTAAATACTTTAAACAATTTAAAGAAGACTTTTTTAAATCTTTTCTATCAGGTATATGACATTTACAGGCCTCTGTAAAAGTAATATCGTCAATTGATAAATCAATTATCTCTAATAATTTATTTAATACCCTACCAGTAGGTAATAACTTACCATTCGAGTCATAAAAAGCTCTACCAGTTAATATCCAACCGTTTTTTGCAGGTGATTCACCTACAAATAAAATATCTGTATTTTGTCCAAAAGATATAGTATCACAACTTAATTTTAATAAATCCTTACATTCATTACAAAGTTGAATTTTTTGTTCGATTTTCTTTAAATTATCTTGATTCATAGATCACCTTGATTATTTAAATACTCTAAACAATCTTTAAATAACATATAATGTCCTTTTTTAAATAAACCAGAATTATATAAATCATGAATCTCTTCAATTGTGGCATAACAAACATCTGAAACTTCCTCTTCTTGCATAACAATATCATCTAAACTAATATCTTCATTTACATAATATAAATCACAGATTCGGTCCTTTCCTTTAACCTCTTTAAACCATATAGCATTTTTTACCTTAATTCCTAACTCTTCTTCTATTTCAGTATATATTCCCATTAAAGAAGACTCTCCCTCTTTTGGATGCCCTCCTGTAAAAGCCCATTCCAAACCTTTTGATATACTTGTCTTTTGAATTAAGAACTCTTTTCTACTATTTTGAATAAATGATAAAACCACTAAAATATAACAACCTTCAGGTACATCCTCTTTTTTATAAATTGTTTTTCCTATTAACTCTTTATTAAAATTATACAAATCTCTTTTTTCCATATTAAACATCCTCTACTTTCAAAAAATCCTCAAATTTATTAGAAGTTAAAACTAAATAATCTAGTTTTACTAAATCCCTTAACCAATTCAAAGGGATTGTTTCATATCCATAGTAAATGCCGGCAAGACCACCCGCTATACCTGCTATGGTATCAGTATCTTCACCAAGATTTATAGCAGCCACTATACAATCTCTAAAATTATCAGACTTTAAAAAGCACCAAAGACTAGCCTCTAAAGTATCGACTACATACCCAGATGATTTAATATCATCCAAATATAAATCACTTATATCTTCTTTTAATATTCTTTTATATCTTATAATAGAATCATCACTAAAATAAGATAAATCTAATAATTTTAATTTTTTATATGCTTCTTCTTTAGAGTCCTTATCTAATATGTAAGACAAATATTTAACATACAAATAACAGCCCAAAATACTAATTTCATTACCATGTGTAATAGAAGATACCTTAGATACAATATCAATTGTTTCAGATTCATTAATTCTATTATAATGGCAATAATAACCAATTGGAAGAATACGCATTAAAGAACCATTACCATTATCCTCAAATGCTTTTCCACCACATTCTTCTGCTTTAAACATCCCTCTATTATACATTGCCAAAGCCTTTAAAGTAGTTCTTCCAATACCAAAACATTTGTTATAAGAACAAAAATCATCACCATTAACCCACTTTATAAAATTATCAGCAATCTTATTATAATTTAAGCCATTTTCCATTAAAGCATATATTGTTGCTACAACCATAGAAGTATCATCAGACCAAGATCCTTTAGGTAATCCTTCAAACCTATTTTCTATCATTTTTGTAACAGGTTTTTTTAAAAGGTCTTCTCTTTTATGAAACTCAGTCGGAACACCCATAGCATCTCCAACTGCAAAACCAATGATACCATCTTTTACTCTCATACAATCACCTATTTTTATTAAATTATAACATATTAAACTAACAATAATCTACCTTTGATATCTACTTATATTTAAAACAATACCAATTGCAATATATAAAATAAGTAAAGAAGATCCTCCATAAGAAAGAAAAGGCAATGTAACTCCTGTTACTGGTATCAATCCAACTACCACCATTAAATTAAGAACAGTTTGAAACGCTATCCAAAAAGTAATTCCAAAGGCTAAAAATTTGCCAAATAAATCCTCACATTTAGAGGCTATCTTAAAACCAGTGGAAATTATGAGAATAAAAAGAAAAACCACTAATAAGACACCAAAAAACCCTAATTCTTCACATATAATTGAAAATATAAAATCCGTTTGAGGTTCTGGTAAATAAAAGTGCTTTTGTCTTGAATTTCCTAATCCAAAACCAAACAATCCTCCAGGACCTATCGCATATAAAGATTGAATTATTTGAAATCCACTTCCTAAAGGATCATTCCAAGGATTAATAAAAGAAGAAATCCTTTGTAATCTATAAGGTGCTACTAAAATAAGACCCGTTATACCTATTAATCCTAAGAAACCGATTCTTACAAAAAAATTAACATCAACACCTGATACAAATAATAAAGCCACAATAATCATCATTAAAACAATACCAGTTCCAAAATCAGGTTGTAACATAATAAGTCCAAAAAAAATAATTGCTATTACTAAAACAGGAATAAAACTTTTCCTGTTTTTTGATAAATATTTAGATGAAAATATTATGAGCCCTAATTTTGCAAATTCACTAGGTTGAATTCCAAATGAACCAATTCCAAACCAGCTGCGACTCCCATTTCTCATAGTTCCAATACCAGGTATTATTACTAATATAAGTAATATTAAAATAACAAAAAATATTTTATTTGAATTTTTTAAATAATTATAATAATCTATCTTACTTACTAAGTACATTAAAAAAAGACTCAAAATAAAAAATAAACCTTGATTTTTTAAATACTTAAAAGAATCATTGAACTTATATAAAGCCCATACATTAGAAGATGAATAGATCATTATAAGACCAATGATAGTTAAAGCAACAACCGATATTACTAATAATAATTCAACACTATTTTTTTTCATATCCAAACTCCAAAAGTAATAGCAATCATAGACGCTAATAAACCAACTATCCAAAATATTTTAACAATATCAGATTCCTTAAAACCTTTTTTTTCAAAACTATGATGTAATGGTGCCATTGGAAAAAGTCTTCTCTTAGTTAATTTATAATAGTACCTTTGTAAAATACAAGACAAAGTTTCAATAACAAAAACAATACCTATTAATATTAGCAATAATTCATGCCTTGTTAATATAGCAACAGTACCTAATAAAGCCCCTAAGCTTAAAGATCCAGTATCCCCCATAAATATCTTAGCCGGATAGACATTAAAAACTAAAAATCCTAATAAAGAACCTACTAAAATAAAACAAAATAAAGCAATATCCTGGTATCCTGCTAACCAACCACTATTCCATGATATTAAACCAAAAGTAAAAAAAGCAATCACCGAAAGTCCCCCTGCTAATCCATCTAGCCCATCAGTAATATTAACCGCATTAGAACTTGCAACTAATACCAACAATATAAAAATTCCATATAACCAACCAATATCATACTTTATATTTAAAGAATGAACCCACAATAATGGCTCATTTTCAAGCATAAATAATGCAAAAAAGACAAGCGCTATTATAAATTGTAATAACAACTTAGAATTTTCACTTAAACCTTTATTGTTCTTTCTTTTTAAAATTAAATAATCATCAATAAATCCGATTATAGAATAACTAACAAATACAAAAATAACTATTAATAAACTGTAACTAAAATCTATTTTATTTAATAAAAATAAAATTACGGTCGTAAATAAAGTCGGTATGATAAAAATTAATCCACCCATTGTTGGTGTATTGTTTTTAGTTTTATGTTGTTCTTCTAAATAAATACTTAACCTTTGACGAGCATTTTTCTTCTTAAAAATAGGTATTAAAACAAGTCCAACCATTACTGCTAAAACAAAACCGATCATAGTCGCTAATACAGATTTAGTCATAATTAACATATTATCATCCTCATAAAAAAATATGAAAAATCACCTAAAAAAAGAACACAATAAAAAAAATCTCCTTAAGAGATCTTAATTACGATTTTGTTGTGTAATATATTCTTTCAACTTCTAATTTATCAAGAGCACGATTATATATGCGAACATCATCGATCATACCTTTAAAAACTTGATTAGAAGACCAATTACCGATATATATATTATCACTTGGATTTATAAAATCATCACTTATTAATTCACCTTCTAATTTACCATTAATATATAACTTCATCGTATTATCTTCAAAAGTCACAAAAATATGATACCAATTATCCTTAGAAAGTATTGGACTCGCAGTTAAACTATTCCATTTATTTAGATCCTTATAACTAATATAAATTTTTCGATATGAATTAATAGATAGTTCTAAAGCATTACTTTGACTCATTAAAATTCGACCATTGCTACTAAAACTATTATCGATATTTATCCAAGCACCCCATGAATAAGATTGATTATTAAATACATTAGTTAAAACATCATAAGCAGTAATAACCTCATTATTTTTGCTAAACTTATAAGCACCTGTATTCTTATTACCATTATTAACCCACTTAGGAGATGTTAAAGGATCTAAACCACTATCGTATCCATGGCCAGAATAATCCTTAATTTTTGCTGTTCTAGTACCATTTACAAAGTCAGTTGAATACTCTTTATTTTCTAAACTAACATAGGCAATTTGAACATCATATTCAGGACTAAACTGAGTAATATGAATAGTTTGTGAAGTAGCTTTAGCAATTTGAGTCAAACTTATCCTTGTCCACTCTTTAGTAATTGAATAATCGACATAACCATTAATGTAGGCCTTTATTTTTCCAGAATCACTTAATGAATTAGGATTTATTCTTGCATAAAAAGATAATGTATAAGGTGAATCAATCGTTAAATTAGGAATCGCTTGATGAATAGCATTAGTAGTACCAGCTGTTCTTTTTGTCATATTAGTGACATTAGTTTCTTGTCCTAATAAACTTAATCTTTCAAACGTTAAAACAGAATTTTCCCAACTACCCCATTTTAGTCCTAAAGAACCATTAGAAAATTCAGGACTTACAACTAAATTAACAGTTGGTTCTTGAAAATCATCAAATTTATAATGGGCAACTATCCCATCTTCTAAAGAATTGTTAACATAATTCATATCGCCACATTTTAAATGTGGGCTATAATCAAATGAATTAGATCCTAACTTAGTTACTATAACATAACCATTACATTTAATTGAACTTCTTTCAGGATCGTTTATTTGTTCCAAATAATTACCTTCATATAAGTCTTTAATACTTAGTTCATAAATATCGCCTATATTTTTTGGAAGTTCATCTAAATTTCTCGTTAAATATAATTTAGCGGCTTCTTTAACAGAGTTTTCATTACTAACATAAGTCTTTATCTTAGCTTCATTAATATAATCAAGAACAATCGGTACTGCTATTAAAGCAATAATTGCTAAAATAACAATAACTGCTAGTAATTCCATTAAAGTAAATCCTCGTCTTTTCAAACTATCACTCCTATTTTATAATTTTAACATAATTAAATATTTAATTAATTATTGACTAACCCTTTTTTTAAACACCTTATTTAATATTGCTTTAACAATATTGAGGTTTAAATAAAATGGATATATAGTTCCAACTAGTACCCCAACTATATACATTATTAAATTATCAGAGTAATAAGTAAGTAGTAAAAATCCAAATATTAAACCACTTATTAAACCATACTTATCTTTATCTAAAATTAAAAATTTTTTCATCTTTTTAATGCGGTAAAGATATACAGCATAAGTAGCCAATAAAGTAGAAATAACCGCTGCATATAAACCAATATGTTTAACTAATGAAATATTGACTAATATATTGATAATAGCTGCTATAAGAGTACTTAATCCCATCGTATTAGTATCCTTATAGGCTGCAAAAATGCCACCACAATAACTAGAAATATTATTAAAATAAACTGCTAAAATTAAGATTGGAATATATTGATAAGCATCGTAGTATTCCTTATTAACTAAAGCAGGAAACACAAAAGGTAAATATGCTAACATACCGATACTTACAGCCATCAACAAATGTTTTAAATTAATATAAATATTATTATAAAATTTATCCTTATCTTCCTTATCAAAAACCTTAGAAGCAGATTCCTTCCAAGCCATATAAAAAAACGAATAAAAAGTATTTATAATAGTAGAAAACTTATTAGAAATCGCATATATACCATTAGCAGCTGTATTAATAAAAGTTACAATAATTAACCTATCTGATAAATTAATAATAATCCAAGAGACACTATTGGGTACTAATGGAATTGAGTACTTTAACATCTCTTTTAATTTGCTCTTATTTATCTTTTTAAAAGAAAGCAATTTATGAACATTCATCTTTAATAAAAGCCAAATAGATACAGATGCATTCGCTATTATATATGCTAAAAATAAACTAACTACTCCCCATTTTAAAATTGCAATAAAAACAACATTCAATATTACTGTAAATAAACTAGATAAAGACGCAAATATTGAATACAGTTTATAATCTCCCTGTCCTCTTGAACAAGACCCTGCTAAAGTACTTAATATACTCGCTAAAACAAAAAAAATTAAATAAACGGTATATGGATAATTAAAAATAGTACCACATAGATATATAACCCCTGCACCTATAACCATATTAGTTAAAGTCACAATCACCGCGTGACTAATAACTTCACTTTTTTCTTCATCATTTTTAGCATCGATTAAAAATCTAAACATTGCTTCTTCAATCAATAAAGTTATAAAAGGGATAATGAAAATTGATAAAGTATTAAGTAAATCATAATCTCCATATTCCGATGTCGATAAAATCGATGTATATAATGGTAATAAAAGAAAACTGATTACTTGAGTACTACTTTTTCCAAAAGCAATCATAAAGGTATTCTTTAGAAGTTCTTTTTTTTGATTCATAATTCACCTCTACCAATTATTTTCTTTATACTTTTTAATATAATTTAACTTTCTTAAAGAAAGCCAAAGCTTCCTTTTTAACAAATTATCTTTTGAATAATCAAGTGGATCATAAAATCTTTTTTGTTTTATTAACTCATTTATTTTATCTTTAAGGCCACGATTTAAAACATAATCATCGATTACTTTCTTAGGTACAAAAGATAAACATACCTCTTGATCAATAAATTCAAATTCTAACTCTTTTTTATACAACAAATCATTTACAATATACTTTACAATATTATAACCACAAGGTGTCAAATAATAACTTGATCTAGCTTGGCGTGGATTAATTTCTAAAACCTTAAACTTTTGATCGTCTTCATCATATTTTAAGTCAATCTCTGCAAAACCTTGATAATCTAGTGTATCTATAAATTCTCTTAACTGTTCTACTGTTTTACCATAAGGACCTAAATTACAATAGCCATTAACTAAAACAGTACAATTACCTACACCTGTTATAGTGCGCTCTTGTAATCCTATTTGGGCAAAAGTCATCAACTTACATTTTCTTGTATGGTCACAATAAAATATAACATCACATAAATAACTATCATCCCCAGATATAAATTTTTGTAAAATCAAAGTACCGTTATATTTAGAATCTTTTATTTGTTTAACAACTGATATCAATTCTTCGACACTTTTTAATTTATAAACCTTAGCTTGATTTTCAAACTCATGATGATGATAACTAACTCCATCACCAGGTTTCACTATAATTGGAAGTCCTAACTTTGAAACACGTTTTAAATCTAACTCATCATTGATATTGTATATATAAGTTTCTGGTAAATCAATTGAAGAGTCTTCATACACTTCATAAAATTTATCTTTAACTAATAAACTATTCATTAACTCTTCACTTATATCATTAAATAAATAATATTTTTTGAAAAATTCTTTATTTTCAATTATTAATCTAACATAATTATCATTAGTAGGAATCAAAATTAATTTTTTATCTTGATGTTTTAGTGCAAAATCTTCTAACACACGAATAAACACTTCTTTTTCATGTAATCTTGGTTCTATTTGTAGATTAATTATCTTACTATAACTAGTAAACTTCATCGGTTCCTTACCAATTACATAAGCTTTTTTATTATAAGCTTCATGTGTATTTCTAGCCATATAATAACTATTAATATCCGTTCCTATTAAAACTATTTCAAAATCCATACTTACCTCTTTCTATATATCCTTGGTACTGATGATGGAATACTAGTAACAACATAATGTGGAGTACACTTTATATAACTAGCGACATCCCTTATTCTAATACCATTGCCTATTAAATATACCTTGTCCTTTAAATGTACATCTTCGTCGATTTTAACCGTTATCATACCCATACTAACATCACCGACAATTTGATATTTTTTATCGTTTATAACCACCATTCTCAAAGTATTATTAAGATTTATACCATCAGCATAACCAACTGGTAAAACCGCTATTAACATATCTTCTTCTGCTTGATAGTTATTACCATATCCAATAAAACTCCCTTTTTTAATATTTTTTATTTCCATAACCTCAGTTATATAAGAAAATGCATCTTTGACATCTATATCAAAATCAGGTGCAATTTGAATGTTATTTTTCTTCCATAAATGAGTATATTTTAATTTTCTAAGATATCCTTTAAAACCTTTAAAATTTAACTTACGAGGTGAAACTCCATACATTAAAATTCCCAATCTAACACCATTACAAAAGTCTATTTTAGGATGTATTACAATCGAATTACTACTACCCATATGAACAATTGGAACCTTATTTAAATCGATGTTTTGAGTTAATTTTCTAAATTTATCAACTTGTTCATTCCATCTAACGTCATATAGTCCTGGGGTCGCAAAATGAGAGAAAATTCCTTCTAACTCAATTTTTTTATTATCAATTAAATTATAATAAATCTCTTCAATTTTTTTAGAGTCATCAATTCCTATACGATTCATACCAGTATCTATCTTTAAATGAACCTTTAATCCTTTTTTATCTAATTTTTTTAATTCTTTAAAATATTGATAACTACTAATAGTTATTGCAATGTTATTTAAAATACATTCATCTATATACTCTAAATCAATTGGTTCTAAACAAAGAATCGGGATATTTTGATAACTATTTCTAACTTCGATTGCCTCATCTAAATTAGAAACTGCTAAATAATTAATACCAGATTCAATCATAGGTCCTATTACTTCTATACCATGTCCATAAGCATTACCTTTAACAACACCAAAATAATAATCATAATCATTGTATTTGTTAATGATATTAGAAACATTGTCTTTAATAACATCTAAATCGATCTCTATGTATGTTTTCCTAAACATATCTTCACCTACCTTCTTAATTATATCTAATATATTACCATTTGTAAACAAAAGCAAGACAAATTAAGTCTTGCTTATTTACAATTAGTTGAGCATTAATCTGACAATTTCACCTTCATAGATATTTAAACCAGGTGTTGGTGATTGATGGATTACTTTCTCACCCTTACCAGAAAACTCAACTTTAAATTTTTTTAATTCTTTTACTGCCTCTTTAGGTTTTAATCCAACAACATTAGGAATAACAGCATATTTACGGTCAAAATAATTATATTTTTTTTCAAGACCATCTTTTCTTCTTTCTATTTCTAAAGCATTTATACTATCTAGTAATATTTGACGGGCAATAGGCGCTGCTATTGTTCCTCCATATTGTGTAACACCTTTAGCATTATCAATAGCGATATAAACAACAACTTCAGGATTATCTGCTGGTAAGAAACCAATAAAAGAAGTAATATAGTTTCCTACCATATATCTACCATTTAAAACCTTTTGAGCAGTACCTGTCTTACCGCCTACTCTATATCCATCGATAAACGCATTTCTTCCAGTCCCATATGAAACAACTTTTTCTAAGGCATCTCTTACTTTTAAACTAGTATCTTCACTAATAACCTTTCTAACTACTTTAGGACTATTTTCTAAAATCACACTATTAGTTTCTGGTTCATTTAAACTTTTAACTATATATGGTTGATATAAGACACCACCATTAATTGCTGCACTTACTGCTGTTATTTGTTGTATAGTAATCAGTTAAATGAAAGTTATGACCCTTTTTATCACTTATAGCATATATAACTTTATTTGATTTAAATTTAATCTCTAATTTAGCTTTAGAATCTTCACGCTCAACTATTATTTTATCTATTAAAGAATTAAATATTTCATTAAAGCATGAATGACTACTTTTAATTAATTCACTTTTAATTATATCTAATTTATTAATTGATTTTTCTTTATTAATATTTTCTTTAACTTCAAGTTCTAACTCTTCTTTTTTTATTAAAAAATCTTTTTTTGATATTTTAGATTCAATATATAGATCTAATAACTTATTTTTTTTCATATCTAAATTACTTATTTTTTTAGAAATATTTAAATCATTTTTATCTAAATATAGTTTATAATAATCTAATAAATTAGAGATTATTTCATTATCAATATTAATTAAATCGTTAAAAAATTTATCTAATTGATACTCAAACAACTTTGAATTAGAACATCCTTTAATACCTTTTTTACGGTAAATTGAACATTCCCAAGCCGGATTTTTTAATCTAGCACCTGAACTACTACGATGGTAAGAGGAATCATGGGTCTTGCAAAATATTTTACCACTGTAAGTATATCTATTCTGAAATACCTTAGTATCTTGATTGCGGTTTCTAAAAGAAGCTTTAATTTTTTTTAACTTTTCATTAGCACGCTCCCATAATTCCTCACTTACTAAAGGTGGCACATTTTCAAAATCTTTATATACTTTCCAATCTGATTGATTTAATTTTTGTTTTAATTTAGTTCTATAATCAACTATTTTAGTCTTATGTCCACAGTAGTAACCTTTGTATTTAGGATTTGCAATTATCCTTTGAATCACCATTATATCAATTTTATTTCCTTTAGTATTTAAGTAATTTTTTTTAAACAATAGCTTTGATAAAGATGATAAAGAAATTGAAGTATTCGCATAATTATCATAGATAAATCTAATCATTTCAGCTTGATTTTCATCAATTATTAACTTACCTTTTGATTTAGTATAACCATAGATATTAGAACATCCTAAAACAACACCATTTTCAATCGATCTCTTCATTCCAAAAGAAACCCTTTCCGATAACTTTCTAACTTCATCTTGGGCAACACTAGCCATTATAGTTAACCTTAATTCACTATCAGGAAGAATAGTATTAATATTGTCATTTAAAAAATAAACCCCAACACCATATTGTAATAAATCTTGGGTATATTTAATACTATCGATTGTATTTCTTGAAAATCTGGATATTTCTTTAGTTAATATTAAATCAAATTTATTATCTTTAGCATCTTTAATCATTTGAATAAAATTTTCTCGTTTTTTTATTGAAGTACCACTTATTCCTTCATCTATATATCCAGAAATAAAAGACCAATTAGAATTTTTTTTAATATAATCCTCAAAATAACTTACTTGAGACTCTAAAGAATGTATTTGTTCATCTTTATCAGTAGAAACCCTGGCATAGAAAGTTACTTTTAACTTCATATCTTGAATAGAAGTACCCGATAACATCTTATTTCTAATTTGATAAAGATTCATGATTATCCTTTATCATCAGTAATAACTTATTTGATATAAAATTGTACATATTAATATCTATAATGTTTTTTTTATATAAATCTCTATTCAAAATTAATTGGATTTCTAATTTTTCTTTGTCCAACTATATCACCTATTTAAAACTATTAATAAAACAAAAAAAAAGAACTATTTGTTCCTTTTTAATAACTTACCTTTAATTTATCTAAAAGCAAAGTGAATTCTTCTTTAACTTCTTCTAATCTTTCTATAGTTGTCGCTTCAAACCTCATTGTAATATGCGGTCCAGTATTAGAAGCTCTTACTAAAGCCCAAGAATCTTCCCATTCAACACGAATACCATCGATATCAATAGATTTATAACCTTTTTCTTTAGCATATTTTTTTACATCTTCAATAATTGAAAATTTAGATCTATCTGTAACTTCTAATTTAAGTTCTGGAGTTGAATAGTATTTGTTAATACCTTTTTTAAATAAAGATAAATCAAGATCACTTTGAGATAAAAGTTCAACTAAACGTAACCCTGCATATAATCCATCATCAATACCTGGAAATTTATCATTGAAAAATAAATGTCCTGAATATTCACCACCAAAATCGATGTTTTTTTCTTGAACAGCTCTATAAGCATATGAGTTACCAGTTCTATTCATAATTGGTTCAATGTCTAATTTTTCAAGTTCATCTGTTAATGACTTTGAACATTTAACATCAAAAAGTGCTTTTCTATTTTTTAGCGAATCATTTAAATGACGATAGAAAATAGCCATTAAAATATCTACACTGATAATGTCACCTTTTTCATCAACTACACCAATACGATCTCCATCAGCATCAATCATTAAACCGATATCGTATTTATTTTCTAAGACACTTTCTTTTAAATCTAACATATTTTCATACACAGAAGGATCTGCTGGGTGATTTGGAAAATTTCCATCGCTTTCAGCATATAAAAGTTTATAGTCAATTGGTAACTCATTCAATAATCTATCTGCTATTATAGAACCTGTTCCATTACCACAATCTAATATAACTTTTACTCTCCTATTTCCAAAATCAAGTGAATCTTTAATTAAATTAATATAGTCTTCAGTAATGTCATATTTTTCTTCTATACCTTCTACTTCACCTTTAATAAAATCACCTTGTATGATAAAATCTCTAAATTCTAAAATTTCATCTCCTAAGGCATTTCCCTTTTCTTCAAATGATAATTTAAAACCATTATATTCTTTTGGATTATGGCTTGCTGTAATCATCATTCCAATCCAATTGTCTAACAGTATTCGACCATAATAATACATTGGTGAAGTTACTAGTCCTAGATTAATTACATCTGCTCCAGTACTAGTAACACCTTTAATAAGATTTTCGCTGATAGGAACAGACGACAACCTATTGTCATAGCCAATTAAGACACTTTTTTTACCCATTTGGATAGCTTTAGTCCCTATCGCTTGTCCTATAACATACGCTACCTCATCATCTATATCTTTAGGATATATTCCTCTTATATCATATGCTCTGAATATTGACTTATTTATTTTCATCATTTAACTCCTTATTTATTAAATTTTTGTACTCATTTACTCCTGGTTGATTAAATGGATTTACGTCGATCAAATATGCTGAAGTAGCGGCTGCTATTTCAAAGAAATAAACAAGATAACCGATACTAAATTCATTTATTTCACCGATTTCAATAAAGTTGCTATAGTTAGAAGCTTTATAATGGGCCTCTGCAACCTTATGAGCTGCTATTCTATTAATGACATCTAATTGTTTATCATATTTTTTAATATCTATATTAGTTGTCTTTAAAACACTGATAATTGTTTCAAAAATAATTGGATTACCTTCTTGATAAAATTGTCCTAAAGAATGTAAATCTGTCGTATTAATAGCCGATATTGGTAATATACCTCTACCTTCTTTACCTTCAGTTTCTGCAAAAAGTTGTTTCAACCATTCAGTAAAATTCTTAAGTTTAGGTTCATAAACTGTAAAAGATTCTACTATTTTACCTTGATTATAAAGATAATTTCTAATTGTTGCATATTTAAAAGATTTTTCTTTATTACAACTTTTAGCACCATCTAATAAACTATTTATGTCGAAACCTGCTACTGCTATTGGTAATAATCCACATACCGTTAAAACTGAATATCTACCGCCTATATTACTAGGTAGAGCATAAGATTTATAATTTTTTATCATAACTTCTTTTCTTAAAAATCCATCTTTTTCGTCAGTAGTAACAATTATTCTTTTTCTAAGTTCTTCTTCACTATATCTTTTCTTTAGTTCTTCTTTAATAAATTCAAACGCTATTAAAGGTTCTAAAGTAGTTCCTGATTTAGAAATAACATTAACGAAAATTGATTTATCTTTAATATAATTTTTTAAATCTTCTAAATAGTAACTAGAAAGAGAAGTCCCTACAAATAAGACTTCAATGCCTTCTTTTAAGTAATAAGGACTTAAAGCATCAATAATTGCTTTAGATCCTAAGTAAGAACCTCCTATACCAATTACAATTAAAACATCACCATTTTTTTTAATATAATCAGAAGTTTTAATGATATCAGTAATCTCTTCTTTAGATATACACTTATCAATATCGTACCAATCATTTAGTACTTTACCATCTTGTAATTTTGATTTGATTTCTTCTATTTTTTCATTATAAATATCTAAATTTATATCTTTTTTCATGTATGAATTAAAATCAAATTTGATCATTTCTTACCTCCCACATTGATAATTACATTGTGTTCTTTTAAATCATTAAATAACGTAATATAATCATCAGATATTAAAACATCATCTACAGTAATACTGTTCTTTTTTTGATTTAAATTAACTTTAATATTATAAATTGTATCTAAATATTTATAACTTATTTGAAAATTTTGCCAACTTTCAGGTACCTTAGGATTTATATATAATTTATCACCTTGTTTATCAAATCCTAATATGTCAATAATACCAACCCTATAAAACCAAGCACTACTTCCTGTATACCAAGTCCAACCACCTTGTCCTTCATAGTCTTTATTCGAATAAATATCGGCTGCTATTACATATGGTTCACCTTTATATTTAAGTACACCTGATTTATTTTTAGTTCGATTAATTGGATTGATCATTTGATAATATTTATAAGCCTTATCATATTGACCTATTTTTAATAATGACATAATGTACCATGCAGCAGCATGAGTATATTGTCCACCATTTTCTCTTATTCCTTTCGGATAATTCATAATGTATCCAGGATCATCGCTGTTTTTCTCAAATGCTGGAGTTAATAATTTTATAATTTTATTTTTATTATCAACTAATTCTTTTTCTATTGAGTTTATCATTAACTTAACCTGAGAAGGAGTTGCTATATCTGATAAAATAGCCATACTTTGAGATATTAAGTCAATTGAACACTCTTCATTTTCATTAGATCCTAATTTATTGCCATTATCAAAGAAAGCTCTCAAATAATGTTCTCCATCCCAAGCAACATTTAATAAACTAGTTTTTAATTTTTTGTTAAATTCTAAATATTTTAAAGTGTTTTTCTTTTCATCATATTCTTTAGTAAATGATATAAAATTTTCAATCATTTGATGTAAGAAGAATCCTAACCAAACACTAGTACCTTTACCATTTACTCCAACACGATTCATACCATCGTTCCAGTCTCCTCCACCCATTAGTGGAAGACCGTTTTCACCTAGATCATTCATAGCCTTTTCAACTATCAATTCTAAATGACGATATAGCGTATCAGTATCACTACTATAACTAAAATTAAATGCTTTTTCGTGTTCACCTTCTTTTAAAGTAGGACCTTCAACATAACCAACTTGTTCATTTAAAATTGCTATATCTTTAGTTATTCTGATATATTCACTTACAGCATATATTAACCATAAATAATCATCTTTATATAGCGTTCTTAATCCAAAGTTAATGTTTTCATGCCACCAGTGTAATACATCGCCTTCTTTAAATTGATGATTAGCATTTTTTAATATTTGAGCTTTAGTAATTGCTGGATGAACAGTACAAATATTCATAGAATCTTGAAGTTGATCTCTAAATCCAAATGCTCCGCCAACTTGATTAAATCCAGCTCTTGCATATAGCCTAGATGATATTGTTTGATATAAATACCAACCATTTACCATATAATCAAAACTTTTATCCGGTGTTTTAACATTAATAACTCCTAATTTCTTTTTCCAAGTTTCAACTACATTATTTAACTCTTCATTTACTTTATCCATATTATCAATTGTTCTAATACTTCTTAAAATATCATCATTAGTACATCCTAAAATAAAGGCAATTTCTTTTTCTTCATTACTATCGATATAAAACGAAGTTGCAACCTCTTTATATAAGATAGTATCAATATCAGCATCGTTTATTTTAGAAGTACAAGTAACATAAGTAATAATGTTGTTGAATCCTTGATTATACTTATTTTTAAGCATTAAATAGTTATCTTCTTCATTAAACTTACTTAAAATATGTCTTCCGGTTTTTTCTTCACTTACACCTAAGATTGGATTTAACCAATATTTAACTACTACTCTTTGTTTTTTAGAATTATTGTTTTTAATCTTAATCTTATAAATTTTCTTCATGTCATCAACTGGTACAAATTGTACTAAAGAGACATCTAATTTTTTGATTCTACCGATTGATTCTGTATAACCAAAACCAAAATTAGTAATACCAAAATTAATTATTTCATCATTGATTTTAATTACTTCTGAATAATCTAATAACAAATTATCATTAGTCCAAGAAGTTAATTTAAATTCACGACTATTAATTGCATAAGTAAATCCACAATTATTATTAGTTACGATTGTTCCAAAATTTTTATTAGCTAAAACATTAGTCCATGCGATTGGTGTATTTTGATTAACAATCGAATATTCTTTACCATCCTTTTTAAATCCACCATATTCATTAAAGAAGTTTAACTCTGATTTGTTATATGGAACTGGTAAACTCTTATCTGGAGTCATTTTTTCACCATGTGTTACAGTATTTAATCTTTGTAATTCATTAATATATTCTTGTAATGTATGGAAGATACTACTGTCGATTACAAAGCGGGCTACTGTATTAAATAAAATTAATTCTTCATCATTGATATTATTTCTTTCAATTGTATGAATATTACCTGGAGTATTATGGAAACTATTAAGAGCGTGCATACGATACTTCTCTTCTTCAATTTCTCTAGCAACTATTTTTGCATCTTGTAATTTTTCACAGTTGATTATTACTAAATCTACATAAATTGCTTTACTCTTATAATATTCAAAAGCATGTAGCAATTCTTTTATTAAACTTAAATCATCTACATCTTTAACATCAAGTAAGATAACCGGGCGATTACCAGAAACTCCAAACTTCCATAAACTTTGTGGTCCTAGTGTGTTTTTTTCTAAAACTTCTTTTCTTTTTTCAGTAATACTAATATTACTTGTTTGTAATAAGTAATTTAATAATATATTGTATAAACGCATATCGTTACCAGTTATATTAGCCATTTTATTAGTAACATTACTCATTATTGTTGCTACTTCAAATCCTTGTTCATTAATAGTTTGCTTATCTGAGAAAGTATTAACAATATTGATTACTTGCTCACGAGATTTACCAAAACCATTAATAAGATAAACTGTTTTCTTACTATTTGGTTCAACCTCAATTGTATTTCTTAAACTAACAATTGGATCTAGTGGCGTATCTACATAATTTGTAAGTTTTTGCTCTAGGGCAATTGGATTTTTTCCAGTTCTATTGCGACCAATAAAATTAGCACGATTTGTTTCATATTGAAATTCATCTTTTGGATTATTGATTAAAAGTTTACTAATCATATAATGACGAGTATTATTTTCCCTTAACTTTCTAGACATAATGATTGAATTAGTATTGTTATCATACTCTGATTTAACAAACATATTGTTAAAAGAACGATGGGCAATATCATCATCATTATTGCATAAAAGTGGTTCTGTATAAGTCGTTAGTTCTAATAATTTAGGCTTATTAGAAAGATTTTGGAAAGTTACTTTTCTTATTTCAGCATTATGTTTTTTAGCTACAACTATTTCAGTAGTTGTAATAATTGAAGCATCTTTTCTAATATATTTTATCCTATCTAAGGCAAATACTACTTCATACATTTTAGGTAAAACATTTACTGGTGAATAAGTATTAGACCATACTGAATTATTTTCTAAGTCTTTAATATATAAAAACATTCCATAATCTTGTTCTGTAACCTTACGATAGCGGTTCATTCTTAAAGTATGATATTTACTATATCCACTTCCACGATCGTTTATTACAACACTATATTTTGAATTAGATAAAACCGATAATTCTGGCAATGTTGAAATGTGTCTAAATACCCTGATATCATTAACAAATTGTTCTTTATCATAAGTATATTTTTTGTATTTCATCATTTTAAAATTAATAACAGGTTTAACTTGTACCTTTTCTTTATTTAAAACATCATATACTCGGTTATTAGTATCATTCATAAAATAGTTTTGAATTACTCCATCTTTAATACAATTTGCTATACTTCCTAGAATCATACCTTGATGATGAGAATAATAAGCATATACTGGTATTTTATCTGTGACATCATAAGACTCATAAAAACCGTATTCACCTAACATCTCTAAATCTTCATATTTTTTCATATTGTCGATTACTTCTTTTGGATATTCAGTAAGTGCTAATACAGAACCATAAGGTGCTATAACAATCTTACTTGGATTTTCATCTTTTAATTTTAAATATGGAATTCCAAAAGAACAATATTTATAATTTTGTCCTTGATCCAAATCATTATATGCTGACTCTGTAATTCCCCAAGGTAATTTAGAATCTATTTGTCTCATATAATCTTTATGCGTAAAATAAGTAAAATAATAACTTTCATCTAATAAAGTATTTGGATAACTCTTTAGGAATAATAATGGCATGAAATATTCAAAAGTTGTTCCTCCCCAAGATGCTATACCTTTATTCTTTTTGTACGCTACTAAAGTTCTATCTAAACTAAACCAATGTTTATATTCGATTTCACCTTTTGCAATAGCAACAAAAGTTGTTATTCTACTTTCACTCATAAATTTATTATAATTATAATTTTCAAGGTGACCTTCATCGGCATTATATCCAACACTGAAAACATTTCTTTCTGTAAATAATGTTTTAAACTTCGTATTTTTAATCAATGACTCAACTTCTTTAGCCAATTGATTCATATTTAATTCAATTAAGAATTGCTTAACTACAATTAAAGATGCAACAAAGTTACCACTATCGACACTAGATATATAATTGGGATGTAAAACTCTTAATGTTATAGTATCGTACCAATTATATAAATGACCATTCCATTTATCTAATTTTTTAATAGTAGTTACTATTTTTTTAATTAATTCAATTGCTTTTTTATCATCGATAAATTCTAGTTTATGTGCGGATACTATCGATACTAAAGACATACCAATATTAGTAGGTGAAGTTCTTCTTTCTTCTTTTATATCTCTATTTAATTGAATATTATCTGTAATAAGATAATGGTTTAGAGAATTTAAATTATCTTCAAAAAATTTCCATGTTTTATAGGCAACATCAGTTAAATAATCTTCTTCATCCTGTTTTAACTTATCTTTTTCAGGAACGACATTTAAACTGATAAGATATGCAACAATAGGTCCTAATAATAACATCAAGAATAAGAAAATACTAAGTAATATATAGTTATTAGTTATTAAAGAAAATAAAATTAGGAAGAAGCCTACAACATAATTTGGCCAAAATTGTTTTATAGTATTTTTTAAACTAGAATTAACAATTTTTTCTGCATCTTCGGCAGTCATCCAATTTAAAAGCCTTTTCTTACTTACTATCATTCTATATAATGCTTTTGAAAATGATGTAATATATAAATTAGCATTAAAAGGAATACTAGTAAATACAGATAGTACTCTAAAGAAAATCGACTTTGTTCCAAACGATAATATATTATAATATTTATATGTTTTTTTTCTAATTGAATTAAAACTAAATTGTTCTTTTAAATACGATAACGCTGGTAACAATAATATCAATAGAGTAAAAATTACCCACCAAATTGGATTTATTTTACCAAATATAAATGCAAATATAATTAATAATAATAAACTAAAATCTAATAATCCTCTTCTAAGATTATCAAATATTTTAAACTTTCCTAATAAAGATATTGGATTAGTAACTCTTTGATTTTTAATATTTCTAACTCTTGGAAATAACCATTCAACAATTTGGATATCTCCTCTTGCCCATCTTGAGCGCCTAGAGGCATCAATTAAAAATTTAGAAGGAAAGTCATCGATTAATTCAACATCTACAGCATTTCCACATCTTAAATAATTACCTTCTAATAAGTCGTGGCTTAATATTAAATTATTTGGAAATCTATTTTTAAGAACTTGTTGAAAAATTTCTAAATCATAAATTCCTTTTCCTGTAAAACTTCCTTCATTAAATACATCTTGATAGAAATTAGGAAACACATTATTGTAATGATCTAATCCACCAATACCAGCATATACTTGTGAGAATAATGATGTATTAGTAGAATCAACATCAACTGTAACCCTTGGTTGTAATATTCCATAACCTTTAATAACTCTGTTTTTCTTAGTATTTAAAATTGGTTTATTTAATGGATGCGCCATTATTCCGATTAATTCAACGGCACTGTTTAATAACAGTTTAGTATCGACATCTAAAGTAATAACATATTTAATTTTATGTTTAAAATTTTTAAAAGTATTAATATGATAACGATTTTTTTGTTCTTCTTCTGTTAAATTACCAAGTAATAAATCATTGAACTCTAATAAAGCACCTCTTTTTCTCTCAAAACCAAGCCAACTGTTTTCACCTTTATTAAATTTTCTTTTACGATATGCAAAATGAAATATTTCTTTTTTATATTTTTCATTTAAACGATCTACTACTTCTTTACCATATTTTGCAATTGTTTCATCTACTTCATTAAATTCTTCAACTTGTTCTTTACAATCACCTAATAATGCAAAATAAATATTAGTTTTTTTGCATGCCAAATAATAAGACTCTAAGTTTTTAAAAACACTGTCTATCTTTTTAGTATCTTTAATAATAGTTGGCATTACCACCATTGTCTTACAATCTTTTGGAATACCGTTTGAAAAATCTAATCTTGGCAATGGTTTACTACTATGAAAATTCATAAATATTCTATTTAAATAAAATATGACAATTTCACTTACTGGAATTAATAATAAAATCATTCCAAGGATAATATTGTCTATGTAGACTAAAGATAAAAAATATGATAATAACAATGTGAAAATTAAAATTAATGACACATAAAGATAAGACTTAATTGAAGTCTTTTTAAAAGTGAAAATCGATTCGGTTAAATTAGCATTTTTAACAAATAAATTATCGATATATTCATTAATATTTTTCTTGCCTTTTTTAGCCTCTAATTTTATTTTATTACGATAAAGATTCTTAGTATCTTGTGACATTTTTTGATAGAATTTATCTTTAATTAATAGTTTTTCAACATAACTTAATTTATTATATAAATTTTCAATTGAAATAAGATTAATTTTTTCTAAACTATTAAATGCATTTGCTAAAACAATACTTACATTTGCCTTAGAATAATGTTCTTCATTAATAATAGTCTTTAAAGACATCCCTCTACTAACAAGAAGCGAATCTAATTGTTTAAAGACAACATTTGAATATTTTCTTAATTCCTTTAACTGCTCGTTAAAATATACTAATGAAAAATTACTTGTTTTTTCATTAATATCAAAATATGTAGTTAAATCAATTTGTTCTTCATTTATAGTCGCAATTTTAAGTCGATTAATTAAATTATTTACTTTTTTCTTATCGTTTAATTCTATTAATTCATCATTACAAATATCAGCTATTTTTTTAACAATTAAAATTGATACAATATTAGGTAAAATTCTAATTTCATCATATAAAAAATTATAGCCACTTTTTCTTTGGTAACGATCAACTTCTTTAGTTAATATCTTCTCATTGATAGTATAGTTATTTCTATTTAAAATATCTTCAACAATCCTATACATATCAACATTTTTATTAGCGTACATATTTGTTTTTTTATCAAATAAGAAAGCTTTTACAAAATGTTCTTGTTCGACAATTAAATAGTAATTATCTACTATCCACTCGTTCTCGATACCAACAAAATAATGATTCTTAGTCATTTTAATTAATCTTTTATAATGCCTTTTAATAATTTTAAATTCTTCTTTAATTTTCATATCTCTACCCCTACTTTTTAAGTATATCATATTATTAATATTGTTATCAAACTCACAAAAATACCAACTTAATAAAAACACCAACTTTTTGGTGCCTTATATTTGTTATTTTATTAATTTTTTTATGATTTTTTCTTTTTAAAATAATCAATCACTTCATCAAAAGCAACCATTAGGTCTTTATTTTTTCGATATATTATTAGAAGTCATAACTGAATCCCTACGAATTCTATAATTATAAACAGGTATTATTACACTTACTTTTGCTATGAAATTATATGCTCCTTTTAAAAAATTATTATATTTCTAATAGCATTTTACCATTTTTTAAAACAAAAGTCACTATGCTCTTTTTAACCTTAAATAAAACATATTTTTTTAAAGTTTCATTTATCTGATTACTAGTTGTATAGGAGTAACACTTACCCCTTGACCGAATGACGTAGTCGCTAATTCGACTGGTCCAACATCTTTAACATCAAATAAAATGCCTGTTCCTTCCCCATTTAAATCAATACCTGTTTTTTTACCAAATCCAAACTTATCAATATAATTAAATAATCTTTCAGTTCCTAACTTCTGCCCTAGTGATACAAATCCTGGGTTGCAAGAATTTTGAACGACCTCTAAATAAGTCTGAGATCCATGTCCTCCCACTTTCCAGCATTTTATTCTAGCACCTTCTACCGTTACAGAACCACCATCATAAAAAGTATCTTTATCTAAATCAACTAATTTTTCTTCTAATACAGATGCTAAAGTTATTATTTTAAAAGTTGATCCCGGTTCATAAGTAGCCCATATTGGTAGATTTCTATTAATAGTTTCAATATCATAATCTTGATAACTACTCGGTGAATAATTTGGACGGGATGAGATTGCTAAAATTTCTCCCGTATTTGGATTCATTACAATTCCAAGTGTTTGATCTGGATTATATTTTAACATAGTATTGTTAAGTTCTCTTTCTAATGAAGTTTGAATCTCATGATTTATCGTTAAAGTTAAATTAATACCATCCTGTGGCATTTCATAAATCTCACTTAATTTAAGTTTATTTCCTTTAGCGTCACTTAAATATTTTATGGCACCATATTCACCAGTTAAATAGTCGTTATACATAAGTTCTAAACCACTTAAACCTTGATTATCGATACCAACAAAACCAATTGTATGTGACATATAACTGTCATATGGATAATATCTTTTTGCTTCTTTTACCAAGTAGACACCTGGTAAATCTAAATTTATTATTTTATCGGCAGTTGTATAACTTAATCTTCTTCCTTCTGGATGCACTCTTTCAATCGATGTTCTCTTAGTTACATGCCTCCACATTTCATCATAACTAACATTTAAAATGGGTGCAAGTAAAGACGCCGTTTTTTGTTTGTCCTTTATTTGATTAGTAATCAGCATTAAAGAAGTTGTCGTTATATTATCCGCAATAACAATCCCATTTCGATCGTAGATAATTCCCCTATTACCTTCAACCGGAAGATTTCTACTCCATAAATTAAAAGCATAATTACTTAATTTCTTATATTCGATTACTTGAATAAAAAACACTCTGCCTATTATTATTATAAAAAGTAAAACAAAAATAAAAGAAACAATCCTAATACGAACTAATATTTTTTTATAAAACAATGTAATCACCATTAAATTATATGTCTTTAAAACAACAATATATTAACATAAAAAAATTGTAATTTTAATTTTACAATTTATTTATTAAATACTTTGCGATAATAATCATTTTTTAAAATAGACTTACTAATACTTGTCTTATTAGAAACAATTTCATTAATCTTTGAAATATAGCCATCTTCTAAAACTACATCATTGTTTTTTTTAAAAGTTCCACTTGAAGCATAATACTTTCCTGCATCTGTAACCCAACTTCTATTAGTGAAAAACACAAGTCCTGGTTCAGTACTCAATATATCTTTTCCAACAAATAATCTAGAATCATATTCAATTCCAAATAGATTATATAAAGTTGGCATAAAATCTAATTGACTAGCAGTTTTAGAAATATGAGTATCTTCTGTTTGACTATTCCATATAATCAAAGTGTTTTTATTAATATCAATAATAGGATCTAAATAAGTACCTGCTAATTCAGTTACTGTCGATTGTTTCATACTGTATGGATAATGATCTGATACAAGTGCTATAACAGTATCATCTAAAATACCAGCAGTTTCTAATCTTTCAATCAATAATCTTAAAGCTCTATCTAATTCAATATTAGCAGCCACATAAGCCTTTGCTTCTGAACTCATATCTAAATCAGATACTAAATGCTTGTTTTTTATCGACATTGAATTTTCATTAAAACCCCAAGGCATATGACCACTTACTGAAACATAATAAACTAAAAATGGTTCTTTAGTTATAAATTGATTAGTAGTAACACTTACCATCTCTAAATCACTTTGAGGCCATTTATTACAATTCATCAATTTATTTAATCCGTTTCCTCGATGAAGAAAATAATTAAATCCCATTTTTGCTAAATACTTATTACGATCTTGAAACAAGCCCCAATTAGGATGATAAGCATAATTACTGTAGCCAATGTTTTTAAAAAGAGTCCCTATTCCATAAGGAAAATAATTGTTTCCCTTACGCCAATAATTACTTAAACTATTAAGGTCTGCAAATAAACCTGTTAATTCTTGAAATTCACCACCGATAGTGCTTAAATTATTAGGAGTATAAAAATTTTCAAAAATAAAACTAGAATTCGCTAACTTATATAAAGTTGGAGTATATTTTTCAGATATGGAGAAAGGACTTAAACTCTCAGCCATGACGACAATTAAATTTTTACCCTCATAAAGACCTGTATATTCATTTTTTAAGGTACCTGAATCTGAAGAAAAGTATCTGTGCATCGATTTAACTACTTCATTCTTTTCTTTATTAATCAAGGCTTCAAAATCAATATCGACGTTATTATACTCGTAGATAATTTCTTCCTCTTCTTTTACTTCAATAACCGGTTCAATAGTTATCTTTTCTTCAAATCCAAATATTATCCTTTTAACATCTAAATATAAAGATGGCATTACCCCTAACTTTTCTAAATTTAAAGCATTATTTTCAATTTCATAAAATAATTTATATGAAGAATTTTCTTCATTTTGATTTAAATATAGTGAATTTCTAAATATTAATGAAGTTAATATAAAAAACAAAATCATTAAAACATAATATGATTTTTTAGTTACTTTATAGTTAATGTCATCTTTAAATAATAAAGCTATAATAAATGGAAAAAACATTAAAAGAATCAAATAAATTTTTTTAATAATTTCAATAATAGCTGTATCTGCAAATTGGGCCGCTTGATCTGTAATAGCAACTATTCTAATTGTAAAAAAAGTGTTTAAAATTGATTTAAAGACAACTTCAGTACTATAAATCAAACAGATAATACACAATATTATCAAAAAAAATACTTTGTAACCTTTTTTAATAAGTTTGGTTATTAAACTTAATAATATCGATATTGGAGTAATAAATAAAATAGTATAAATGGCATCAACTCTAAAAATTGAGTTAAAACCAAAAACGTTTACTTTAAAAACTAATTCACAAAATAATAGTGATAAAAAATAAAACAAAATCAAATTAATTTTTTTAAACTTCATAAACTCACCTTACATAGTTTATTATATCATAATAGTGAAAATAAAAAAAAGAACTAAATTTGTTCTTCTTTCATTGTAAACGCTAAGACTGTAGCAATTGCTAAATAAATAGATACTGCCGGCGCTCCTAAAACATGTCCTGTTATTAAACATGCTAATAATCCAATTACAACTGTATAAAATATTAACCATTGCTCTAAATTAAGATTTAACTTTTTAATAATAACATATTCAAAACAAACAAGAAAAATCGCTATTAATGGAGCAAAATAAATAAATGTACCAATTATTCCAAGTCTAAATAAAATATCAAAGATATCGCTTTCAATCATTTTTTCAATCTTTACATTATTTATATCACTTCGATTAGTAACACCAATTCCAAAATACTTATTTACATCATTAGAGTCAATATATATCTTTGCAGTTTGATCTAATAAATCATCTCGTCCACTAAATAAAGAATATAGGGCACTCCTACCACCTGTTCTACCTAAATTTGTTGCCTCTTTTGTAGATTGATTTAAATTATAAGATAAAGGTGATATTGGTAATAATGATATTATTAAAACTACAAAAAATATTGGTACAATCATTTTTTTGTATTCCATTTTAATTGAATGATAAATAACAATACAAATCATTGGTAATGAAACAGATAAATAAGCTGTTTTAGTTCCAATTATAAAACTAATTAAAACAATTAAAATTACAATTAAAAAATTTACAAAATTCATTTTTTCATTTAGCTTTAACCATAGGAAAGGAAAAAGTATACAGATAATTGCACTTACTTCATTAGCAGAGAAAAACCACCCAACATTTCCTCTTCTATCACCAACATAAGAAGAAAAGCCTGTTCCTAAAATATATGGTAAAATAATTAATATTGCCATTAAAATTAGATTGAGAGTTAAAATAGAAATTATTTTGTTTCTTTCTAATTTATATTCATCATAAATATTTAGAAATCCTACTAAAATAACTGGAAAATAAAAATATTTAAACAAGAATATTATTTCACCTTTTAAAATCGATAAAGTAAAAATATCTTCTTTAGTTAATAAATAAAAAATAACAAAAATTAAAATAATTGAATAATAAATTAATGAATTTTTCCGATACTTTGATTTAGATAAAAATAGTACATATATTACTAATAACAACAATACGAATCCTCTTATAACTATACCAATCGTAATTGGAAAATCAGTTAATCTGACCATTAAAGAAGTTGTTATATCTATTATTGGTTGTATTAATAAAAAAATATATAATAATATTTCTTTATTTTTATCACTCTTTAACATAAAACACCTCTTTAAAATTATAACACAAAAAGGATAATATATACTATCCTTTTATTTTTATTTACATTACATAGACTTGTTATTTACAATGTTTCTTAACACTATTTCTTTATCATCAAAGTGTATTTTTTCATTACCAATTATTTGATAATCCTCATGACCTTTCCCTAATATGAGCAAAATATCGTTTTCTTTTAATTGCTTTATTCCTTCTATTATGGCTTCTTCTCGATCATATATAACTATATAGTTATCCTTTATTAAATCACTTACAATATCTTTCATAATACTTTCTTCAGACTCGTTTCGTGGATTATCATTAGTAAAAATCACGAAATCTGAATAATCAATTGCAATTTTACCCATCAATGCTCTTTTAGAAGCATCCCGATCACCACCACATCCTAATATTGTAATTATTCTATTTTCTTTGTATTCTTCTACATTCATTAAAATGTTTTCTACCGCATCTGGTGTATGAGCATAATCGATAACAATTACATTACTATTATAGTTAACAATATCAAATCTACCTTTTGGTGGCTTTAATAAACTAGATAATTTTATTATTTCGTCAATATTATGCCCTAATTCCAAGGCAATTAAAAGTGCATTCATATAATTATAAATATTATATTTACAAGGTAAATTTAAAGTTATAAGATACTCTTTATCTAACTTTAATTTAATAATCGATTTATTTAAATATAACTGATAATCTAATATTGAAGCAGTACCTTCTTTACCATAAGTAATATTATGGTTATCCTTTGATATAAAATATTTACTATATGGATCATCTTTATTAATAATTGCTATCTTCTTATTTCTTAATTTATCAAATAGTTTTAATTTAGCATTTAAATAATTATCCATAGTCTTATGATAATCGATGTGTTCAAGTGTTAAATTAGTATAACACGCAATATCAAATTCAATTCCTTCAATTCTTCTTTGCTCTAGTGCATGACTACTAACTTCCATAACAACTGCTTTAACATCATTTAAAATAGCCTCTTCAAACATCATATATAAATCATATAGATCAGGAGTTGTATTATTTAAATCTCTAACTTTATCATCAATAAAAAATCCATTTGTTCCAATATAAGCAGTTTTTACTTTTAGTAAATTTAATAACTGATAGGTTAAAAAACAACTAGTAGTCTTACCGTTAGTTCCAGTAATTCCAATCATTTTAACCTTTGAAAGATCTACTTTTGATTTTAAATATTGTTCTAAATATGTCCTTGTATCGTCAACAATGATCGTTTCAACAGAATAATCACCATGTTCACATATAACAGTAATTGCTCCATTTTTAATTGCATCTAATATGTAATCATGGCCATCTTTTTTTTGCCCTTTAAGGGCAAGAAAAGTATCACCTTGTGATACTTTATTTGAGTCAACCTTAAGTATTATAATCACCTCTCGTTAAAAGTATCAGGCAAATCGTTTTCTAATAATACATAAGTTTCTTTATCTTTTAATTTTTCTATTAATTTAAACGCTAATTTAACATCATTTAAAATATGAACATTTCTATATTTTTTATCTTTTAAAGCTTTTTGAATTTCCTTAGTTTGTTTCTCGCCGATTAAAATAACCTCATCACAAACTTCTGCCATTTGGATTCCAAAATTGTAATTTGCTTCATCTTGAATTGCTCCTAATTCAATCATTCCAGGAGTTACAATTATCTTTTTACCTGGCATCATATTTAATACATCTAATGCTATTTTAGAACCTTCTGGATTTGCATTAAAGGCATCATCAATTATGTAATAATCATTTGATTTTTTTAATTCTAATCGATGTTCAGTAGGTGTTAGAATTTTTACACCGTATTGTAGTTTTTCTATCTCTATTCCAAGTTCTTTGCCTAGAGCTATAGCTCCTAAAATATTATATACATTATGTTCTCCTAATAGAACAGTTTGAAATGAATATAATTTTTTATCATCTTTAAACTTAACATTAAAGGTTGTTCCTTTATTTGATAGTTTAATGTCTGAAGCTTTTACATCAGCATCAGAGTTAATTCCAATCCAAATTATTTTACAATTATTTTTAATTTGATAACTAGTTTGTTTAATATCATCTTTATTTAGTACGGCTACTCCATCACTAGGAAGATATTCCACTAATTCAAATTTACCTTTTTGAATATTTTCTTCACTTTTAAATGTTTCCAAATGCGCTAAACCTATCTTAGTAATAATCGCATATTTAGGATTTACTAATTCACAGTTTTGTTTTATTTCCCCTATTTTATAAGCACCCATTTCAGCTATAAAAACATTTGTAAATTTATCTAACATATTGTTTATAGTTATCATTAGTCCAAAAGGAGTATTATAACTTTTAGGTGTCTTTAAAGAAATATATTTTGTATTTAAAATTGTGTTTAATATTTCTTTACTACTTGTTTTACCATAACTTCCAGTAATGCCAACTACATGTAATGAATTCATTGCTTTAATTTTACTTTTAGCCTTATGATAATAGTATTTATAGACCATTTTTTCAATTGGTTTATTGATGATATTTGCTATATATATTATACAGTATGATAAATAACTAAATATAAACATCAATAGGAAATAAATCCATTCGTTTTCAATATTATAATTATAATATATATATAAATTTATAATTGAAAATATAATAAATATTGTTGTTATCAATCTTTTTATTCGAGCAGTTACTTTAAATTTAATTTTCTTTTGTTCATTTTTTAACCTATTTAATTCAATATAAGCAAGGAGTAGATATGTTAAAATAATTAATATCATATACACAGTTTGATTTAAAAACAATGTTGCTATTACTAATAAAAAAGTATATAAATCAATATTAAATATGGTTTCTTTAAAGTTTCTAAAGATCCATTTTAAATAACGGTTGCCTTCATTGTATATATTTTGTTGTAACATATAAAGACCACGACGATACTTTAATATATTATAAAAATAATAAGTAAATAAAGTTATGATAAAAAATTTCATATAATTCTCCTTTATAATTTAATATCGAATAAATAAGTATTTGGTAATGTAATATCTACAATTGAAGTGATATTATCAAAAAATAATAAAGTTTCAATATTCATATCACTATTACTGTATTTTAATGAAATACGATATTCTGGATGTAATAAAACTTGATAATTTTCTTCTGTTAAACTTTTAAATTTTAAAGCATTAACATTAACTATTTCTTCATTAGGATAATGATAAATTTCTTTTTTAAAATCATTACAACCGGTTAATATTTTACCCATTTTTTGACTTAATAGTTCTTCTACTTCTTGTTCACTATATATTTTTTCTTCTAACATCCATCCAAATTCATAATCGGTTTCTTGTTTTAAATGAACCCATCCTGTTTTTGAATCCTTAGTTACTTCTTGATAATATTCCATATTGTCTGTAAAGACATTATTATTGACAATAACTAAAATTTTTTCAGTTTGAAGTTTATATATCGTATAATCTTCCTCGAAAGAATTTTTAAATCTTATTTTAAAGTTATCTGGCAAATTTACTTCACAATTTAACTCAGATACTTTTGTTTTTTTTACTTGCTTTTTAGTTTTCTCTTCATTACTGCAACCACATAGTAATAAAACTATTAATAGGCACGCTGACAACTTTCTCATTCTATCACCATTTTAATTATATTATATTTAAGACATTTTTACAATTAAAAAAGTGCAAAAGCACTTTATTTTTCCTTTATAACTGCTTGAGCAGCTGCTAAACGCGCAAGTGGAACACGATAAGGTGAACAAGATACATAATCTAATCCAATTCTATGACAGAATTCAACACTAGAAGGTTCACCACCATGTTCTCCACAAATACCTAAGTGGATGTCAGGTCTAGCCTCTCTACCTTTTAAAACAGCCATTTCTATTAATTTTCCAACACCATGTTGATCTAATTTTTCAAATGGGTCGTTTTCAAATATTTGTTTTTTATAATATTCATCTAAGAATTTAGAAGCATCATCACGAGAGAATCCATAAACCATTTGTGTTAAATCGTTAGTACCAAAACTAAAGAATTCAGCCTCTTTAGCAATTTCATCTGCTAAAATAGTTGCTCTTGGAATTTCAATCATAGTTCCAACATGATATTTTAAATCAACATTAGAATTTTTAATTATTTCATCAGCAGTTTTACAAACGATATCTTTAACATATTTTAATTCTTTTACATCACATGTTAATGGAATCATAATTTCTGGTGATATACTTACTCCTTTTTTGTTTACATTTATAGCGGCTTCAATTACTGCTCTTGTTTGCATTTCAGCAATCTCTGGATATGTAACAGCTAAACGACAACCACGGTGTCCCATCATTGGATTGAATTCTTTTAATGATTCAACTCTGTTTTTTAAACTTTCAAATGAAACTCCTAAACTATCTGCTAAAGGTTTAATCTCTTCATCAGTATGTGGTAAAAATTCATGTAAAGGTGGATCTAAATAACGAATTACTACCGGATAACCTTCCATAGTTTCAAACAATTTTTCAAAATCATCTCTTTGGAAAGGTAATATTTTATCTAAAGCAGCTCTTCTTTTTTCTTCTGTTTCAGCTGTAATCATCTTTCTAAAGTTAAATATTCTATCTTCTTCAAAGAACATGTGCTCAGTACGACATAAGCCAATACCTTCCGCTCCAAAAGCACGTGCTTGTTTAGCATCCTTTGGAGTATCTGCATTAGTTCTTATTTTTAGTTTTCTAACTGCATCTACCCAACCCATGAAAATTTCAAAATCTCCACTTATTTCTGGTTCTACAGTTTTAATCTCTTCACCATAAACTTTACCAGTTGAACCATCTAATGAAATTGAGTCTCCTTCTTTGAAAACTTTTCCATCATCGGTTTTCAATGTTTTATTTTCTTCATCTATTATGAGAGTTCCACAACCACTTACACAGCATCTACCCATACCACGAGCTACAACTGCTGCATGCGAAGTCATACCACCTCTAAGCGTTAATATGCCTTGTGCATCATTCATACCTTGAATATCTTCTGGCGATGTTTCTAAACGAACAAGAATTGGTTTTTCTCCTCTTGCTTTAGCATTAGATACATCTTCAGCATTAAAGTAAATTTTTCCATTAGCAGCTCCTGGTGACGCGGCTAATCCTTCAGCAATAACTAAAGCCTTTTTCAATGATTCAGAATCAAACGCTGGATGCAATAGTTGATCTAATTGTTTTGGTTCAACTTTTAAAATTGCTTCTTCTTTTGATATCATTCCTTCATTTACCATATCAACAGCTATTTTTAACGCTGCTTGTGCTGTTCTTTTTCCATTACGAGTTTGTAACATGAACAATTTACCACTTTCAATAGTAAATTCCATATCTTGCATATCTTTGTAATGGTTTTCTAATTTTTTAGCAATAGATGCAAATTGATTATATATATCAGGCATTACCTCTTCTAATGTCGATATCGGTTGTGGTGTTCTAATACCAGCAACAACATCTTCACCTTGAGCATTTATTAAATATTCACCATATAATTTGTTTTCACCAGTTGCTGGATTACGAGTAAATGCTACACCAGTACCACAATCATCTCCCCTATTACCATAAACCATTTCTTGAATGTTTACTGCTGTTCCCCAGTTAGTTGGAATATCATTCATTTTACGATATATAATCGCTCTTTCATTCATCCAACTTCTAAATACAGCGGTTATAGCTTCAATCAATTGTTCTTTCGGATCTTGTGGGAAGTCTACACCAGATAATTCTTTGTAAACATTTTCAAATTTTGATACTACTTCTTTCATATCATCTGCTGTTAAATCAGTATCATTTTTAATACCTTTTGATTCTTTTATTTCATCTAACAATCTTTCAAAAGATGACTTTGGATAACCTTTAACAACATCTGCAAACATTTGGATAAATCTACGATATGAATCATATGTAAATCTTGGATTTCCAGTTGCTTGTGCAAAACCTTCAACTACCTCATCATTAAGTCCTAAATTCAATACAGTATCCATCATTCCAGGCATTGAAGCTCTTGAACCACTTCTAACACTTACTAATAATGGATTATTAGTATCCCCTAATTTTTTACCAGTTGCTTGTTCTAGTTTTTCTAAATATTCAAATACTTGATCTTTAACTTCTTCACTTATAACTTTATTATCTTCATAATATTTGTTACAAGCCTCAGTAGTCACAATGAAACCATCAGGAACTGGTAACCCTATTCCTACCATTTCGGCAAGATTAGCACCTTTTCCACCAAGAAGGTTTCTCATTTCTTTATTTCCCTCTTTAAAGGAATAAACGTATTTTATCATCTTCATTCTCCTTTACCAACAATATAAATTATATCAAAAAATCGAATTAAAAAAAAGAGGTTTTTACACCTTCTTTACTTTTTTGCTCTTGGATGACAATTTAAATATACTTGTCTTAATCTTTCATTAGAAATATGCGTATAAATACTAGTTGTTGTTAAATTAGAGTGTCCTAATAATTCTTGCACACTTCTTAAATCAGCACCTTCATTTAAAAGATGAGTTGCAAAGGTATGTCTTAAAGTATGGGGAGTAATTTTTCCTTTTAAACCAGTTTGATTAATATATTTTTTTATGACATCCTCTATTCCTCGGCCAGTAAAATTATCTCCATTTTTGTTTAAAATTAAATAATTTCTCATTTTCTTATTTAGTTCTATTCTAGATGTATTTATATATTCTTGCATTAGTTCTAAACAAACTTTTCCAAATAATACATATCTTTCCTTATTACCTTTTCCTAATACTTTAATTTTATTCCCATAAAAATCAATATCTTCTATTTTAATATCAACTAATTCACTTAATCTTATTCCGGTAGAATAAAATAATTCAATAATTAAAGCATCTCTTAGTCCTAAAGTTGTACTTTTATCTGGCATATTTAATAATTGATTTAAATCGCTATAATTTAAATAGTTTGGCAACTTTTTTTCCTGTTTAGGATTAGAGACTAAGAGTATAGGATTTTCTTTTATATAGTTATTTCTTAATAAATATTTATAATATACTCTTAAAGAACTTATCTTTCTAGATATTGATTTATTAGAATATTTTAACTGATTAAGATAATATAAATATTCTTTAATTTGCGAATAATCAGGTAGTTCTATTTTGTGTTCATTTAAAAACATATAAAATTTTTCTAAATCATCTCTATAACTTAGACAAGTTTTAGAAGAATAATTTTTTTCATTCTCTAAATACTCTATAAATTCTTCAATCTTATTTATCAAAATATCACCTATCCTTCAATTAATGATAAACTAACCTTCTCTTTCTCAATATTTATATCGATAACATAACAATCCACTATATCACCAACACTTAATACCTCTGATGGGTGCTTTATATATTTATTAGCCAATTTTGATATATGCGCTAAACCATCATTATGTAGTCCTATATCTATAAAAGCTCCAAAATCGACAACATTTCTAACAGTACCTTGTAATTTCATACCTACCTTTAAATCTTCTATATGTAATACATCACTTTTTAATAGCGGTTTTGGCATTTCATCTCTTGGATCACGATTAGGTTTAATTAAGGACTTAATAATATCTTCTAAGGTATAAATATCAATATTTAATTTACTTTTTATAGTCTCTAAATCAACAGTTTTTAATTTATCAATTAATTCATTGCTTCCTATATCTTTAGTCGTAAATCCTAAAAATTTAAGTAACTCTAAAGTATGGTCATAGCTTTCTGGGTGAATGGCTGTGACATCTAAGATATTATCACCATCGACAACCCTTAAAAAACCAATTGATTGTTCAAATATTTTATCACTCATTAATTTAGCAGATTTAATTTCTTGACGATTTTTAATTTTGCCTTTTGAATCACGATAACGAAGTATTTTATCAATATTTGTTTTATTTATACCAGATACATATTTTAATAGTGCCGAAGAGGCTGTATTAATATTTACCCCTACACTATTAACAGCTTTACTAACCACAAAATCTAATGATTCACTTAATTTTTTATGTTGGACATCATGTTGATAAAGACCTACTCCAATACTTTCAGGATCTATTTTTACTAGTTCTGATAATGGGTCTTGAAGTCTTCTACCTATGCTAATAGCACTTCTTTCTTCAACGTGTAAATCTGGAAATTCTTCAATTGCTATCTTAGAAGCACTGTAGACACTAGCACCTGCTTCAGAGACAATAATGTATTCGATTTTTTTATCTAATCTTTTAATTACATCGACAATAAAGGCTTCACTTTCTCGAGAAGCTGTTCCATTGCCAATTGCAATAATATCGACATTGTATTTTAATATTAAATCGATTGTTATCTTTATAGCTTCTTCATATTTTTTTACAGGTTCATGTGGATATATTTTTTGAATTTCTAAACTTTTACCAGTTCCATCAATTACTGCTAATTTACAACCGGTTCTATATGCAGGATCGAGTCCTAGGACAATTTTATCTTTCATCGGTGGTTGTAATAATAAACTTTCTAAGTTTTTACTAAAATTATCAATTGCTACAACTTCTGCTTTTTCAGTTAAATCACTTCTTATTTCCCTTTCAATCGATGGTTTTATTAAGCGATTATAAGAATCTTTTATTGAGTCTGAAACTATTTTAAAAACATAACTATTTTTATTTTTAATAATTTTTTCTTCTAAATAACTAAAAATTTCTTCATCATTTATCTTTATATTTACAGATATGACTTTTTCTTTTTCAGCACGATTGATTGCCATAATACGATGAGGTTTAATTTCTTTTACTAACTCACTATAATCATAGTACATTTCATATACTTTTTTAAGGTCATCAGCATCTTTTTTCGCTTTACATACTATCATTCCATTACGATAAGTATAAGCTCTTATCCATTTGCGGTAATCAGCATTATCACTGATCATTTCGGCAATTATATATGAAGCACCTTGAATTGCGTCTTCATTTGTTAACACCTTATCGTTTAAATATTTAGAGCTAATATCGTCGATACTCCCTAAAGTTGGAAACGCTAATATCTCTTTTGATAAAGGCTCTAACCCATTATTTATAGCATATGTCGCTTTAGTCTTTTTCTTTTCTTTATATGGTCTATATAAATCTTCTACCTCAACTAATTTTGAAGAATTCATTATTTGATTTTTTAATTCTTCAGTCATCAAATCTTTTTCTTCGATTAATCTAATAACATCTTCTTTTCTTTTCAATAAATTAACTTGATAAGTATATACTTCATTTATCTTTCTTATCTGTTCTTCGTCTAAAGCACCTGTTACTTCTTTTCTATAACGTGCTATAAAAGGTATTGTATTACCCTCTTCTAATAATTTTAATGTTGCTTCTATTTGAGTAGTTTTAATATTCAACTCAAAACCTATTTCTTTTATTATGTTTAAATCCATTTGTATCCTCCTATAACATAATTATTATAACATAAAAATTTACCACTTTGTTTATTTTTGATATAATTGAAGTGGTGATTATATGAAAATATATAAAACAAAAGAAGATATGTATAAAGATGGAATTGAGATTAGAAAAAAAGCTTTTAGGGAAATTGATGCTTTAGGAGTAGAACAAAAGAAAAAAAATAATAAGAAAAAAAATTTTTTATATACACTTATTATCATATTTTTTATTGTTTTAATTAGTTCTTTGTTAATAAATCCAATTGAAATTAATTCGAAATTTGCATATAATAAATCGAGATATTATGCTGTAACTATCAATAATACTCCTGTTGTGGTAGATTTTTTAGATATACAAAGAATAACTGTTATTCCTTATATGTTTTATATAAACAAAGGAAACTTTGGAATATATAGTAAAAAAGATGCTGTTTCAGTTTTAAAAATAGATTATGACGAAGAGGTAGAAATAGATATTAAAGTGTATGAGTGCTACCTTGGAAAACAACTTACTAATTGTAAAGCTACTTTTGAAAAAAACAAAAATATCAAAGAAGTTAATGATGAAATTTTTAATTTAAAAACTATGAGTATAAATGATTTTAACGATTTAAAATATAACGGAAAACTCATTAAAAATATCGATCAATATGTTAGATTTGAAGAAGAATATAAAGGACAATACGATAGACAAACAATCGATGATTTAATTGAATATAGCGATAAATATTTTATTCAATTATCCTCTAAACATAAAAACGTCTCTTCAATGATTACCTTTGCAATCGAAAGAATTAAAAAAGAAGATTAATAAATCTTCTTTTATTTTAGACTAGCTTTTTTAATAGCTGATTCTCCATATTTCATTTGTAGTTCATCGACAATTTTATCAATTTTTATATCTTCTTTTCTTTCTTCAAAATCTTCAAATAAAGAAACTTGATGAATTGGTTTTTCTACTAAATTATCTAATCTTATACCAACTAATCTAATCGGTTCATAATTCCACATTTCTTCTAATATATTAGAGGCTATTCTATATATTTCACTACTAATATTAGTAGGATTAGTAAGTTTTCTTTGATGACTCGTTCTTTTAAAGTTAGAATTTTTTAAAACAACGACAATTACATAAGCATATTTGTTAATACTTCTTAGTCTAAGTCCCACTTTATTAGCAAGCTTAAATAACAATTCATTTAACTCTTTTCTAGTTGTAGCATCTTTAGATAAAGTTATTTCATTTCCTAATCCCTTTGCCTCTTCAAATAAAACAATTTTGCTATCGTCGATTCCTTTAGCCCTGTTGATCATACTATAAGCCATATTTTTAAAAGTTTTCTCTAATTTATTTAAATCATAGTTTGCAAGATCTCCAATTGTATTTATATTCATCTCTTTTAATTTAATAGTTGTTTGTTTACCAATTCCAAATAATTCATTGATTTCAAGTGGCCACATTTTTTCTTCTACTTCATCTTGATATAAAGTATGAATTTTATTTGGTTTAGAAAAATCAGAAGCCATTTTAGCACACAATTTATTGTTAGCAATTCCAATATTAACTGTAAAACCATATATATCATATATTTCTTTTTGAATTTTTTCTGCAAATAAATATTGATTGCCATAAAGTTTTTTAACCGGTCCATATTCTAAATAACATTCATCAATTGATGCTATTTCAATATCATTTGTATATTTACTAAGTAGCTTGAAAAGATTATTAGACATCTTTTGATATAAATCATAATCTGGTGGATATACTTTTAAAGAACCACATTTTTGACGTGCTGAATATAGTGTATCTGCAGTTTTTATTCCTAATTTTTTACAAGGATTAGACTTTGCTAAAACAATACCAGCCCTTTGTTCTTCACTACCACCTATAACTGAAAAACAATCTCTAATATCTTCCTTACAACCGTTTTTTAAGAATTCAACAGCAGTCCACGATAAAAAGGCATTGTTTACATCAATATGAAAAACGATTCTTTCCATAATATCCACTCCTAATATTATTTTAATATATTTCACACAAAAAAGACAAGTAATCTTGTCTTTTAGAATAATTTGGTAGTACTTCAATTCTACATATATACTTTCGATTAAAAATCTACTCAAACTTGAAAAGCGTGACGGATGAAGTTTTTCCGCCTTCAAATTATTCAATCCAGAATAAATCCAAAAATAATTCCTAAATATTTAACTGGTAAAGTTAATATAACATTTTTAAAATTTAAAAACAAGTATAAAACGCTATTATTTTATGGTATACTTAATAATAGGAGGAAGTATGAAAAAATTATTACAGATTATAGGATTTATTATAAGTTTTTTATTGTCAATTGTATTGTTTTTTACAATGATTTTTACAATTTATTTATTATCTATGAGAACTATTACTAGTACAGATAATATTAACAAAATTATAAAGAATACCGACTTTACAAAAGTAGAAGATGATTTAATTAAAGATGTGTTAGTAAACTTTAATATTGAAGAAGAAAATCAAAAAAAGGTTTTAGAATCTAAAGAATTTAAAGACATATTAGGAAATATCTTAGGTAGTTCAATTGAAAGTAACTTAAAAGATAATGTCAATTTTATTGATAAAGAAAAAATTAAAAAATTACTCAATAAAAATTGGGATGGTTTAACAAAAGAATTAGGAGTTGAATTAAACAAAGAAGAATTAGAAAATTTAAAAGGTTTAATTGTCGATAATTCAGATGAAATTAATAAATTAATTGAACCTACTTTCAAAGAAATTAAAAATAATAATATTATTGGTAGTGCTATTGATATAACTTTTAATTCAAATTATCTTAAATATGCTATTTTAGCAATTGTTTTACTAATACTCTTAATTGCTTTATTTAGATATAGTTTTATAAGTATGTTTAATACTGTTGGAATTGTAAGTATCTTTGTAGGATTTATATATATCCTACTCGGAATATTTGTAAAGATATTTAATTATAACGAATTAGAGAATGCTTTTATAACTAGTTTGTTTAAATCCTTAAAAGGAAATCTATCACTTATATTTATTATATATGGAATCGCAATTATGTTAATATCAATCAGTTGTTTTAAAATTTCAAAATATATAAATGAAAAGAAAAAAGAAGAAAAAGGTTTTCTTGCTAATACTACAGTAATAGATATAGAAAAGATTAACAAATGAAAAAGACATTTTTAACAATAATTATATTTTTACTAACAATAATAACATTTCACTTATATAAAAATGGGTTTTTTAATACAAATCATATAGATACAATGTATGGCAAGAACATTGAATTAAGGGTTCCCCTATTTAGTTACTACAATGGTAATGGTGGAATGATTGTCTATCGCTTTAAAACATTTTTACCAAAGAAAGTGTTAGAAAAAGAAAAAGATCTCTATCTAAGTACTTTAGAACATATATGTAATGATTCATTCTATGATGAAAACCAAAATATAACGATATTTAGTTATAACATTGAAAATAGCAAACTGTTTTTCAAAAATATATATATTGGTGTTGAAGATGGAAAATACTGTAATTAAACTGATTAAAATCAGTTTTAAATTGTAGTGTATTTACAACCTTATATCCTGATATGTTAGAACATTTAGATGTTGAATCTAATTATTACAAAAAGTATTAAACTGTCTTTTAAATAGAAAAGAATTCAATCAAACATTATGTTAAGAACTTAAAAAGACTGCTTCTTTATATGCAAATGAGGCTTTAAAACTAACAGAAGAATATATTAAAAACGCCGAAGAAAAAGTTGCTAAAAAGAGTTTAGACCTCACAGAACAAACTAAAGACTTTAAAGCAGTTACAACTGAAGAGTTAATTAATTGCAATATCAGAACAATTATTTCACCTTTATTAGCAGATCATGTAGTAAGAGAAGCTAATTATTATCTATACTTATTAAATAATTTAAAATAAAAAAAGAGCTATGCTCTTTTTATTTATATATTTTTAAATATAACATCTTTACCAGAACTACTTGTAATCATGGGGTTAGTTGCCGAGCTAAAATTATTCCATTTTAATTCATCATTTAATTGGTCCGCTTCTTCTTCTGAGTTAACTTGTATTAAATCATTATAATAATCATCTATATCACCAATATTCCAAGAAAATGTTTGATATAAAAATAAACTATTACATTCCTTACATTGCAATAAATATCTATGACCTTCGTTCGGTGTTGGGATTTCACCATAACTCTTAATTGTTAAAAATTTATCCTTTTTTATTCGATAGTCTTCTGTTCCTTTTTTAAATATACAACATTTTTGCATTTTACCTACTCCTTTTACTATTTTCATTATAGCACCTCTATAAAAAAAAAGAAATATTAGATTATATTTCTATAATAAAATATCAAAATATATTATTGACGCAAATGACTCTATCAATAAATATGAATCAATTTATAAAAAATAAAAATCAATCAATGATTGATTTCTTAATGCTCAAAAACTTTGAGCAGATTTTACACTGGAGCAAGTGACCGGGATCGAACCGGCATCCTAGCCTTGGCAAGGCCATATACTAACCATTGTACTACACCTGCGCATTAACAATATATCATATTTTATTTTTAAGGTCAATTAGATTTACAAAAA
>JAQVXV010000027.1:0-1727 GCA_028708945.1 Bacilli bacterium
CATGGGAGTTGTAATGATAATTTATGATTACAACAGCTTATAAAAGTATATTGTTGCATAAAAAAGAGATGAAATAAATTTCATCTCTTTTTTATGGTAGAATATAATTATGATTATATGTACTGAGGATGATGATAATTTTAAATTGTATAAAGAAAGTGTCCAACATCGTAAAGTGGTTTTTACAATTAAACAAATTTTTGCTGATAATTGGAAAAATTTTATTGACGCCCATCCTAATATCACAATAAGAGATATTGTATTTGCTTCAGTCGAAAAAGTACTTACTTGTAAAACATTAGCTGCAGGATATTCTGTTTATATCTGTGAATGTATGACTAAATTATTTGTTTGTTATACTTGTAAAAGTATATTTTGTTCTTCTTGTGGAAATAAATATAATGAAGCACGCTCTATTTCTCTTATATCTAAATTATTCAGAAGTAAACATAGACATGTTGTTTTTACTATACCAGAAGAGTTAAGGCGAGTTTTTAGAGAGGATAGAAAAAGATTTAATTTATTATTTAAAGCTAGTCAATTAACAATAGAATATATTTTTAAAAATAAACATAAAGGTTTAAAATCCGCTTTTATTTCCGTACTTCATACTTATGGTAGAGATCTTAAGTTTAATCCTCACATACATATGATTCTTTTAGATAGTGGTATTTCTAAAACTGATTTTGTTAAAATCTCTTATTTTAATTACGCTTCTTTACGAAGATCATTTATGAAAGTATTATTAGATTTAATCGAAGATGAAATTGGTAAGAAAGAGTTCAGAAAATTTAAAAACAAACTTTGTTTTGATTATAGAGATGGCTTTTATGTTTTTGGTCCACCATCTAATTTTAAATCTCCACTTGATTTAATCAAATATGTTTGTAGATATCTAGCTAGACCCGTAATGGCTGAATCGAGAATTATCGATTATGATGGAAAGTATGTTACTTTTTGGTACGCTAGACACGATAACAAGAAAATTGTAGTTGAAAAAGTAACTGTTTTCGATTTTATTAGCAGAATTATTATACATATCCCAGATAAAAACATGAAATATATTCGTTATCATGGTGCTTATCATAATTCTAGTATTATTAATATCGATTGTGTGAAATTAGTTTCAGAAGAACAAATAAATTGGAAAAAGAAATGTCATAACTGGAGAGACATGATTATATGGCATTTTCAAAAAAATCCTCAAAAATGTCCAAATTGTAATAAATTAATGGTATATTATAATACAGAGTTTACTTGACTTTGGAGGATTTATGATAAATAATAATAAAACTTGTTCACTTTTATGTAAAGAATTAGAAGATTCAGTTATTGATACTACACCAGATATAAAAACAACTTGTTTATCTTGTGGTTATACTGAAAATGTACCTGACTTTATTTATGACGAAATGTCTAGAAAGAAATACCATTTTAAAATTAGAAGAAAAGTTTCTACGCTACATTGTCAAAAATGTGGCAAAGAAACAGCGATTTCAGCTTATTGGTTAAAAAATATAATAAGTTGATTTTATCATGCTTATTTGAAAACCACGATTTTTGAATCGTGGTTTTTTCGACATTTTCCTATGAACGCACTTTCCTTATATATAAAAAATCTCTCCATTTCTATTTTATCATGGAAAGATTTTCATTTACACAGATTTATTTACAGTCTCTATATCATATTTTTATATATTTTAGATTCAATATATTTATGGTTTAAT
>JAQVXV010000027.1:1827-9476 GCA_028708945.1 Bacilli bacterium
ACTTTACTTACATTCCTTTAACTTAACTCAAATAATTTCGCAGCTTCTACTTCACTTAAAACGTTATCTTTATCTTCATTTTTAATTTCTTCTATAATATTATCAACGTCTTCTTGTAGTTTGCTTGAAATTAACTCCTCTAACTTTATCCCTCTTAAACTAAATAATACTTCAGGGTTTTTATCAAGAAGTGCCCCAAGTCCATATAAAGTACATGATACATGTTTACATAAATAAGCATAATCAGGACAAGAACACGAAAAACTAATTTCATTTTCTGGTTTAGGAAAAAGTTCACTTTCTAAAAATTTACTTCCTAATTCTTTAGGGAAGTTTCCACTTAATAAGTCTTCAATATTTTCTATATTTTGTAATAAACTATCTTTTAAATTTTGAATTGTTTCACTCGATACTTTATCAAATGCAATTATTACTTCATATGGCTTAATACGGCTACCTTGAATTAAAGCATATATTTTGTTATCAAGTGCTTTAAAGTCAATTATGAAACCATTACTCACATATGATCTACCTCTATCAATTCGATTATCGTAATCAGCATATTTTTTTAAATATCCACACCAAGCTTTACCCCACCAATTTTTAGCTATAGTTCTTCCTTCAATTACTATCGGGTTAATTTCCCCTTTTTTAGATAATTTGTTTTTATTTGCTTCCGCTTTATCTTTTATTTCTGATATAGGTGTATGTTTATAATAACCTCTCATATTTATCTCTCCAATCTAAATAAATCTATTATAGCAGATTTACTCATATTTCCAATCCATTCTTCGCCTGCTGTTATTACTTCGTTTGTCATCTTGGTTTTATTTTCTAACATTTCATCAATCTTCTCTTCAATAGTACCTCCAGTTATGAACTTATAAACGTTTACCTTTTTATTTTGCCCTATTCTATATGCTCTGTCAGTTGCTTGATTCTCAACTGCTGGATTCCACCATCTATCAAAGTGAATCACATGGTTAGCGGAGGTTAAATTTAAGCCAACACCTCCAGCTTTTAAGGATAGAATCATGTATTTTATTTCAATATCATTATTAAATGAATCTACATATTCTCCTCTTTTTTTAACACTAGTTGAGCCATCTATTTTTAATCCCTTACCAAAGATCTCTTTTAAATTTTTATCAATATATGGAATTATCTCTTTAAATTGAGTGAATATTAAAACTTTTTCGCCTTTAGATTTAATAGTGTTGCATATTTCACTTAACATCATAAACTTACCGCTATCTTTCAAATTATAATCTTCATTATCTAAAAATTGTGCTGGATGATTACATATTTGTTTAAATTTAATAAATGACGGTAAGATTATCCTATTCATATTTTTCACTTCAGGATTTAATACCATTGTAGTTAAATCATTTACTAAACTTTCATATAAAACTCTTTGTTTCTCTGTTAATGCGATATATTTTTTCATTTCTAACTTATCAGGTAAATCATTAATTATCTTTTTATCTGTTTTTAATCTTCTTAATATAAATGGACTTATAATATTTTTAAGTTTGCCCATATCTTCATTTTCTTTTAAATTACTAATTAGCTTTTTAAACTCACTAGGGGTCCCAAGCAATCCAGGATTTAAAAAATCAAATATACTAAATAAATCAGATAGTCTATTTTCAATTGGAGTCCCAGTTAATGCTATTTTATATTTACTTTTTATTTTCCTAACATTAACAGACTGTTTAGTATTACTGTTTTTGATATTTTGGGCCTCATCTATAATTACGTTATCAAATGTTTCTTTCAAAATAAAATCATATTTTGAAATCAGATTATAAGTTGTAATATATATTTCATTATCCTTAGTATTATCTTTTTCAAAAAAAGGATGTAATATATTTACGTTAATGTTTGGTAGAAATTTATTAAACTCTTTAATCCAATTTGTAATTAATGAAGCAGGAACAATTAATAAAGTTTTTTCTTCTAATCTGTTTGATAAAAATGCTAATATTTGAATAGTTTTTCCAAGTCCCATATCATCAGCTAAGCATGAACCTAATTTTAACTGTTTCATATATTCAAGCCAATTTAAACCGTTTTGTTGATATAATCTTAAATTAGCTTTAAAGTTTTTAGCTGGAATCGTTTGTTCTTTTATTTTTTCAGGGAATATCAAATCATTTAAGACATTATCTAAATATTCTCCATTTGTTATTTCAATTAAGCCTTTATGCTCAGCAGTTATAAGTTTGTCCGGATTTAATTCAAGCCTCAAGGCATCAATTATTGTTAAATCATCTACGTTAATTTTATCTTTTGCTTCTTCTAAAGCTTTTATAACTTGATTAAGTTTGTCGTGGTTTACTTCTACCCATTTACCCTTTATAAAAGCTAAGCCTTCGGTTTTTTCCAGCAGTGCTTTTACTTCTTTTAAAGTTAATTTTACTTCTCCAATGTTGATAAATGAATTAATATTAAGTAAATCTATTATATTAATTCCCTCTACTCCACCAACATTAATAGAAGCTTTAACTTTTCGATTATTTTTCTTCCAAAAGTCAGGAATTCTACATAAAATCCCACATTCTTCATATATTTCTATCTCTTTTAAAAAAGTAAAAGCATCTTCAGCAGTTAATTTAAGAGGTAAATAAACACTTTTGTTATCTACCATATCTTTAATAAAATCACTCTTTTTACTCGCTTTACTAATAGTAGATAATAAATTAAGTAATGCCTTATTATCATCTCTATATTCAATCATGGCTTGTTTTAAAGGTAGTATTCTTTTTTCTTCACTCTGATACGTTGCCATAAAAGCAAAGGGATAATTATCATCCTTACTTATTATTAAATTAAAGATTATTCTTCCTAATTCAGTATGGTGATAATTATAATGTTTAAATAAATTATCTATTGATTTATATTTTTTTAATAATGAGTTTATTTCTAAATTAAACTCATTTATAACATTATTTATAAATTCTTGAGTTAAGTATTCATTTCCTAACACTAAATATTTACTGGATAATATATTTTCAATCTCTTCTTTCGCTAAAACAATATTAGTTTGATCCGTTTTAGCACTATTTATTGTTTTAGATAGTTGGTTTATATAAAATTTAGCAATATTAATATAAAACAATAGTGAATCTGAAAAGATAGTTTTATTTCTTGTCAATACTATTTCTAATAATGATTTATATTTATTAGTTTTAAAATCTTTATATAATTGTTCTTCTTGTTTTATTCGAGTTTCACTTAATGAAACATCGTTTTCAAAATCTAAATAAAAATTATTTGCTATTTGAACAATAATTAATTCTTTCATTATAAAAACCTCGTTTAAGAGTATTATAATACATTTTTATATATATTGTATATTTTATACCGTTTTTTATTGAAATTTTTAAATTAATAAACCGGCATGGCAAAACTATACTATCATATTTAATATTAAATTTAGCATTACCTGCAGTATATAAGTGAGTATCAGTTTTTAGTTATTGAAAATCCCATTCTCTCGGTGTTAATAAACTTCGTAATATAAAAATTTGGTACTTCCACCTTTAGCTTTTTAAAATGGATATTTTTGTTTGTTTTTTCTAAAGTATTGCTGATAGACTAATCTCTAAGTTTAAAAAGCCAGCTATGTAATTTTTTGTATATTGTACTCATGCAAGTATAATACATCTCGCACTGTGGATTTGTTTCATTTTTATACAGCTTGACTGTTCAAGGAGACACCTTCCACAGTTTCAATCTGGGACAGCTTCTTGTTGGTAACTTTTTTGAAACTCGGCTGGTCCAAGTTGTTCTATTTCCTGTTTAATAGTATTTAACTTACTCATAAAATCAATTTCAGAAAATTTAAAGTTAACAAACATATATAGATCATAATAATCTTTCATTCTAGTATTAATAATACCACGAGATATAATAGCCTCAAATTTTTCAGCTATTATTGTTTCATTATTATAAGATAAAACTTCGATCTTTTCTTTTTCTAATATAGTGGTATAAACAAAGTTGATTTCCTTATAAGTTATAGTGTCACCAGTAGCAACATCGATAGAAATATAATCCCATATTTTATCCATTTTAACTTTTAACATAACATTGTATCCGCTATACTCATCTTCTAGTCTAATTTCTTCTATATTTGCTATTTCAAAACTACAGTTATCTTCAATTGATATATTAATAATATCTTCTATCATATCCTTTAATGATTCCTTATTTAATTGCATTCCTTTAATTGTAGTATCAATATCAACTGTACTTCGTAAATTAATATCAAATATTGCAGCGATTAAAAAACCACCTTTTAATATAAAATTCTTATTATATTTAGATTTAGAAATTCTCATTAATAATCTTTCAAACATAACCATTTTTCTTAATGCTTCGCGAGATATATTGGTTTCTCTAGCTATATTTTTTAATTTTGCTTTTAAACTATCTGAACTAGTTATCATGATAGCACCTCAAAAGTATTTAATACTTCTTGCTCAATTCCTAATTTTTTAGCATAATCAAATAATTTTATTTGATCTTTATTAGTTTTATTATAATAGCCTCTAATTGCTTTATTAAATAATTCCAGTTCAATATATTTTTTATTTCTAATAATATCACAAATAGATCTTTCTAAATCATAAATTTTCATTAAATTTCCATAAGGTGATTTTACATAAATCATTCCTAAATCAATGAATTCTTTTTTGATGCGAAATAAATTAATATCTTTTTTATCTTGCAAAGAACCACGGTATTCATTAGTAACAGTAATATCAATAATATGTGGGATTCTATCACTTAAATTATGGAATCTTAATGCTGTCATGTGTGAAAAAATCATCTTTTTGCTCTTTTTTTGTAAAATAAAATAAATATCTTTTGGTTCTTCCGGAAGAATATAAATACCACGATCTACTCTTTCAATTTTACCTTTTTTTACTAGGTAACCTAAAAATTGTCTTTTGATTCCGTTTTCTTCTACCATACTAGTAGTAATATAACCGTTATTATCTTTTGCTAGTTTTAAAATTTGTTCTTCATTATTCATTCCTTCATTTCCTTTCACTACTAAATTATAACATAATAAGTAGTAAAAGGAAATTAGTTTGATTAATTCTTTGATATTATGCTATATTAACACATAGTTTAATTTAAAGATAATATTTTATTAACCTTAAACTAGAAAAATCTCGGGATAATATTTAGCTCGTATTATTAATGACGAAATTCTGTGATTAAACATCTTTTCTAATTTAAATAACATACCAGCGATTCCACATTTATAAAGATTCATCAAATAGCAAATGTTCTCATAGTCAAAACAATAGAACCCTTTAAAATGTTGGTCATAATCATCTCTAAATTTTAGATTCCCATTCTTTATCAGATTTATCAAATTTTTTACCTGTTATTATTGGAAACCAATCATTAATTTTCTTTTCAAAAGACACTTTGTTTTCTTTATTATCAATTAATATGTCTTTTTTGTTTAAAAAATTAAAATCTGCTGCTGCTATCCTTATTGAATGTTCAATTGCACTAATCCCTTTATTAACCGCTGAAATAAAATCTGAAATATCACTGTTTTCAGTAGAACGATTAAAGCAATTATAAGAATCATAAAATATCCCATCTAAAGAGTTTATTGCAATTTCAACAGCTCTTTTTTCAACATCTTTATTTAATATTTCTGTTGAAGCAATAATTTTATCTCCTATAAGTCTAACCACATTAAATCCTCCCTTAGTTTTCCATTTAGGATTGTAATCCAGTATGTTTTCTAAAACGCAATATTTTGAAAAATCTCTTGCTTCTTTAGCATAATCTTCAATAGTTTTATCACTATTATAATTAAAGTGACTTATTAATATTTTCTTGTTAATTGGAATATTGTAATTTTTAATAAAGTCCATTGATTCCATAGTTTTTCTACTTTTACTATATATGATATTTCTCTTAATTTTTCATTTTGAACATCATAGGAATATTTTGTTATATCAAATGATTCTTTTATTTTAATATCTTTTCTTCTAATTAGTTCTAATCCTTCAGTTATATTATTAATATCATTATTTATTTCTGCTATTTTTAAATCTTGTTTATCTTTTGTTAGTGTCCCTTCAATATATAGTTCTATTACCTTTGATTTCTTCTCATTAAGTTTTTGTTTTTGATTGACAAGCATTTCTTCTTTATCAGTTGGAGTAACATTACTTTTCACTGGTAAATAACTTATCAGTTTTTCCATAAAGAAGTCTAGCATTTGATTTAATTCTTTTAAGAAATGAGTTTCAAGATTAATTTCACTAATACTTATTCTAGGTTTTGAGCAAGGACATCTATAATAATTATATCTTTGATCACCATGAGCACTTTTTCCTGAAGTACAACTCATAATTCTTTCACAATTTGGACATTTTATTTTTTGTAAAAAGATGTATGTTCTAGTTCTTTTATAATATCTTCTGTTTTTTTCATATTGCTACTCTAATTGTTTCCACGTTTCCATTGATATAATAGGATCAACACATTTAACTAATATTCTACTATATTTATCTTCCGGATTAGTAACATATTTATATCCAGTATAAAGTTCATTATGAAGCATTGTTTCAATGGTTCTTTTTTGAAATGTTCTTGTACCAGTATAATTCTTATTAAGCCAATCCAATACTTTTAATTGTGAGTTTCCTTGTAAATATAAATCTATAACTTTTTTAACATAGTAACTATCTACTTCATCAATAACTACCTTTTTACCTATCTTTTTATAGCCAAATGGTGCTCGATTAAGATGTCCTTGCTCAACAGCACCTTTTAGTCCGAAGATGGTTCTTTCGCTTGTTCTTTCTATTTCTCCTTGGTTAATAACAGCCATTAATCTAAGCATAGTCATTCCACTTGAATTTTTGAAGTTGATATCTTCAACTACACATTCAAAATTACAACGATACTTTAATAATTCACTTAGTATTGCTTCTTGGTCAACAATTGACCTTGTTAGTCTATCTATCTTATAAGCCACTATCATATTAAAAAGACCAGTTTTCATATCATTCATTAATAATTGAAAAGATGGTCTATTAGTATCTTTTGCACTTATTCCAGCATCTTCATATATTTTATATATTTGATATCCTTGTCTTTTGCAGTATTCTTCTATTGCTTTTTGTTGTTCTCCTAAAGAGAAGCCTTCCCTAGCTTGATCTTCAGTTGATACTCTTATATATATTGTTGCTTTAATATTTGGTACTACTTTTGCTTCAAGCATAGAAATGCTCCTTTCCTTACTATTTTATATGTAACATTATCTAAATTAATGTTTTTCATTTTCTTATTACCGTGGGAAGACACTTTGATAATACCTTTTTAGTCCCCTTAATAATACTAGGTCAGAATACCTTTTTATCACCCTTAATAATACCTATCTTAAATCTTTGATAATATCTTTTAATCTTGTATATGATATTTCTTCAGTTAAGTCTAATGTGTAGAACCTATTTATATTTTTATCATAATCACCATAATATAATAATTTCAAAATTTTAGATTCAGATATAAATGTTATTATATGAGGTACTATAACATTAATGTTTGATTTAGTTAAAGTTATTATTTTTCCAGCTTCATACTTAATATCTAGATTAGGTGTT
>JAQVXV010000028.1 GCA_028708945.1 Bacilli bacterium
ACTCACTTAGAATGAGACCGGATCGCATTATAATTGGAGAAGTAAGAGGTAAAGAGACTTTCGATATGTTACAAGCTATGAATACTGGCCACAATGGTGGAATGACAACATTACATGCTAATTCACCAGTTGATGCTTTAAATAGAATTGAAACAATGGTTTTAATGGCTGGTATGGAAATACCAATTAAAGCTATTAGAGATTATATTGAGAATGCTATTGATTTAGTAATTCAAATCGAAAGATTAAGTGATGGAAAAAGAAGAATTACTAATATAAGTGAAGTAGTAAAAATTGAGAATAATGAAATAGAATTAAAGACAATTTTTGAATTTATTCAAAAGGATGTCACTAAAGATGAAGTAATTGGAGAATTTACAAAATCTAAAGTATTACCAAAAATAACTAAGAAGATAGAGATAACAGGTCAAAAGGTTACAGAAATTTTTAAATAAAATTAGAAGGGGCGATAATTATGTTTAGTTTGTTATATCAGATAAACCAAACTGATATAGGTTTATTACTAATTTTATTTTTGATGCTAATTTTCTTTTTATGGCTTTTATTTCAATATATAAAAAGTGTTAAATTAGAAAAAAGGTTAGGTAAATATAGTATTAATTCTGAGGTAGATAGTAAAATAAGTTTTTCGGATAATATATCTTTATTAACTAATAAAGCTATTAAATCGTTATCAAAAATATTATCTAACTTAAATGTTAAAGGGAAATTTTATACTAAATATATAGGAACATTTAGTAGTTTTTATGAAAAAGAAACAGACTTTATAGCTACTAAAATAATGTTTTCGTTGATGTTGTTATTTACGGTGTTGATATCACAAATATTTATTTTAAGCTTAACTAATATTTATACAATTGTATTAGCGCTAATAATTGGTTATTTTGTTTTAGATATTATCTACATTGTTAGATATAATAATTACCGCAAACAATTAGAATCAGACTTCTTAAATTCAATTGTTATTATGAATAGTGCATTTAAAGCAGGAAAAAGTATCAGTCAAGCAATTGAGATCGTAGGTTTAGAACTAAAAGGAAATATTGGTAAAGAATTTAGCAAAATGTCTTTAGAATTAAACTGTGGATTATCAATTGAGACAATATTTAAAAGATTTTCAGAGAGAATCAAACTAGATGAAATAAATTATCTCGCTTCATCTTTAATTGTGTTAAATAAAACTGGTGGTAATATTATAAAAATATTTCATTCAATTGAAAGAAATCTATATAATAAGAAAAAATTGAGACAAGAATATAAAACAATAACATCAGCATCAAAATTATTAATATATATATTGTTTTGTGTACCTTTAGTGTTTGTTTTAGTTATAAATATAATAAATCCAGGTTACTTTAAAGTCTTACTTGAAAGCTTAACTGGATTAATAATGTTATTTATAATGGTATTTGTATACTTAATATATATTTATACGGTATACAAGACAATGAGAGTTAAGGTGTAAATATGAGCGGAATAAACAGAATCTACTCTAAGAAAGAAATTGATTTAATTAATGGAAAAATATCTAAATTAGGTAGTACTAAAATAACCACAAATGACTTTTTAAAATTTAGATTATTAGGAACTATTTTAGTTTTTATAATTGCATTATTTTATAGTTCAAATCTTTTAATACCACCTTTATTAGCAATTTTTTCTTATTTTTTAATATATTATATTATAATAGAAATACCTTATAAGAAAAGGATAAAGAAACTAGAAAAAGAAGGTTTAGAGTTTTTTGAAATTCTAGCTCTAACACTAGAAAATAATAGAAATTTAGAGAAATCTTTAGAAATTACAACATTTAATTTAGATTCAGAATTAAGTAATGAATTTAAAAAATGTTTATTTGAATTAAAATTTGGTAAATCTTTAAATGAAGCATTAGAGAATATGCAGATGAGAATACCAAGTGATACAATAAATAACATAATACTAAACATTATTGAAACTAATAATTTTGGTAATGATATCATAGGAACTCTATATGCCCAAGTAGAATTTTTAAGGGAAAAAGAGATCCAAGAGATAAAAGAAACTATCAATAAAATACCTAATAAAATAAGCGTAATATCAGTTTTATTCTTTATACCTCTGATATTGCTAATGATTTTAGGACCAATGATACTTAAATTAGTAGGAGGTAATTTATGAAATATTATTTAATTGGTATAAAAGGTGCAGGAATGAGTGCTTTAGGTCTAATTTTAAATGATTTGGGCTATAATGTAGTCGGTTATGATGATGAAGAATCATATCAGTTTACAGAAGAAAAACTAATCAAAAGAAATATTTCTATTCATACTAAACCAAATGAAGATTTAGATCAAAAAACTATTGTTGTAAGAAGTACAGCTATAAAAGATAATCATCCTGAAATTGTAAAAGCAAAACAATTGAATTTAAGAATATACGAATATAATGAAATGCTAGGTAAACTTGCGAATATGTTCGATGGAATTACTATTGCTGGATGTCATGGGAAAACGACAACAACATCTTTAATGGCACATGTTTTAAATAATATTATTGGTTGTAATTATCTAATAGGAGATGGAACTGGGTATGCAAATAAAGAAAACAAAAAATTTGTTTTAGAAGCTTGTGAGTACTATCGCCATTTCTTAGTTTATGAACCAGAATATGCAGTAATTACTAATATTGATTTAGATCACGTTGACTATTATAAAGATATGGATGATGTTATTTCGGCATATCAAGAGTATGGAAACAATGCTTCAAAAATGGTAATTGCCTGTGGAGATGATCCTTATACTCATAGTTTAGAGTTAAATACACCTTGTTTTTATTACGGTATCAAAGAAGATAATGATATCATTGCTAAAAACGTGGAATATTCTAAAGATGGTATAAAATTTGAAGTATTTGTGGAAGATAATTACTATGGTTCTTTTGATTTACCCTTTTATGGTAAACATATGCTTTTAAATTCTTTAGCTGTAATAGGAGTATGTTATTACGAAAGATTAGAGGCTAAAGAAGTAGCAAAACATTTAAAAACTTTTAAAGGAGCTGGAAGAAGAGTAGAAGAGACTATTCTTGACAGTACTATTGTAGTCGATGATTATGCTCATCATCCAAATGAAGTAAGAGCTGTTATTAAAGGTTTAAAACAAAAATATCCAGATAAAAAGGTCATTACAATTTTTCAACCACATACATTTTCAAGAACGAGTGAATTTTATGAAGAGATTGCAACAGCCTTAAATTTATCTGATTATTCATATGTGCTAGATATTTATCCGGCAAGAGAAAAACAAGAAGATTTTAAAGATATAACAAGTCAAATGATTATTGATTTATTAAATAATGGTGAACATATTGATGAGTCTACCTCTTCAAAATTGTATCAACATAAGGATAATGTAATCTTATTTATGAGTCCTAAAGAAATCACTAAAATTAAGAAAGATGTAATTTCACATTTTGAAAGTGAATTAAAATAGACACATATGTGTCTTTTAATTTGTAAAATGTATAATTTAATGTTATAATTTTTAGTGTTATGAAGAGGTGTACATGTGGAAAAAATAAAAGAACTTGTTAATCAAAAAATTCCAAAATGTAAAAAAGTAGTTAGTAATGCTATAAAGACAAGCAAGAACTATATTCAAACAAATATCTTGTTTATGTCTTTTGTAATATTGTCAGCAACAAATGGAGCAATTTTAAGACAACTCACTGTTGGTGGTTTCTTTGATACTGATCCTTTTTTGGCCGATCTTGCAATAATTATGATAATAGGTGCTTTAGGATATTTTATAAAACCTAAATCGCAACACAAATATTTTATAATTACGCTATTGATAACATCGGCAATATGTACTATTAATTCTATCTATTATACTAATTATTTAACGTTTACATCTATTTCGATGTTAAGTACTTCTACTCAATTAGTAGGGGTTGCTAATGCTGTTTTTGAAGAAATAATGGAAGCTAAAGATTTAATATTTTTAATCGCACCAATTATTTTATATATAATACATAGATTGTTAAGAAAAAATAAATATTATGAATATGTAGAAAAGATTGAAATAGGTCGAATAAGGGCTTTAAATACCATTATTGGTGGTTTAATTGTCTTAGGTTTTTTCTTAACTACAGTTACTGGAACTGATTTAAGTCGATTAGGAAAACAATGGAATCGTGAATATATTGTCATAAAGTTTGGTATTTATACATATCAAATTAATGATGTTATTGCCAGTGCTAAATCAAAGTTAATACCTTTATTTGGATACGATGAAGCTTTAAAAGAATTCAGAGAATTTTATGAAGTTGAAAAAGAAGTAACTAAAAATAAATATACTAATATTTTAAAAGGTAAAAACATTATTGTAATACATGCCGAAAGTATTCAAAATTTCTTAATAAATAAAACAATTAATGGAGTAGAAGTAACTCCTAATTTAAATAGATTAGCAAAAGAAGGAATATATGCATCTAATTTCTATGCTCAAGAGAGTGTTGGAACTAGTAGTGATAGTGAATTTACATTTTCTACTTCACTATTACCAGCATCAAGTGGAACCGTTTTTGTCAGTTATTGGGATAGAAAATATGAATCAATTCAAAAGTTATTAAATGAAAAAAATTACTATACTTTTAGTATGCATGGCAACAATGGATCTTTTTGGAATCGTAATGTTGTTCATATTAATACCTTGGGTTATAACAAGTACTTCTCTTACAAAGATACATATACTATGGATGAAATAATAGGTTTAGGAATAAGCGATGCATCATTTTTTAGACAATCTGTGCCAATTATGAAAGATATAAGTCAAGAAAATAAAAACTTTTTTGGAACTTTAATTATGCTTACTAATCATACTCCTTTTACAGATATCGAAAAAATGAGTGAATTTGAAGTTGATTGGAAATATGAAACAATTAATTTTAAAACTGGTCAAAAAGAAATTGCCAGTGCTCCATATTTAGAGGGAACAACTTTAGGAAGTTATATTAAATCATCACATTATGCCGATCAAGCAATTGGAAGTTTTATAAAGGATTTAGAAGCACAAGGTCTATTAGAAAATGCCGCTTTAGTAATATATGGCGATCATGATGCTAAACTTAAAAAATCTGATTTTGTTAGATATTATAATTATGATCCTTATAATAATGCAATTTTATCTGCTAATGATGAGGACTATATACCAGTAGATTATTATACTTATGAATTAAATCGTAAAGTACCATTTATTATATGGTCTAAGAATAAAAAATTTAGAACTGAAGTAACTGAAGTAATGGGTATGTATGATGTGCTACCAACTTTAGCAAATATGATGGGTTTAAAAACAAAATATGCTTTAGGAAACGATATTTTCAGTGTTAAAGAGAATGTAGTTGTTTTTCCAGATGGGAATTGGTTAACTAATAAACTTTATTATAATAGTCAAAAAGATGAGGGAAGATTTTTTGTCCCTGATGAATCTGTAAGTCAAGAATACATCAATAATTATAATGAATATTCTCAAAAACTAATATCGATTTCAAACAATATAATAGTTCATGATTTAATTAGAAAAACTGAAGAAATTCAAGCAATTAAAGAGATTGTTAAATAAATATGTTGCCAATTATATTATTATTTGATATAATTTAATTGGTTTAACTGGGGCCATAGCCAAGTGGTAAGGCATGGGACTGCAACTCCCCGAGCGTCGGTTCGACTCCGTCTGGCCCCTCCACATAAAAATAACTAAATTTATATGAATTTAGTTTTTTTGTTAAAACAAGTATTACTATGCGCGATATAATATATAAGAGGTATTTTATGTTAGATGATTGTTTAGAAAATGTTAAAATAAAGTTATTAAAACAAAATCAAATACTTTTTTCAAGAGAAAGTGTATGTTTACAAGAACTACTTGAATTAATTAGAAAGCAAAAACATAGAACATTAGTTATGTGGGCTTTTACTTGTGTGGAAGAACCATTTAAAATTATGAAAGAAAATTATCCAAATGAAAAGAGACCTGAAGAAGCTATAAAATTATGTAAAGAATGGGCAAAAGGAAACGTGAAAATGCCAATTGCTAAAAAAGCTTTACTGCAAGTACATGCCATAGCAAAAGAAATAAAAAATCCAGTTCATATTGCTTTATGTCATGCAATTGGGCAGGCCTGTGCTACTGTACATGTTGAGACACATGCAATAGGTCTAGCTAAGCGCTATTGTAAAACAATATGGAATAAATAATTGTAAAGATCAAATAGAGAATAAAATAAAATATTATATTGAAACTTTAAACTATTGTGAAAAAAATATTGATAATAGCAAAAATAATTGGGTTTATTTCTTATTAGATGATAGCAAACCTAATAAGGAAAAATTATTATTAAATAAATTAAAAAATAAAAAATAAATTTGGAATTTTTCTTGTTTCTTTTTACATAAAAACTAAATTCATATGAATTTAGTTTTTTATTTAATAATCATTATTATGTTTCATGGCAATTTCTTTTGTTTGATGGACAGTTTGAAATGGATGATGTGGTGGAGCATAAACAGTAAATATTTTAAGTGAATTGATACTATTGTTTATAATATTATGCCAAAAACCAGCTGGAACAAAAATAGCATCTTTTGGATTGACAATTTTGCGATAATCTAAATTATCTTTAGTAGCTCCCATCAATGTAATTCCTTGACCTTGTTCAATAAATAATAATTGATCGTTATCAGGATGGACTTCTAATCCTATATCATCATTAGGATTAATACTCATTAAGGTAACTTGTAAATGTTTACCTGTCCATATAGCGCGTCTATAGTCGTTGTTTAATTTAGCCGCCATTTCAGTATTTATAATATATGGTTGTCTTCCTTGATCTGTCAATGTTTGATTATCAAAAGACATATTGTAATTCGTAAAAACCACTCCTTATCTAAGATATTTTATGTTTATATCTTAAAGAAGTGATAAATGCTTATATATTCTATGATATAATTTGAGTGAGGTGTAAAATGGAGATAGTATATGTAACTGGTAATTGGGCTAAAATTGCCAGTGCTAAACAAGTTTTAGAGCCACTAGGATTTACCATTAAAAATATAAAAATGGATACAATTGAAATTCAATCTGACAGTATAGAAGATGTTGCAAAGTATTCAGCAAAAAATGCAAGTGATAAATTAAAATGCGATGTTTTAAAAAATGATTCTGGATTAGTTATACCAAGTTTAAAGGGATTCCCTGGACCGTATACACATTATGCTGATGATACAATAGGTGAAGATGGAATATTAAAACTAATGGATGGTATTGAAGATAGGGAAGCTTATTTTGTTGAGGTTTTAGCATATTGTAAATATGGTGAAGAACCGGTAGCGTTTATCTGTAAAACAGAAGGCACTATAGCGTTTAAAAAAAGTGGTACTTATGGTTGGAGTTGGGATTTTATCTTTATTCCTAAAGGACAAGATAAGACATTAGGAAATTTTGAAGATGAAGAAAGATTTAACTTATGGAACAATACTGCTTATATTCAATTAGCGGATTATTTAAAAAACAATTGACAAAATAAATTGTATTTGATAATATTATGTACAAATCAAAGACGAAGGAATATTAATGATCTCTTATATAAGTGAGCTTGGTATAGTGAAAACAAGTTATAATGTTATTAATTCCTACCTTCTGAGTGAAATGCAAACATTTCCGGTTATATCGTTATAAAATAAAGTAAAATAAAGGATGGTACCGTGCTTAGCGCTCCTTACCATTCTTTTTTTGATAGAAAGAGGGATTATATGGCAAATATAGCAATAACATCACGTGACAATGATTTTGCAAAATGGTATACAGATGTTATCATGGCTGCAAAATTAGCAGAATATTCTAGTGTAAAAGGATGTGTTATCTTAGAACCAAACGGTTATGCATTATGGGAAAACATTCAAAAGGAACTAGATAAGAGATTTAAAGACCAAACAACTCCAAATATGATACAAAGAATAATCGGGATATTTGAAAGAAAACCTTTGATTTCAAAGGAAATATAGCCTTTTCTAAATTTAAAGTGATTTAGAGAAGGCTCTTTTTTTTATGCCTGGATTTAAAGAAAGCAAGAAGTGAGGTATTATTATTTAATAGTGAAATTTTTATGTGTTGCAGTTAATTGGGGAGTTCAATGAAAAAATTATTGTATGCTATCATATAAACAAATATAAATAAATATAAGCAAATATAAGCAAATTAGTTGCTTTTTATACATATAAAAGTTATAATGTGTTATAGAGTATTTGAAAATATAAAAGTGAGGTTGTTATGAAAAATATATTAGAAGATAATTACATAAGTATTGAAGAAGCTGCAGTTTATCTAGGCATAAAAGTAGTTACTTTAAGAACTTGGATAAAATTAAAACATGATTTACCTGCGCATAAAATTGGAAAACAGTGGAAGTTTAAAAAGACAGAACTTGATGAATGGGTAAAAAGTGGTAAAAGTGCTTTAGAATAGGTGGGTGAAATAATGAGATTTATAGGTTGTAAAACATTATTACTTGATAATATTAAGCAAGTAATAGATGAAAATGTAAAAGGTGCAGAATCATTCTGTGATATATTTTCTGGGACATCTACAGTTGCCAGATACTTTAAAAGATGGTATCAAGTATACTCTAATGATTTATTATATTTTTCATACGTGCTACAAAGAGGTACTATTCAAAACGATAAGTTACCAGCATTTAAAAAATTGAATAAAATAAAGAATATAAAAGATCCAATAGATTATTTTAATAGTCTTTCAAATTCAGATATGGAGAACTTGCCTCAAGAAAAAAGATTTTTTCAAAATAACTATGCACCAACAGGTGGGAGAATGTACGTAAATGATGAAAATGCACTTCGTATTGATTATGCAAGAATTACCGTTGAAGATTGGCATAATGAAGGCTTAATAGATGACGATGAATACTTTTATCTTGTGGCTTGTATAGTTGAGGGAATTCCTTTTGTATCAAATACATCAGGAACGTATGGAGCTTTTCATAAAGAATGGGAGAGAAGGTCTTATAAAAAGTACGAATTATATAGATTAGATGTATACCAAAATGGAAAGAAAAATAAATGCTATAATCAAGATGGCGTTGAATTAATAAAGAAAATAAAAGGAGATATTTTATATATAGATCCACCTTACAATGGAAGACAATATCTTCCTAACTATCATGTCCTTGAGACAGCAGCAAAATATGATTATCCTGAAGTTAGGGGAGTTACTGCACAAAGACCATATGAAAATAACAAATCAGATTTTTGTTTAAAAATTAAAAAAGAGTTGGAGGATGAAAAATGACAAAAAAAGTAACAACGATACCAGCATTACTAAATAAGCAATCTACAAATCAGGTTGGAATAGTAAAAAAGAGAAGAGTTGCTGCATATGCCA